>JBFFZZ010000022.1:0-20720 GCA_041568335.1 Candidatus Polarisedimenticolaceae bacterium | reverse complement strand
GTTGACGACGACGACGCGGTGGGCCGGTCTTGGCTTGCCCACGACGATCACGGCGGTCGTCGGCGTGTGCTTGTGAGGGCGCGGGCGCCGGTGAGCGTCGGCAACGCTAACGCAAAGCAGCCCGACGAGGACGCCGGCCGCCAGCGAGATCAGGGATCGGGCTCGAAGACGCATGGCGTTTCTCCTTCACCTCATCCCCCCTGTGGATAACGTAGGCCGCCGATCGCGCGGGGCAACCCGGCGGCGGGTCGTCGGGCTTTGGACGGCGTAACGGCTCGCCGGGCCCGCGCGACCCGTTCAGGGACAGTCGGCCAGCGGAATTCGAGCCCCGCCGCCGCTGGATTCGCCGTAGTCCCCCTGGACACCCGCCTGGCAGGAGTCCTCGGCGCGGACGAGAAAGTAGTCCGCCTCTCCGGAAAACGGATCCACCGCGGGGTCGTCCCACGCCACACCGGCCCGGTCGGCTACGGCGCACTGCGCGTCTTCGATCGTGCCGCCGGTTCGCAGGTCCGACAGCGAGCCGCGGATCACGTCGTAGATCATCCCTGCGCCTTGCGTGGCCCAGCGCAGCTGCGTCGTCCCGGAGATGCGCGCCAGGGCGAGCCCGGCCACCTCGGCCGGAGCGTTCGGCGGGCAACAGATCCGGCTGACCGTGATGTCGTCGATCGCCGCCTCGACGAGCGAAGGGTTGAACGAGTCCTCGGCGACGAACCTCAGACGCACGTCGCCCGTCGGAGCGACCAGATCGGAGACGCGAAAGCCGTGATGCTGCCAGCTTCCCGAGATGGGCATGGTCCGTCCTATGATCTCGACCGGGACCCAGTTCTGCCCGCCGTCGTTGGAGATGCTGACGGTCAACGGGTCCTCACCGGGCGCCGCACCCGCATCGTTGGAGAACCAGCGCCAGTAACCGATCGCCGCATCGGGGTCCGACGCGACGTTGATCGGAGGACTGGTGAGGGTCGTGGCGCCGCCGTCGATGTCGGCCGCGTTGGGATCCCCACCGGCCACGCCCTGGCCGGTCACGAAGCAGGTATTCCCCGGCGTCGGCGTATGGTCGTCCTCGGGCTGGGCAATCGTTCCGATCGGATCCACGCGCGTCCAAATCCCCCCGGTAGCGGTATCGCTGAACGCCCCCACGACCCAGCCGGTGTCCGTTTCCAGATCGTCGTAGATCTCGCAATCGTCGGGTACCCCGTTGGCGTCGCAGTCGACGCTGGTCCCGAACAGCAGGTCGCACTCGTCCGTGACCCCGTTCAAATTGCAGTCGGGCTCGCATTCGTCGGGAATCCCGTTCGCGTCGCAGTCGACGGAGGTACCTGTCGTCAGATCGCACTCGTCGGGGACACGGTTGTGATTGCAATCGCGGCTGCCACCCATCGGGATCAGGTCGAACCGATCGGGGACACCGTTACCGTTGCAGTCGATCTCGCATTCGTCCGGGACACCGGACATGTCGGCATCGATGCTCGTGCCCATCGACAGGTCGCAGTCGTCTTGCAGGTGGGTCACGTTGCAGTCGACCGTCCAGCCCGGAACGAAGTCGAAACCCGTCGAGAAAAGTTGCCCGTGGTCGTTACCGCCGACGTACGTACGTAGGAAATTGCCGTTGCGGATATCGAACTCGTAGATCTGCGCGTTGCTCAGGTGCAGTTCCGCCGGGCCGGGGGCCTGGTCGTCATGGTCGACGTATCCCTTGAGGTTGTCCTGGTCGTCGTGACCACCGCCACCGGACCCGTAATTGGAGCCGGTCCGCGAAACGAAGACATTGCCGTTCGGGCCGACGCGCACGCCCCACGGACTGGTTTGCGTGATGCCGACGGATCCGCCCGCGAGCGCCCACTCACCAAGCGGAGTGCCATCGTTTCCATTGAAATGCAACACCTGATCGGTGCCGTAGCTGGCCACGACGAGGTTGCCGTCGGGCTTGAATGTCAATCCGCGTGGTTGATCGAGCCCGCCGTTCGCCGCGGCCGGGACGAAATCGGCGAGGTAGGCACCGGTCGACCCGTCGTACTTCAAGACGGAGCCGTTGTCGCTCGTGACATACAGGTTGCCGTCGGGCCCGAACGTGAGGCCGAACGGTCCGCTCAGACCGCCGGACCCGGCGCTCACGAAGGCGGACTGAAACGCGCCGGTCGACAACGCGTAAGCCAGCACCTCGTGCGTGGCGCTGCTGGCGACCAGCAGCGTTCCCTGACCGGGCGCGATGACGAGACCCGCCGGGCCGTCGAGGCCACCCGCGCCGCTGGATACCAGATCACCGAGATAGTTCCCGTCGAGATCGAACTCCAGGATCCGGTCGTCCCCGTGGCTCGTCACCAACACGCTACCGGCCGGCGTGACGATCAGATCGAACCCCTCCTGAACGGTCGTCCCCGAGGAGATCGCCGTGCGCACGCCGGTGAATGCGTGGAACTGGCGCAGGTCCGAGCCGATCAGACCGCTGGTCATCCAGACGAAGTGCGCCTGGTTCAATTCGACCAGATCGATCGTCCCGTCATTGTCGCAATCCTGGCAGGCGTCGAGCACCGCGTCACGGTCGATGTCGAGCGGCATGTCGTTCTGGATCTCATCGAAGTCCGGGTTCCCATCGGTGTCGCAGTCCGCCTCGCACTCGTCGGGGATGTCGTTTCCGTGCAGATCCAGGCTCGTGCCGTCCGCGATGTCCTTGTCGTCCGGGACGGTGTTGCCGTTGCAGTCGGGCTCGCACTCATCGGGGATGCCGTTGACGTTCAGGTCGGCGCTGGTCGCGGCCACGATGTCGGCATCGTCGAGGACCATGTTGGCGTTGCAGTCCTCGCAGTCGTCGGGGACCCCGTTGAGGTCGATGTCCATGCTCGTCCCGAACTGAATGTCCAGGTCGTCGGCAACGGCGTTGCGGTTGCAGTCGGCCGGGATACAGCTCGCCGAGGCGATGAACGCGTCGATGTTCTGCTGGATGCGGCTGTGAAAGTAGAGATCCCAGTTCGCGTTGCCGCCGCTCCATAGCTGGCTGCAGTAACTCATGATCGTGCCTCGTTGCGGATTGCTGGTGACGTCCGCACAGTCGTCGATGTTGTTGGGCGACTCGTGCGTGTGACCGGTGCCGACGTTGTGACCGATCTCATGGGCGGTGACTCCGATGTCGTAGTGGTAGGGACTCGGGCGAGCGGGATCGGGGAAGAAGCCCATTGCGTACCCGACGACGGAGTAACCGGTCGAGGCGCAGGCACCGTTGAGGTAGGCCTGTCCTCCGAACGGATAATCGCGGCGCCCGGACACCAGCTGGGCGAGGTCGCGCTGGACGAACCCCATGTTCGTGTTCCAGTAGTTCTGAAAATCGGGGAGCGGTGTGGGATCCACGTCGTTGAACAGGTCGTCCGGGCCGTTCCACAGCCGGACGTAGGTCAGCTCGATCCAAGTGTCGACGTCCCGCAAGAAGATGTCCGACACCTCGCCGTAGAGCATCGTCACGTAGGTCGACGCGGCCATCGAGCTGTCGAACAGCCGGTAGAACTCGTGATCGGTCTCCACCGCGAGCTCGAGGTGGCGCAGTCCCTTGACCGGCGTGACGACCCCCCGAAGCGGAGTCTCCGGTGGTTCCGTCGCCGGCGTCGGCGCGGTCCCGCACAACGGAACGTCGGGTGGCAAAGCGGGCGACGCCACCGTCGGGAACACCGTGATCGTGCTCGGTAGGTCCGCGCTCGCCACGCGGTAGCTCGCCGCCCCACCGCCGAGATCCACCCGTCCCGTCGACCGGATGTCCGAGAACGCGAGGAAGACGTGGGACCCCGGGCGGCCGGCAACACGGCCGCGGAACATCGAGATCGTCGACGGGTCGAAGTCGATCGGCACATCCTCCCCACCGCGCCATCCGAGCACGAAGCGCGTTCCGGGGCCCGTGACGCGAAAAGGCTCGACGAGCAGATCGACGTGAGTCCCCGAGGCGAGCGGGAAGCCGCGGATCGTCCGGACGCCGGATCCGCGCGCCAGGTCGCGCAGCGCGTCGCGATCCCAGGTCACCTGCAGATGGTCCCGGCGGATCTCGGCGACCTCGAAAACGGGATCGCCGGCGGCGATCGCGGGGACGACAAGCAGCGCGATCAGGAAACCAACTACCCGCCTCGTCGCCGCGCTCATCGCATTCCCCGCAAAAACGAAATATACGGCGATCGCCGGAGGTCGACCGGCGGCCCCTTACACTCCCGGACGGTTTCCTGTCATCCCATCTCGTCGAGCACTAGGGCGATCTTCCCGATCTTCGGCGCGCGTCCGCCGATCCGCAGCAGAGTCTTCGAACGGGCTTCCACCCAGAGCTCGGTCTCGCCCTTCATGTTCAGGAAGCCCTCCTCCGCCTTCTCGGGATCGGCGGGCACGACTTCGAGACGCATCTGCTTCACGATCGTCGAACGCTTCTGGCCGTCCGGCAGGGTCGAGTACCGCACCTCGCCGGCGCGCAGCTCGGCGACCCGGATGCGATAGGGCGTCGGGCCGTCGGAGGTCGCCACGTGTACCACGACCTCGTCCCCGACCGCGGCCAGGTCGCTGTTCCGCAGCTGCAGCAACATACCGTAGTGATCGTAGACCGGTAGCGGTCGGCCGTCGGCATCGAGCGGGTACTCGAAACGGTCGCTGGTCTTGGCCGACCACTCGGTGGACGGCGCGCGTTCGTCCGCGTCCGGGCGAAGGCGTTCGAACAGGTACCCTGATTCGTCGAACGTGAAGCGGCGCGCGCGTTTCGAATTCCAGCTCACATAGCTCTTGGGCAGCCCCGTCTCGGGATCCAGCACCGATTTCGTCCACGTGGTGCTGACGCGCGCGCCGAAGAACTTGGCCGTCGTTTCCGTTTCGAGCAGCAGATGATCGCCGTCCGGGTTCAAGTGCATCCACACCCGGCCCGACAGCAACGGCATCGACTTGACCTTGAGCCGGATCGACTTCCAGCGCTGCCACGGGCTGTCCGAGACGCCACCGACCGACGGTGCGACGAGGAGCCCGACGAGAAGAACGGCGAGAAGGGCGCTAAGATGGGGCCGGCGACACTCAGCGCCGTGGAGGTTGGTGTTCGACATGTCGAATCCTGTCTTGACCATGATACCCGGCCCGACTCCGGTCCACGAACGCATCCTCCGAACGCTTGCCCGGCCGACGGTCTCGCACCAGTACCCGGCTTTCGTCGAGGCCTATCGCGAGAGCCTCGATCGCTGGCGCCGGATCGCGCGCAGCGAAGCGGCGCAACCGTTCATCGTCTCGGGGAGCGGGACCTTCGCCATGGAGATGGCGCTGGTGAACCTCGTCCCGCCGGGCGGGCGGTTGCTCGCCGTTTCGCACGGGTTCTTCGGCGATCGTTGGGAGCAGATCGCCGGGTCCTATGGGATCGAATGCGAAGTGTTGCGATCGGAGTGGGGTCGCGCCGTCGGCGCCGACGAGCTGGCCGCGCGTCTCGATGGGCGGGGCTACGACGCGGTCACGGTGACCCACGTGGATACGTCGACCGGAACCGAGGCTCCGATGGCGGAGTACGCGGCCGCGCTGAAGGGCCGGGACGAGCACGTCATCCTGGACGGCGTCTGCGCGACCGCCGGCATCGACGAGCGCTTCGACGACTGGAGTCTCGACGTGTTGTTGACGGGTGCGCAGAAGGCATTCGGCGCTCCACCCGGGCTCGCCATCCTCGCCGTTTCGGCCCGCGCCCTCGACGCGCGTCGGTCGCGCAAGACGGTCGCCGCCTACAGCGGTGACTGGTTACGTTGGCTCCCGATCATGGACGATCCTTCAAAGTACTTCTCCACGCCGCCCGTCAACGAGATCCTGGCGCTCAACGAAGCCCTCGCGCTGGTGCTCGAAGAAGGGCTCGATACGCGGCTCTCGCGTCACCAAGAGCTCGCCACTCGGATGCGTGCGGGGATCGAACGGCTGGGACTCGAGCTGTTCACCGACGCCTCCTGTCGTGCGAACACCCTGTCGGTGGTGATGCATCGCGACGGTGTCGACGATGCGGCGTTCCGCGGGGCGATGGCGTCACGCGGCGTGGTCGTCGCGGGAGCGCTCGGCCCGATTGCGGGCAAAGCCTTCCGTGTCGGCCACATGGGGAACATCGGCCCGGCCGAGATCGAGCGGACGCTCGACGCGATGCGGGCGGCCCTGGCAGCGATGTAGCCGAGATCAACGGGTCATGCGGGAGGCGATAGCCCAGCGGCGGACCAAGGCGACCCCGCAGACCATCAGCCCGGCGCAGAATCCGATCCACAGACCGAGCGCGCCCAGACCGTAGGGGAAACACAGGCCGTAGCCGATCGGCAACGCGATCAACCAGTAACCGATGAAGTTCCAGTACAACGCGGAGCGGGTGTCTCCCAGACCGCGGAGCGCGCCGATTGCCGTCACCTGAAGCCCGTCGAACAGCTGGAAGACGGCCGCCGCGATAAACAGCGTCACCCCGACCGAGACCGCCCGCGGACTTGCTTCCCACAAGGAGATGAAGAACCGCGGGAACGCGATGAACGCTACCGCCGCGAGCGACATGAACGTCGACGAGAGTCCGATCCCCATCCAGCCGACACGGCGTGCCGCGGCCGGATCGCCGCCACCGAGCTTGTGGCCGACCCGTACGCAGGTCGCTTGCGAGATGCCGAGCGGCACCATGTAGGTCGTGCTCGCGACGTTGATCGCTATCTGGTGCGCCGCCAGGGCGGCCGGCTCCAGCCGTCCTGCCAGGACCGTCGCCAGGCAGAAGACGCCGACCTCGAGCAACAACTGAAAAGCCGCGGGCAGACCGAGCGTCAGCAACCGCGCGACCATCGCGCGCTCGACGGCCCAACGGAACGGCGACGACAGGTCGAGCCTCGCCGCGTGCCACCATGCCGCGATCCCCAGAAACAGCGCCATGTAGGCCATCGAGATGACGGTCGCCCAGGCGGCGCCGCGTACACCCATCGGAGGTGCGCCGAGATTGCCGAAAATCAGGACCCAGTTGGCCAGGACGTTGACGGCGTTGGCGGAGACGAGGGCCACCATCACCGGGACGACTCGATCCATGGCCTGCAGGTAGCGCCGCACCGCGGAGTACAGGAGCATCGGGAGCACCGACCAGGCGACCACCTTGGTGTACGCCACGGTCGGGCCGAGGACGTTCGGGTCGACCCCCCAACCGCCGAGCCCGCGCGCCAACAAGCGGATCAACAACGTCAGCGGAACGGAGATGACGGCGGCGAGGATCACGCCGTGCCACAGTGCGGATCGGCAGCGCTCCAGGTTCCCGGCGCCGAAGGAATTCGCAATCACCGTGTCGAGGCCGAGCAGCAGACCGATCCCGAAGACCGCGACGCAGAAGAACAGAGCCCGGCCGACACCGACGGATCCGATGGCATAGTCGCCGAGCCGGCCGACCATCAGCGTGTCGACGACACCCATCGCGACCCAGCCGAGCTCGGCGATGACCACGGGAACGGTCAACACCAACAGGGATCGGAGCTCTTCGCGTGCGGGGCGCAACATGGCTCAACCGGGAGCGCGCCGGAAAGCGGGCGCGCGAAAGAGAAAGACGATAGCGGATTCGGCGCTAGCGTGCCTTGAGCGTCTTGGCGTGGCGCTCGAGCGCCGTCTGCAGCGTGGCGGCGTCCAGGCCGATCTCGTCGTAGAGGACGGAGGGTGCAGCGTCACCGGTGGCTGCGCGGCGGAGGTAACGGAGGAAGCCGTCTTCGAAGCGGCCCTCCTCGGCGTGGAACAGCAGGTGCACCAGCAACCAGGAGGCGGTGTAGTTCAGCTCCCGGTCTTCGCCGTAAAAAACGCCGGGCGTATCGATCGCCAGCAGCTCGGCGACGAGTGGATCGTCGCGCGTCTTGGCGTAGGCCTTGAACCCCTTGCCCGTTTCCTTGAGCAGCCGCCTGGCTTCCTGACCCGTTTGCTCGCGCAGACCGTTGAAGATCGCGACCGACTTGCCGCCGACCTGGCCCTCCTGGAAGCCTGCCTCGGCGTCCAGGAACGTGTAACCGAAGTAGCTGGCCAACCCCTCGGTGAGCCAGTAGACCGCAGGGGGCCGGCCGCCGAAGATCCGTTGGTCCACGAGCTGATGCGTCGCTTCGTGGATCAGCGCGTCGGGTGTCCCCCCGGGCCCGCCGTCGGCGTCGGAGTGCAGGCTGATCGCATCGTAGAGCGAGCCGTAGTGACCCTGCGGCCGTTGCACGCTGAAGCGGAAGTCTCCGGTGAGGAGTTGGTTGTACTTGTAGAAGGAGTAAAGAAGGAAAACGCGCGACTGTTTGTCATACGACCCGAGCTCGATGCGCCCGTCCCAAAAGGCGTCGAAGTAGTCGCGAAACGCCTCGAGGAGCTCCGCCGTGGCCCGGGCGTCGAGCCGTGGGTCATCCGACTGCACGAAGTACCGCGCCGTTCGCGCCGAGCTGTAGTTACGGTCGCGGACCAGTCTCTCGGCAACCTCCAGGAACGCGGCGGACGGATCGACGATCGCCGCGGGCCCGATGCTCTTCTGCTGTGTGGACTGCAACCGTTCGAGGTAGCGACGGTCCTGTTCCTCGTAGTCCCGCGTGTCGTCGTCGTCGTCGTGCTGCGCGTGAGCCGGAATGCCGGCGGCCAGGAGCAATCCGATGACGATCCAGGCCTTCACGTCTACAAACCGATCGCCGAGACCAGGTTGGATTCGGCCAGCACGTCCTCGAGCTCGGCGTACAACCGACGGATGGTCTTGGGATTGCGGCCGAGGTCGGCAATCCCGAGGCGGGCTTTCGCATGGGTTTCGATCCGTTGCTCCGATCCGACGCGGGTCACTTTCACCGTCAGGTCATCCCGTAGACGGAGCAGCCGATGGGTCCGGACGAACTTGAGGATCAGCGTGTCGTCGTCCGCGGCTTCACCCGCGAAGTCCAGATTCTTGATCCGTTTGCCCGCCCACTGCACCGCGGCGGACCACTCGGATATCGACACGTGATTGGGGTGACCGGGAGGCGCGGCGAGCAACCGGGCGACGCGGGGCTGTTGCGGTTCGAACCGCAGCGTGGCTTCGTGCTCGACCCAATCACGGCCCCAGTCATCGATCCCGATGAGGATGTACGCGACGAGGAGGGCGGCCCAGATGCCCGCCGTGCGGACTCTGTGCTTGACCTTGGGATCGCTCCAGATCACGGTTTCTCCGTTTCGTTCCATGGGGGTGTCCCCATTCCCGTCGCACCCATGGTAAGCGGTGGAGTCCGTTTCGTGCCACTTTCCGGGCTTTTCTCGATGCGATGGTGGGGGGCCGCGATCCTCGTTCGAATCGCCCGGCCGAGGGTTGACCCCGATCGCGGGACGCGATACACCTTGATCATCGAACGCGGAGATAAAACTCGATCGGAGTTGAGGGGACCGTTCAGGAGGAGGAGGAGTACGATGCGCAACTTATTCAAATTGGCGCTTCTGGCGACGCTCTTCGTGGCGTTGACAATGACTCCAGCGCTTGCCAAGAAGAAGGCCCCACTGGACCGGACTGTCGTTGACGGTGTGACGCTGGCCGAGGTCAAACGAGGCTCGCAGTTACAGCCGTACTACCCGGCCACCGCGAGGGTCTCCGGTCTCCATGCCGAAGTCGTCGTGTCGCTGCAGGTGCTCGACACCGGCAAGGTCGGTGACGTCCACGTCCTCAATACGAGCGTCCCGGACATGGGCTTCGAGCAAGCCGCGACGGATGCCGTCAAGAGGTGGCGTTTCCACCCGGCCCTGAAGGGTGGGGAAGCGATCGAAACCGCCACGGTGGTCCGGCTGGCCTTCTCGCCGCCGACGCTGCGCGCCCCCGAGGGGTTCGTCTTCGTCGAGACCTCGGCACGCCACTACGCGGTCAAGTTCATGGACACGGCCGTCGACAAGACCTGGCAAGAGGCGTTCAACAGCACCGCGGACCACGTCGACAACCGCACACGGATCAACGCTTACGACATGCCGCCGTGCGATCCCAGCTCGAAGGCACGCTGCATCTACGACAAAAGCGACATGATCCAGTTCAACGGTGAGAACCCGGTTTCCGTGCACAACGTGCCGGTGACCGATACTCGCTCGACGCCTCCGCCTCCGACGCGGAGGGGCTACGGCGGTCGTCGATAACGACGAGCGAGCTTCTGATGTGCAAGGGTCGCGGCGAAGGCTGCGGCCCTTTTCTTATTCGTAGCCGATGGCGACCGCGACGACGAGCGCAAGCGAGCCGACGATCCAGACCTTGATCATGAACGGCAGGATGAACCGCAACCAGCGTTCGTAAGGGATCTTCGCCAGCGTGAGGATGCCGATCAACACCGCATTGGTCGGGACGAGGATGTTCGTGAACCCGTCGCCGAACTGGTAGGCAAGGACGGCGACCTGGCGTGACACGCCGGACAGATCGGCCAGCGGTGCCATCAGAGGCATCGTGACGTAGGCCTGACCGCTGCCGGACGGGATGAACAGGTTGCAGGCCGACTGGACGAAATACATCCCGACGGCGGAGGCGTAGGCTCCGGCCGATTGCAGCGGACCCGAGATCCCGTGGATGATCGTGTCGATGATCTGGCCGTCATCGAGCACCGTCTTGATCGTGCGGGCGAACCCGATCAGCAAGGCCATGCTGGTGAACTCGGCCGCACCCGAGCAGAACTTCTTCGCGGTCCCGTCGAGGCCGAGACCCCCGAGCGCTCCGAGCAGGATGGTGAGTGCGAGAAAAATGGCGCCCATGGCTTCCATGTACCACCCGTGGACCTTGATGCCCCAGACGAGCAGACCGATGGTCGCGATGATCGCGACGAGTGCGACCACGTGCCGGGGCTCCATCCGGACATCGTGGACCTCCGTGGTGGAGGCGTCCGGTTCGATATCGGCGACCAGGCTCGCCGCCGGGTTGGCCTTCACCTTGTTGGCGTACTTCAAGACGTGATGGACCCCGACCACGAGGAAGACGACGCCGAGGACGACACGAAAAGCCATCCCCGACGAAGGTTCGATCCCCGCGACGTTCTGCGCGATGATCACGGTGAAGGGATTGATTACCGCCGTGCCGTATCCGATGGCATAACCGACGGTCATGATGGCCACCGCGGTGACCGCGTCATAGCCCAGAGCAATGCACAACGTGATGAGTATGGGGACGAACGGCAGGTACTCTTCGGCCATGCCGATCGTGCTCGATCCGACCATGAAGAGTGCGATACCGCTGATGATCAAAGCCGTGGGCCGGGTACCCATGTGCCGCAGCACCGAACCGATCAGGGCATCGGCGGCTCCGGTGGCGCGGAACACGCCGAACGCGCCCCCGACGATGAACACGAAGAAGATGACGTCCTGAGCGTCCGCAAATCCCCGAGGGATCGCCGTCAACGCATGCCAGATCCGCAAGCTCACCCGCTGCTCGGCCGGCGCAAAGGAGTCGGGTACCACGACCTCGCGCTCACTTCCGCCGACCATCGCCGTCGCGCGTTCGAACTCGCCCTGCGGGAGAACATAGGACAGCACCTGGGCGAGCAGGATCATCCCGACGAGCAGGACGAGGGTGTGGGGGACGCGGAACTTGGGCTTGGACATCGGGGTGAGATCCTCCGCGGATAAGAAAGACGCGGGAGTATAGCTCAAATTCTCCAACACGCTATGATGTTTCGGCGGTCTCATTTTGATCCGTCAAAACAGAAAAGCCCCGATTTCGCGCCAGCAGGGAGCCGTACCGAAGTGCAACGTCACATCACAGTCGTGACCACGTCACGCGCCGACTACAGCCACCTCTACTGGGTGCTACACGACCTGAGGGAACACCCGGGGGTCGATTTGAAGTTGATCGCCACCGGGGCGCAGCTTGCCGAAGAGTTCGGTGCCGCGGTTGGCGAGATAGAGAACGACGGCTTCACCGTCGATGAGCGCGTCGAATGCCTGCTCAGCTCCGATACCGACGTGGGGATGGCGAAGACGATCGGCGTCGCCACGCTGGGGCTCGCCGAGGTCCTCGGCCGTCTACGCCCGGACATCCTGCTACTGATCGCCGATCGCTACGAGATGCTGGCACCCGCGTCGGTGGCGCTCGCGTTGCGCATCCCGATCGCCCACATCGAAGGCGGCGAGGTCTCGGAGGGTGCGATCGACGATGCGGTACGCAACGCTTTGACGAAGATGAGCCACCTGCACTTCACGCCGACGGAAACGGCGAAGCGCCGCGTGATCGCGATGGGGGAAGAGCCCTGGCGGGTCCACCGCACGGGGGCCCCTTCGATCGATCACCTGACGCGCAACGAACGCATTCCGAAGGGTGCTTTGGAGGAGGCGCTCGGAATCTCGCTCGACGATCCGCTGGTCGTGGCCTACCACCCGGTCACGTTGGCCCGGGACACGCTCTACGAGACCGACGCGCTGTTCGGCGCGCTGGAGCGTCACCGAGGGCAGATCGTTATCTGTTTCCCCAACGCGGATGCCGGGAGCCGCGAGCTGCACAACCGAGCGGACAGGTTCTGCGACGCGCGCGACGATGCGCACCTGTTCGTCAACCTGCACCCGCTGCGTTACTGGAGCCTGCTCTCGACGGCTTCCGCAATGCTCGGCAACTCGTCGAGCGGGATCATGGAGAGCCCGTCGCTTGCCTTGCCCTGCGTCAACGTCGGCATGCGCCAGCGGGGCCGCGAGCGGGCGGCGAACATCCTCGACGCCGAGCCCACCGTGGAGGCGATCTCCGAGGCGTTGTCACGGGCCTATTCGAAGGAGTTCGGGGAGTCGCTTCGCGGGATGACCAACCCCTACGGGGACGGCGACGCCGCGCGGCGGATCGTCGACGTGCTCGCCTCCGTCGAACTCGGCGAGCGGTTGTTGATCAAGAAGACTCGTCCCTGATCCGGAAGGGATCAGGGCTCCGGGTCGGTACGTTCAGTACGAGCGGCCCCCACAACGGCACCCTGCGACGGCCGGCGCAAGACCCGCCCGTTCGAGCCCGGCAGGTAGTCGCCCGCGTAGACGATCCAGCGACCCCCGATCATCACGCCTTCGATCCCCGAGGCGAACTCCCTGGGGGAGTCCCAGTCGGCCCTCTCGGTCACCGTCGCCGGATCGAGCACGACGAGATCGGCAACACCACCCGGATCGAGGCGGCCGACCGTGTCGATGCCGACGATCGTGGCGGGGTACGAGGTCATGCGACGGATCATCTCGGCCTCGGGCATCAGCGCGTGCTCGCGGTTCAGCCGCAGCGCCCGCGCGAACGCACCGGCGTGCGCGGGGTGAGGGACCCCGCGGCCGTAATCCTCGGCGTCGCTGATCACGGCGGCGGCCGGGTGAGCGAGGATCGTGAGCAGACCGTCCTGCCCCGAGATCTCCCCGACGAGCTGCCCGACGCGTCCGTCTTCCGAGAGCATCAAATCGGCGACGACGTCGAAGGGCTCACGGTTCTCCTCCGCGGCGATCGATCGCAGGTCCCGACCCACGTATTCCACGGGGCCACCGGGCCCGACGCTGGCGACGTAAATCCCGTCCCAGCCGACCGCGCCGACCAGGTTGTGCGGCCAACCACCCGCTTGCCACGGCGGCCACTCGGGCTTGCGTGTTTCCAGCTCGGCCCGGATCCGTTCCCGCGTCGCGGAATCCTCGAGGCGCTCCAGCAACGCGGGAACCCCACCGGCGAGACTCCACGGCGGGAAGATCGCCGACATCATCGTCGCGGCGCGTGTGTAGGGGAACACGTCATGGCTGATCCGGAGGTCCTCGCCGCGCGCGGTGTCTTCCAGTGCGAGCACCTTCTCGATCCCCGGCCAGAACGTGTCGCCCACGGCTTCGAGGTGCGAGTGATGCACACGGGCGCCCGTCGCGCGGGCGATCTCGATGAGCTCTTGGGTCGCGTCGATCAGCGTCTCCGAAGAGCCGCGAACGTGCGCCGTCAACAGAGCGTCGCGTCCCGCCACGATCCGCGCCAGCCCGCTCAGCTCCTCGGTGTCGCTGTACATCCCCGGGGGGTAGATCAACCCGACGGACAGCCCGTACGCCCCGGCATCGAGCCCGTCACGCAGCGCCGCCTCGATCGCGGCCGCCTGGACGGTGTCCGGTGGTCCCGGTTGCAGACCCATTGCGGAGATCCGCAGGGGTCCGTGCGGGACGAGCGTCGCGACGTTGAGCGGGACACCGAGCGCGTCAAGCCGGTCGAGGTAGGCCGCGACCGTCAGCGCGCCCGCGGTGACCCCGTGCGGGGTCATCCAGGCATTGACACCAGCCAGGATCTCACTCGACGCCTCGTTCGCCGGCGCCGGGCCCAGCGCGCAGTTGCCGACGACGATCGTGGTCACTCCCTGGCGGATTTTGGCCTCGAGCAGGCCCGCCCGGCGCGCGTCGTCCGCCAGCAGGATCAGATCGGCGTGGGAATGGATGTCGACGAATCCCGGAGCGATGGCGAAACCGTGGAGGTCGAGTTCCTGGTTGCCGGACAGCCCGTCGGCCGAACCGAACGCGACGACGGTCCCGCCGTCGATGGCGATGTCCGCGTGCCGGGGCTCACCGCCCGAGCCGTCATAGACGAGCGCGCCGCGCAGGATCGTGTCGACGTTCCTCGACGGCTGGCAGCTCGCCACGAGCAGCACCGGCAGGACGATCGCGGCGAGCCGCACCAACGGTCTAGGGCGCGTCGGTACGCGAGGCCAGCACTTGCGGTAAGGCCCCCGGTAACCCGTCGTCCGACGGGAGCACGCGGCGCATCGGAGGCTGGTCGATGTGCGGGCGTTGCGGCGGCGTCACCTCGTCGCCGTAGGGGTAGTACGGCATGCCGTGGAACGGCAGGGGCCCGAGATTCGTGGCCGCCGCGGAATTCGGGTCCATGTCCTTGCCGAAGCCGTCGGCGAACAGGAGGTACGTGCGCTCGCGACCCGGTGCCGGGGGTGCGGGCGCGGGAAAGCGCAGCTCGATCTCGTCGCCGTTGCGTGTCGTCACGAAAGCGTCGTCGATGTCGCGCAGCAGGGCGGCGACCTCGCCGAACCCCGTATAGGCACCGACGTGGGCCTTCCACCCGCCGTGCCGGGCGACCGATTCCGGATCGTAGGCCAGCGGCTTGCGCCCGTCGGGGCTCGTGGGCTGCGGGAACCCGCCGTAGCGCAGCTCCGCGGAGGCGACCGGGATCCGCTGAACGTCGACCTCCAACGCCTCGCCGCCGACCATCACACGAGCCCGGTCCCAGTAGATGCGCATGTTGGTGGCGATCCGGATGCGGTGGTCGTCGGAGACGAACAGACCCGACAGATCGACGCTCATCGTCTTCGGTAATCCGGCGGGGAAGCCCATGCGTCCCGCGGCCTCGAGCCAGCCACCCGCGCCGTCGGCGACGCTCAACCGTGGCGGGATCAGGGTCGCGCCCGCCTGCAGCGCGGCCACGTTGGCGCTCGAGTCCGCGTAGTCGATCCAGCCGTCCAGCAGCAGGACGACGCGTCGATCACGCGCGAACGACCCGAGGTCCAGCTCGAGGGTGTGCATCTCCGCATAGCCCTTGAACGGCAGCCGATCGAAGTCGTCGACGGTGGTGCGGTCGTTCGAACGCAGCGCCCCGGTCACCGCGACACCGGTTTCGACGCTGAGAGCGGCGGCGACGGGCCGGACATCGTGTGAGGCGAAGAGCTCGAAACGCGGCCACGGCGGCGCCGGCATCAAACGCTCGTTGGGGTACACCACGCTCCCGGCCGGGTGATCGACGACGACGAGCTCGGCCTGATCGAACCAGATCACCTCCTCGAGCTGGTTGTTCAAACGCAGCTTCACGAAACCGTCCTCCGCGGTCAGAGGTTGATCGATCAGGATGATCTCGTCGGTGTCCGGCGTGCTGAACACACCGGGAGCTTTCCGATAGCCGATCGCCGCGCCGCCGAGGAAGTCCGTTACGAAACGCCAGCCGCCGTCACGCCAGGCGTAGAGCAGCGGACAGGAGGTTCCCTTGCGATCGAGCTGCACGATTGTCGCGACCTCGGTCACGGGCAGGTTGACCTCGTCCTGCAGCACGCCGCTGGGCCACAGAAAACGCACCGACTGAACGGTCTCGCGCCGGCCCAACCCGACGACCAGGGACACCGGACGGGAGAGCTCGAACTTCTGCCGCAAGGCACCGGCGAGGATCTCGACCTTGGCACCGATGCCGAACTTGTTGTCGCCCACGCCCTCGGCCGTGATCGTGATCGAGCGATGAGCGTTACCGCCCACGTTGGTCCACAGCGTCACCGAGCCGCCGGGACCGCGCACGGCGAGATCGAGATCGCCGTCGCCGTCAGCGTCCCACGATTCCAGCGGTTCACCGGGCCCGTCCGCCGTGGCGAACAACTCGTCCCGTCGTTCCCATTTGCCGGCACCGCGGTTGTGCAACACGCCGATGCCGGTCGACGTCGAAAAAACGGGATCCAGGAATCCGTCATTATCGATGTCGGTGATCAGGACCGACCCGATGGCGTCTTCCGCCAGCACCTCGGGCTCGCCGAAGCCACCGCGCGTGTTCCGTAGCCAACGCAGCCCCGCGGGGCCCGCGAGCAACAGATCCATCGTGCCGTTCTTGTCGAGATCGACGATCTCCAACGGACCGCCGCCGGCACCACCCAAGCCGCGTTCGGGGCCGACGGACGCGAAGGTGCCGTCGCGCTGGTTGCTGAACCAGCGCACTTCATCGGTGTCCGCGACGACGAGGTCGATATCGCGATCGTTGTCGAGGTCCGAGAACGCCACCTGCACGGGAGGACTCAACCGGCCGGTGATCAGACCGGCTGCGGCGACCGAGTCCGAAGAGAACGAGCCCGTGCCGTCGTTGATCGCGATCATGCAACCGCCACGCCCGCAGGCGAACAGATCGAGATCGCCGTCGTGGTCCTTGTCGACGAGGGTGATGCTCTCGGGACCGGCCGGCTGGTCCGGCCAGGGCAGATCGGCGACCTCCCAGCCGCGCTCGCCGATCCGGACCCACACCCCGGAGGTCGGCGCCGGCGCGGAGAAATCCGCGCCCAGGGCGGCGTGGTCGACGGTTCCGTCGTTGTCGAGATCCCCGGTCGCGAGCGCGTAGAACGCCGTGCCGTCCGGACCGAGGCCCGCCGACGCCCCGCGCAGGGTTGCCGGAGCCGTCCCGTCGGTCGTGATCAGCGCGGTGGCTCCGTCCACGGGCGCCAGCGTCCAGGCGACCGCCTTTTCCGTCAACGAAGCGCCTGCCTCGTAGCGCACCTCGATCGCCTCCGGCGCGGCGAGCGCGTCTCCCGGATAATCGATCCCCATCGCGTAAAAGCCCTGCTCACCGTAGGCAATCCCGATCGTCTCGCCGCCGTGACGCGTGCGGATCTCCTCGGAGGCCTGGATCAGCTCGATGCCTTCTTCCTGACGGCCGTTTTGCATCAGGAACTGCCCCAGCGCGTAGAGCGTCGAGACGTGTGTCGGGTTTTGGGCCAGGGCGTTACGGAATGCCGTCTCCGCCTCCTCGGGCCGGTCGAGACGGGCCAACACGCTGGCCAGGTTGTACTGGGCGTGCAGGTCGTCGCCGTCGTGGGCGGCGACCGTCTCGAAGTGGCCGACGGCGCCGGCAAAATCTCCGTCGTTCTTGGCCAGCAGGCCGAGATTGTAGTGCGCCCAGGGAAAATCGGGGTCGATCGCGAGCGCTTCGTTGAACGACTCGGCCGCTTCGGCGAGCCGGTTCTGCTGGACCAACGTGACGCCGAGATTGGTGAGCAGCAACGGATCGCGGCGCCGCAGCTTGACGGCCTTCGAGAATGCCTCGTGCGCGGGCTCCCAGTCGAACTGTCCCAGATAGGCCGTGCCGAGGATGTTCAGCTCGATCACTTCCTCGGGGACCGAACCGGGGTCCTCGGGGCTGCCGGACGAACAGCCGAGCGATGCGACAGCCGCACCGAGCATCAGAAAACCAACCGTCTTCCGTCTGGAGAACATCTTGAAATCCCGTTTGAGGTCGCGACCGTGAAGGATACCCCAGCCGACGAGACCCCGCAGCCGGCCCTGACCTATAATCGCGACTCTTTTCTGTTGCCCGACGCGGAGGCCGGAAGGATGGCACGGATGATCTCGCCGCTCGAAAGCGCCCGGTTGGGCTACCGGCCGGCCGGTCCCCGCGTTCTCGCCGCGAAAGCCGCCCATGTCACCGTCAGGGAGGGGCCGGCCACGGCGTCCCGCTCGCACGCCCAGGCGATTCGTGAGGAGTTCCCCGACCTGTTCGGCGCCCCGGTCGTCCGCTTCGAGGCCGGGACCTCCGAGGCCACGCGGCGTCCCTTGACCGTGGGTGTCGTGTTGAGCGGGGGCCAGGCACCCGGGGGGCACAACGTCATCGCCGGGCTCCACGACGCGCTGGTGGAATGGCACGCCGATTCGCGGCTGCTGGGGTTCCTCGGGGGTCCACGGGGGATCTTCGAGCCCGACCACCGCGAGCTGACGGCCGCGGAGATCGACGCCTACCGCAACACGGGCGGTTTCGACATGATCGGGTCCGGCCGCGACAAGATCGAGACCCCCGAACAGCTCGCGGCCTGTCGCGAGACCAGCGCCGCGCTGGGGCTCGACGGCCTGCTCGTCATCGGCGGCGACGATTCGAACACCAACGCCGCGGTACTGGCCCAGTACTTCGTGACGCACGGCCAGCCGACGGCCGTCGTCGGTGCCCCCAAGACGATCGACGGCGACCTCAAGGGCGGAGGCATCGAGGCCTCGTTCGGCTTCGACACCGCGACGAAGGTCTACTCCGAGCTCATCGGCAACGTCGAGCGCGACGCACTCAGCGCGAAGAAATACTGGCACTTCATCAAGTTGATGGGGCGTAGCACGAGTCACGTCACGCTCGAGTGCGCGCTGGCGACGCGACCCAACGTCGCGTTGATCGGCGAGGAGGTACGACAAAGGGGATGGACGTTGGAGCAGCTCACCGACCGTGTCGCCGCCGCCGTCCGCGAGCGGGCTCAGGAGGGACGTTTCTACGGTGTCTGCCTCGTCCCCGAGGGGCTGATCGAGTTCCTCCCCGAGGTCGGTGCGCTGATCGAGGAGATCAACGCGTTGCTTGCCGACGGCGCCGCGAGCTCGTCGCTTTCACAGCGGCTCACGCCGCAAAGCGCAGGTGTGTTCAACACGCTCCCCGATCGGATACGCGAGCAGCTGTTGCTCGATCGGGACTCGCACGGAAACGTCCAGGTAAGCCGCATCGACACCGAAGCGCTGCTCATCGAGACCGTGCGAAGACGGTTGGCCGGAGATGCCGGGTACAACAAGAAGTTCTCGGCGCAGCATCATTTCTTCGGCTACGAGGGCCGCTGTGCGGCGCCGACCAATTTCGACGCCAACTACACCGCCGCGCTGGGACGGGTTGCCGCCCTGCTCATCGCGCACGAGAAAACCGGCTACGTCTGTTGCGTCGGCGATCTGGCCGCGCCCGCCGCGGAATGGACCGCCGGGGGGATCCCGCTGACCTCGCTCATGACGCGCGAGAAACGCAAGGGCGAGTGGACGCCCGTGATCGCCAAGGCGCTGGTCGATCTCGAGGAAGCTCCGTTCGGGGAGCTCGCAACACACCGCGACGACTGGTGCCGCGACGACGCCTATGTCTACCCGGGGCCGATCCAGTATTTCGGACCGCCGGAGATCACCGAGCGTACGACACGGACGCTGCAGCTCGAAACCTCCGCAGAATGACTCGTCGCTTGATCTTCGCCCTGGCGCTCACCTGCACGTTCTCGTGTGCCACCGAGCGGATTCCGGCCGATACCGCCGCCGACGGACCCGCGTGGGAACGTCTTGCTCCACCCGCCGGACTCGACCTCGGCCGCAAGCTGAACGCCGGTTTCCTGATCGTCGACGGAGTTTACAACTCCGAGCTGATGGCGCCTTACGACATCTTGCAACACACGATCTTCCACACCGAGCCCGGCATCGAGGTCTTCACGGTGTCGCCGGACGGTGAGGCCGTCGTCAGCTTCGAGGGATTGACCATCGGCGCGCACTACAGCTTCGAGACCGCGCCGCCGGTCGACATCCTGCTCGTGCCCTCCGCCGAGGGCAGCATGGACGAGGACCTGAAGAACGTGGCGATGATGGAGTGGGTGCAGCGCGTCGGGTCGAAGGCCAGCTTCGTCGTGTCCCTTTGCGACGGCGCGTTCGTGCTCGCTGCGGCCGGGTTACTCGAAGGCCGGCGCTGCACGACGTTCCCCGGCGACCAGGATCGGTTCGCCGCGGACTTCCCCGGCCTGGATCTCGTCCGTGGTGTGAGTTTCGTGCACGACGGTCCGATGTTGACCAGCGAGGGGGGCGCCAGGAGCTACGACGTCGCGATGTACCTCGTCGACCACTTGTATGGCGAAAAGGTCGCGCAGGGCGTCGGGCGGGGGTTGATCATCGACTGGCCGCCGACGGCGGAGCGCATGCCGGCGCTGGTCGTCGCCCCCGGCTAAAAAAAGGCCGGCGGGTCGCCCCGCCGGCATCGTGCTCTCGAATCCGCGCCGCGCTAGTAGCGGTAGTGGTCCGGCTTGTACGGCCCGTCGACGTCGACGCCGATGTAGTCGGCTTGTTCCTTGGTCAGCCGCGTCAGCTTGACGCCGAGCTTGTCGAGGTGCAGACGCGCCACTTCCTCGTCGAGCTTTTTGGGCAGCCGGTAGACCTTCTTCTCGTAGGCCTCTTTGTTCGTGTTCAGCTCGACCTGCGCCAGCACCTGGTTGGTGAACGAGTTGGACATCACGAACGACGGATGACCCGTGGCGCAGCCCAGGTTCAGCAGGCGTCCCTCGGCGAGGATGATCACCGAGTGCCCGTCCGGGAACCTCCAC
>JBFFZZ010000021.1:0-21149 GCA_041568335.1 Candidatus Polarisedimenticolaceae bacterium | reverse complement strand
GCCGTCGGCGACGTAGACGCCGTAGCCACCCGTGTCGACGACTTCGGCGAGCTTGGGCTGCTCGGTCCGGAGCGGGCCCGAATCACCGGCCCGGGGTCCGTTCGTGTCAGCACCTTTCCGTTGAGATCGAGAACAACGTTGCTCGTGGTTCCTTGGACATCGATGATGATCCCCGCCGCGGTGATGTCGCTCGTGAGGTAGTAACTGCCGTCGCTGCCGATGACGACCGGTTGGTAGATCGGGATCCGGCCGTCACCTGCGGTCAGGGGGGCAAAGCCGGAAACGCACGCCACCGCCAGGACCGCGACAACCCAACGAGCCCGCTTGATGGACATTTGGTTCATAGCTGACCTCCTAACCCGTATTCGGGCATCCCCGTGCGGATTTCCCGCGACCTCGAATAAATTCGAATCGGCCACACTTGGCGGAAAAACTCGGAGCCTGACTCCGAGCTGGTGGGAGGTGGACTGATAAAAAAAGAGGACAGACTGAAAGTCTGTCCCCGACCTTCCTAGTCTCTACCGACGAAGTAGCCGAACATCTTGCCCAGGGCGCCCGGCTCCTCGAACTCGACGATCTTCTCCGCCTCGCCGGCGTCGAGGAACATCCCGCCGCAGCTGAAGCAGTTGTCGACCTGCACGCCGCGAAACTCCACCTCGGTCAGCTCCATCCCGCACTTCGGGCAGTGCATCCAGTGCAGTTCCTTGGCCTTGGCCTTGGCGTCTTCGGCCAGCTTGGCATTCGCTTCGGCGCGCGCCTTCCGCAGTTTCTCGATTTCTTGGCGTTTGAAGTATTCCTCTTCGGGATCGGTGGGATCGATCGGCATCGTTGAACCTCCGTTTGGGACGGCCATTCTAAACAACACGCCGCCCGGCACCAAGGGTGTCGTGGCTGGGTTACCCTGGTGCCGCCGTACCGTTCGGCGGGGGAGGTCGACATGTCTCGAATCGCTCGAATCGCAGCCGTCCTTGTCGTGGCGATCCTGGCCACGTCCGTCCCCGCCGAGGCCAAGGGGGGCAAGGTCACGGCCCTCGTCGGCGGCAGGCTGATCGACGGGTTCGGCGGGCCGCCGGTCGGCGACAGCGTGATCCTGATCGAGGGCGAGCGGATCACCGCGGTCGGCACCGTCGAAACGCTCGAGGTGCCCGATGGCGCGGAAATCATCTCCACCGAGGGGATGAGCGTGCTGCCCGGGCTGTGGGACATGCACGTGCACCTGATGATCACGGGGCACGCCGATTACGGCTACTGGGACGTGACCTACCCACCGCTGTTCGAGTCCGTGATCATGCCCGCCTCGGCGCACCAGCTCCTGCTCGCCGGGGTCACCAGCGCCCGCGACCTGGGCGCGCCGCTCGCGGAGTCCATCGCCGTGCGCGACGCGATCAACGCGGGCAAGATCCCCGGCCCGACGATGTACATGTCGGGACCGTTCATCCAGCACGAGCCGTATCCCGGCACCGAGCAGTTCCGCTGGGGCGTGGACGGCGTCGCGGACGCGCGGGCCAAGGTGCGCAAGCTGGCCGAGGCCGGTGTCGACGTCATCAAGCTGATCGATCAGGACCGGATGACGATGGAGGAGGTCCAGGCCGTCGTCGACGAGGCGCACGAGTACGGCTTGACCGTCGCCGCCCACGGGCACCGGCCCGACGAGATCCTCCGCGGGTTGAAGGCCGGCGTGGATTGCTTCGAGCACACGGGGTTGGCGACGGCGCCGCGCTACCCCGACGTCGTGATCGAGGCGATCCGCAACCGCACGGCCAAGATGAACCTCGGCCCGTTGTTCTGGACGCCCACGATCGAGGGGTTGTTCAACTACGAGTACGTCCGCGACAACCCCGAGCTGCTCGACGATCCGTCGTGGCACCTCGGGCTGACCCCCGACATCGTCGCCGACATCCGCGCCTCGATCCGCCACCCCGACCGTTTGCCCTACTTCCAGATCACCCCGCAGCGCCGGCCGACGCTCAAGACGAAGTTCGACCAGCTGCGCGAGGCGGGGGTGACGCTGTTGATCGGCACCGACAGCGGAATCCCGATGAAGTTCCACAGCCAGTCGACCTGGAACGAGCTCGACATCTGGGTCCGCGAGCTGGGCGTCGATCCGATGGAGGCGATCCGCGCGGCGACCTACTGGCCCTCGGTGCTGATGAAGGTCTCCGGCGACGTCGGCACGATCAGCGAGGGCAAGTACGCCGACATCATCGCGGTGCGCGGCGACGTGCTGCGCTACATCAACCTGCTGCGCGACGTCGACATCGTGGTCAAGCGCGGCAAGCGCTACAAGTAGTGGTAGGCTTCGGGTATGGCCCGCATCGAGGTGACCCGGATCGACGACGAGACGTTCCGCGTGGAGGTCGACGACGGTCGAGGCGTCAGCAGGCACGAAGTTTCCGCCTCGGCGAAGGACGTGCAGCGTTACGGAGGGGAGGCCGGCGCCGAGAAGCTGATCGAGGCCTCGTTCCGCTTCCTGCTCGAGCGCGAGCCCAAGGAATCGATCCTCGCGCGGTTCGACCTGCCCGTCATCGAACACTACTTCCCCGAGTACCCGCGCGAGATCCGCGGGAAACTGGCCTAGGTCATGCCCGTCGAAGCCTGGAACCCGGAACGCGACGGCGAGCTGACCGAACGAGCCCTGCGCGAGAAGCTCGAGCGCAAGGGCTACCGCGTCTCCCGCTACACCTACCCGCCGGGGACCTGCTTCCCGGATCACACCCATGGCGTGGACAAGATCGACGCGGTACTCTCGGGTCGTTTCCGGTTGATTCTCGAGGGAGAAGAGGCCGTTCTCGAGGCCGGGGACTGTATCGAGGTCCCGCGTGGGGCCATACACAGCGCCGAGGTAGTCGGCGATGAACCGGTCGTCAGCTTCGACGCCATCCGTGACTAAGGAGGAGGCACGAATCATGTTGAACCGATCCGTAAGAACCGTGGTGGCCTGTCTGCTCGCGACGCTCCTGCTGGGCGCCACGATCCAGGCGGCCGAGTACTACACCAAGCATCCCAAGTCCGACCAGCGCCGCGCCGAGCCCGAGGAGGGCCATGCGCTGGTCTACGTGTTCCGGCCGGCGTCCATGGGCGCGGCGATCAAGACCTGGGCGTTCGTCGACGACGACCTGATGATGGTCTCCAAACCGAAGGCCTACTCGTTCGCGCAGGTGCCCGCCGGCAAGCGTCTGTTCTGGACCAAGTCCGAGAACACCTCGGCTATCTCGCTCGACGTCGAGGCCGGCAAGACCTACTACCTCCAGGTCAAGATCAAGATGGGTCTCGGTAAGGCCCGCGCAGCGATCGTGCAAATCGACGAGGCCGAGGCGGAGAAGTACTTCGACAAGTGCGGCTACGTCGAGCCCACGGAGGAAGGCCTGGCGCGTGCGGTCGAGATCGTCGCCAACCGCAAGCACCGGGCCGAAAACAAGGTCGCCGAGGCTGACGCGGACGACTAGCGCGCCCCGCCGACCTCTTGATCGAACCGAAAAGCGTTCCCGATGTTTTGTTCGTCGGGGTTGTCGGGGTTTGTCTCCCGACGTCCGGGCTGGATGACGAAAGGAATCCTTGATCCGACCTGAATCAAGGCTGAACTTTCCAATAGCATCATTTCATCAAAAAGTGAGGTGCCCTGATGAATCACGACGACCTCGATCGAAAATTCAAACGGGGGTTGGGGTTGTGTCGCAAGGGGCAAGTTGTCGATGCCGCGGTGGTCTTTCGCGACTTGATCGAGAGCGGTAGCGAGGAGCCGTTGCACCTTTCCTACCACGGTCTCCTGACCGCGACGGTCCATGGACTGCGACGCGAAGGCCTGCAGTATAGCCAGCGCGCGATGCAGTTCGGCGCTTCGGAACCCGACGTCGCCTCGAACCTGGCGCGGCTGTACGAGCTCAACGGGCAACCACGCAAGGCCGTGGAGACGCTCCGGCGCGGCTTGCGGGAGAACCCCGGTCACGCGCGGCTGGTCGGCCAGATCGATCGGCTCAGCCCGAGAAAGAAACCACCGCTGAGCATGGTCGATCGCAATCACGCAATCAACAAACACCTGGCGATCCTGGCGGCGAAGATAAGCGGCCGCTACAAGAAGCAACAGCCGCCCGCCCGGCGGCAGCTCAAGCCCCGGCGCGCCTAGCGCTTAGTTGCTCGACGGGTCTCCGCAGCTGTCGACGGCAAAGACGCGAAAGCCGTGCAACGCCGCCGTCGAGGCGCCGCCGCCGAACGTGGTGGTGGTCGTCGCCGGCGCGCAGTCCAGACCCGCCGGGCAGGCGATCGGGAGTCCCGTCGACAGGTCGAACACCTGGATCGAATAGCCCGAGGCCCCGCCGACCGGCGGCCAGGCGAGGTCCAGGTCGTTGCCGTTCTTGGTCACGAACGGCGCCACGGCGTTGCCGACCTGGAAGACCAGCGGATCCAACCTCGCCGGATCCTCGACGACACGGAAGAAGGCCGCCGAACGGTAGGGCAGCGTATCGGCCGCGTCGGGGTCGGTGTATCGCAACGCGGTGGTCACCGTGGCGCCGATCGAGGAGCCGCCCCAGCCCGTGATCACGTACGACGTCGGCTCGCTCCCCGGCGGTGCCGCCAGGTAGCCGCCCTGTCCGGGCAGCGGCGTGTGATTCGGGTTGACGTTCCAGTCGGCGAGCAGGTCGGGGTCGGTCTCCGTGCCCCACGAGACCACGTAGCCCCAGTCCGTGATGTTCGGCTCGCCGGTCAGGTTCGAGCCGTCGGCCGGTAGGGCCCAGTCGATCTTCGTCCCGTTGAGGCAGGCCTCGGCGCTGATCTGATACGGCGGGAACGGACCCCAGGTAAAGTCGGCGCCATCGGTGCGGTTGTCGAAGCAGGACCAGTCGTCGGGCTGGATCAGACCACAGGGATTGTTGCCGTCGTCGTTGGGGCCCGAGATCAAGGCCATCAGACCGTAGCGCTCGTGGATCCAGAACCAGTCGACCCCGCGCAGCCGCGTCGGCGAGATGTTGCACGTGCCGAACAGCTGGCCGCCGGCCTCGAGATCGGTTCCCTGCAGCAATAACAGCGCGGGGATGTAGTTGCCCGCGGCCACGTGAAGGTACCCGTCTTCCGCGATCGATCCTTCGAGGCCGACACCCGGTCCCGACGGGAAGAGCCCCCGCGCCTTGGGCGCGGCCAGCGACCCGGGACAATCCGGGTAACAGGCGTCGTCACAGACCGAGGCAAGCGTCAGGGCCAGGCCGTTGCTGGCGTTGCAGCTGGTCCAGTTGCCGGAGCCCCACGCGTCTCCGACACCGAGCGCCGCGGAGGCGGGATCGGCTCCGGTGAACTGGAAGAACTCGAGCAACCGGTCGGCCGCGTTGCCGCCGGCATCCTCGAAGCAGATCTGCGTGGCGTCCGAGGCGTTGGCCTGATCCTGGACCACGAACGGCACGTCGATCGAGGGGTCGGCGCCGGTGTCGTTGTCGTTGAACATGAAGATGTCACGCGTCACGAACGCGCCGTTCTCGTCGTAGTTGTCGATCTTGAGGTAGGCCTGCCAGGTGCCGTCGGGCGGGTTGGCGCTCTGGTCCTTGCTCGCGCAGGTCTCCAGGCAGGTGTGCCAGGCGGTGTCGTCGCGGATCGTGTTGAACGTGCGTTGCTGCAGGTTGGCCACGTTGAGCGTGGCGAACTCCCAGACCTCGGGCAGGTCCAGCACGGTGTCCGAATCGGTCGGATCGGGGAGATAGACCTGGTTCGTCAGGTCGATCCCGGTCGCGTCCGTGATCGCGGCCCAGTCGTTACGCAGGTCGGACAGCGGGGCACGACAGCTTCCCGGGACCGGCGGCATCGCCTGGGGGTCCGCGCCGAAGCAGATGACGTTGGGCAGCCCGCAGTCGCCGTCGGTGAGGCAGTTGACCCCGGTGAAGCTCATCGAGTACTGCAGGAAGCCGATGGATCCGGGTGTGAGCGAGTCGCTCAGCTTTTGATAGGCGATCGTCAGCCCGTCGTCGGCGAGGCGATCCGCCTCGGCCAGCACGGAGCCGCGGACCGGCACGCCGGATTCCGCATCGAACGCCGCGACCGTCCGTCCGTTTTCCGAAACGAAGCGGAACAGCGTCCGCGTTTCCGTGGCGTCGCGGATCGCCTCGCGCACCAGCAGCACCTCGGCCGGTCCCGCGGGTGTCAGGGCGATGCCTTCCGCAAGCGCGACACCGTCCACCGTCTTGACGATGCCGCCGTCATCCAGCCGCTGGCCGGTGAAGCGATCGCCGGCCATCAGCACCCGGCCGCCGGGTCCGAGCGGCGTCGTGTCGATCAGCTCGCAACCCAGTGACGCCCCGTCCGAGAGCCGCTTGCCGCACCGCGCGATGTTCGCGCCGGTGGAACGGGCGAGCGTGTCCAGCCCCACGTCGCCGGGAAGCTCGATCGTCCACCGCACCGCGTTCCCCTGGCCGGCGACGGGTCGCAGGTCCCAGAACGTCGAGCGTTGCCAGCCTTTCTGAAAACTCGGGAGCCGGGAAGCATCATCCAGCTCGATCACGGTCCATTCCGCGCCCGGTGTGTACCGCGGCGCCTTCACCTGGACTCCCTGGGCCCACGCCGGCCCGGTGGCGACGATCCAGGCGACGGCAACGAATCCAACACGCGATGAACGAGTCATGGATCCCCCCTTGCGCTCTTGATCCTGGCCCGGGAATGTACGCCGTTTCGACCCCCGGGTGCGCTCACGGAGTCGAATCGGCCCGGCCTTCCCAGGAATAACGCATCCCCAGGGTGACCCGGCGGCCGATGCGGTCTCCGAAGATATGTTGCTGGATCTCGTCTCCGAGCAGGTTGGTGACCTGGCCGGTCAACGTGATCCGGTTGCGCGGCAGCCGCAATCCCGCGCGCACACCGACCAGCGTGTAGTCCGGCACCCAGCCCCAGAAATCGGAGGTCAGCACGTCCTGCCAGAACGAGTCGTCGACGTAGTCGACCGTGAGGCCCGAGAACCACTTGCCGCGGTCGACCTGTGCCGAGAAGCTGACGCGATGCTCGGCCGGGATGTTGACGAAGTCGGCGGTGTCCGCGACCAAACCGTCCCCGTTGAGATCCGTCCCGGCATCGTTCTCGGCGACGGCGAGGTTCAGTCGATAGACCATCGAGACGCCGTCCGACACCGGCGTGTCCTGCCAGGAGTAGTTCAGCGACAGCGACCAACCCGCCGTGCCATGCCACCCGGTCCCGATCTCGAATCCTCGATTCTCCGACTTCGACCCGTTGCGGTACCGGAATTGCGAGGGGATCACGCCGTCGAGAAAGACGGTGAGGACTTCGTTGTAGGCGACCGGTCCCTGCATACAGGCCTGCTGAAACATCGTGAACCCGTCGATGCCGAAGGGGCACAGGTCGACCGGCGGTGCTTCCTCGATCCCGTCCATGTCCGGGTCGGTGGGAAGCACGATGTCATCGGCGGTGACCGGGACCCCATCCGGGCCGACGCCGTAGCTGGCCACCTGCGGGAAGTCGATCCCGTCGACCGACTCCGTGGCGTACGCCGAGGCCGAGAACTCGAGACGATTGAATTGCGCCGTCCAACCGACTTCGAACGACGTCGTGCGCTCTTCCGTCAGATTCAACGACCCCATCGCCGCCGTCGTGGCGACGTAGATCGGGGACTCCCCGGGGGCCACGCCGCAGTTGTCGGGCACCATCTGGCAGACGTTGACCGCCATGAGCTCGAAGAATCCCATCGGGAATTGATCCGGATCGAGGGTGCCGTCATCGAACAGATCCTGGTCGACCTCACCCCAGTCGATCAGCGCGACCGGGATCACCGGGACGTCGAGGAACTCCTCGAGCACGGAGGGCGAGCGAAACGCGCGGCCCCAGGCCATCCGCACCGTGTGACGCGGCTCCGGCTTGTAGCGGATCGCCACCCGTGGCGAGACCACCGATCCGATCGTCTCCCTGAAATGATCCACGCGGGCGCCGGTGGTCAGCCACCACCGCTCGGAGAGCTTGACGTCGGTCTCGCCGAAGACGGAGAAGATGTTGCGCTCGTCGGCCCCGGGAGCGATCGAGAGGTCGTACCGCGTGTTCGACAGATCGGCCCCGTACCCCACGACCGCCCGCCGGCCGAGGAACTTCTTGTCTCCGAACGAGGCGTGGAAGCGCGACGAGCGAAAGCCGAAGTCGATCGCGTTGATCAGGTTCTTCCCGGAACCGTCGAAGTAGTTGTAGTCGAGCTGCGCCTCGAACGGGCCGTCCTTCAGGCGCGCCTGAACATAAGCGTTGCCCGTCGAGGGCTCGATGTCGAACGGTCCCAGTCCGGTCGCGATCCAGCCGCGCGTCCGCGCGGCGCCGCCCTGGAGGATGACCGTGCCCGCGCGGGTTTCGCGGTCCGCGCGCAGGTCGAACCGGGGTTGCTCGCTGCCCGAATCCCGGAAGTCGTCGGCGAGCAGGCCGAAATCGGGATCGACCGTCTCCCCGAACAGGTTGGTGATCGTCTGCGGCCGTTCGAACGCGTCGATTCGGTAGAGGCTCCCCGAACCGCGCACCGCCCAGTCGCCGCTCAGGAAGCTGTGACGGAAATCGATGCGTCGTGAGGCGTAGCTTCCGGCCTCGATCCGGACCTGGCCTCCGAGCGTGTCACGCGGGCTCTTGGTGACGACGTGCACGAGGCCACCGACGGCGTTGGCGCCCCACAGCGACGACGCCGGTCCGCGGACCACCTCGACGCGTTCGACGAGCTCCATGTCGGTCGGGGCGAACTCCCACATCACGAAGCCGAGGAAGTCCTGGTACAGCGAGCGGCCGTCCGCGACGGCAAGCGTCGAGCTGTTGATCCCGCCGGTGGCCGCGCGTGACGCGATGTTGACGTCGCGCGCGCTGAACTGCACGACGTTGATCCCCGGGATGCGTCGCAGCTGGTCGACGAAGTGATCCCCGGCACGCTGCGACAGATCGTCGGCGTCGAGCACATCGACGGCGGCAGGCGCCTCGAGCCTGCTTTGCGTTGCCGCGGAGGCCGAGACGACGACCCGTTCGGTCAGGACCGGCTTCTTCTCGTCGTCTTTCTTCTCGTCGTCTCCCTCGCCGTCCTTCTTCGGCGAGTCCTGCGGATCGTTCTCCTCGGTGGGTGCGGGCTCCTGCGGCGCTCGCTCCTGGGCCCAGGACACCGTTGCACAGACCAGGAGGAGCGCCAGACAGAGGCGAGGGAGGTACGGCATGACGCCGATCATATACGGCGCAATTCAGCCAGGATCGCATCCAGATCGTCGGGCACGTCGAGCGGCGCGTTCGCAAAGCGGGCGTCGATGCCGGTCAGTGACCCGGTGTGGTAGCCGACCACGACGTCGGGGTCCTTCAGTAGGTGGCCGGTGAGGATGCCGCAAACGGTTGAACCGGGGTCGATCGTGCCGGCGGCCACGAGCTTGCGCAGCCCGGCGACGGTCGCGCACGACGCCGGCTCCGCTCCGATGCCGGCCGCGTCGACCTGAGCCTTGGCGTCGAGGATCTCCTGGTCGGTCACTTCTTCGACGACACCGTTCAACGCCTCGATGCCTCGCAGGCTCTTCTTCCACGAGACCGGGTTGCCGATGCGAATCGCCGTCGCGATCGTCTGCGCACGCACCGGCTCGATCGGACGGCCCGTCGTGAACGCGGTGTAGAGCGGGTTGGCCCCGCTGGCCTGAATGACGGCGAGCCGGGGCAGCCGGTCGATCCAGCCGAGCTCGCGCAGCTCGAGGAGCCCTTTCGAGATCGCCGAGTTGTTCCCCAGATTCCCTCCGGGCAGCACGATCCAGTCGGGGACGCGCCAGCCGAGATCCTGCAGCAGCTCGAAACCGATCGCCTTTTGGCCCTCGATACGAAACGGGTTGACCGAGTTGAGCAGGTAGATCTTCTCCGTCGCGCAAACCCGCTCGACCAGGCGCATCGCCGCGTCGAAGTCACCGGCGAGCTGCAGCGTGCGCGCGCCGTAGGCGAGCGCCTGGCTCAGCTTGCCCAGCGCGATGTTGCCCGCGGGGATGAAGACGAACGCGCGCATCCCCGCGATCGAGGCGTAGGACGCCATCGACGCCGAGGTGTTGCCGGTCGAGGCGCAGGCGACGCGATCCATGCCGAGCAGCCGTGCAGCGGTGGTTCCCACGGTCATCCCGCGATCCTTGAACGAACCCGTGGGGTTCTCGCCCTCGTGCTTGAGGTACAGCCGCTGCATCCCGGCATACGCCGCCACGGCGGGGCTGTCGTAGAGCTGCGTGTTGCCCTCGCCGCGGCTGACGGCCTGCGTCTCATCGACCGGCAGGATCAGCTCGCGGAAGCGCCAGACGCCCGAGCGATCGAGCGCCTTGTCGTGACCGCGGCGCCGATCGAACACGTCGCGATCGACCACGGCGGCAACCGAGCTCAGGTCGTGTCGGACGTCGAGGGTCCCCCCGCAGTCGCAGCGATAGCGCGGCTCGAGGCCGGGAAACGTGGAGCCGCAATCGACGCAGGCCAGCTCGAAACCCGGCTCGCTCATACGATTCGTGCTCCGGGGCTGTCCGCGGGTGACGTCACGGTCGAGGCCTTCAAACCGGCGTCGGAGAAGGCCGCGATCATCGCTGCCGCGACGGTTTCGGTCCGCTCGTTCGAGGCGCACATCGCGAACACCGACGGCCCCGCACCGCTGATCGAGCTGGCCAACGCACCGGCCTTTCTGGCTGCCTCGAGGACTCGATCGCAGCCGGGGATCAGCGGGCTCCGTGCCGGTGTGACGACCTCGTCGACCAGCGCGCGCCCCAGTAGCTCGAGATCGTTGCTGTGCAGCGCGTGGATCAGCGCCGCCAGGTTCGCGCTGTTCTTCACCAGCGTGCCGATCGGCACCGTGCCCGGCAACACCTCGCGCGCGCGCCGTGTCGAAAGCTCGAAGACCGGTGTGGCGACGACGACGAACAGGTCGTCGGGTACGGGAAGGCGCCGGACGTCCAACGGATCGACCGTGCGAACCAGCACCAGTCCGCCGAGGACCGAGGGGGCGACGTTGTCGGCGTGGCGCCCCGAAACCGCAGTCTCCGCCTCGACACAGCAAGCGACGAGCTCCAGCGGTTCCAGCGGATCGCCCAGCAGCGCATTGACGCCGACCGCCGCGGCCGCCGCGCTTGCGGCGGAGCTGCCCAGACCGGAGCCGAGCGGCATGCCTTTGATCACGTCCAGCTCGACGCCCGCCTCCGTTTCCGTACGGCGCAGGACCTCCGCGGCGGCGATGCTCGCGGTGTTCTTCGTGGCCTCCAGGGGCAGCACGCCGCCATCGCCCTCGATCTTGGCGATGCGGACACCGGGTTTGTCGGCGCGACGCACGACGACCGTGTCGCCCGGCCGTTCGAGCGCCAGGCCCAGCACGTCGAAGCCGGGACCGAGATTGGCCACGGTGGCCGGCGCGAAAACCTTCCGTTCGTCCACTACCGGATGATAGTCGGAACGGGGCGGCCGTGCCGCAGTGGAGCTCGCCATTGCGATCTCGTATATAAAGGATTTCGGTCCTATCGTGAGGGGGCGGAACTGCCGGCAAGGAACAAGACGAGCGGCATCGATTTCGGCGACCCGGCGCTTCCGGTGGCCGGTCAGGGCTCGCTGAGCGCGATCCGCCCGTCGCATCGCTCCAAGTGGCGCGCCGCCGTGCTGATCGGCGTGCATCTGGCGATCGCCGCGCACATCACGCACTTCGCGTTGGCCGGTCGCACCGTGTCGCCGGTCGAGCCGTCCGAGTCGATGTACACGCTGGAGCTCGGCTACGTCAACGCGGGCTTCGTGTTCTTCGCCGTGGCGCTCCTCGCGACGCTCGTCTTCGGGAGGTTCTTCTGCGGCTGGGGTTGCCACATCGTCGCGCTTCAGGATCTCTGCGGCTGGCTGATGAAGAGGGCCGGCATCCGTCCACGGCCGTTTCGTTCACGCCTGTTGCTGTGGATCCCGTTGCTCGTCGCGCTCTACATGTTCGTCTGGCCGACGTTCAAGCGCGTGGCGTTGATTCCGCTTCTCGCCCCAACGTGGCCCGAGGCGGCACGATGGCTCGGCCCGGTCGCGGCGTTCCCCGGCTTTTCGAACCACTTCGTCACCACGGGGTTCTGGGACACTTTCCCGGGGCCCGTCTTCGCGATCCTGACGTTCGTCACGTGCGGGTTCGCCGCGGTCTACTTCCTCGGCGCCAAGGGGTTTTGCACGTATGGCTGTCCCTACGGCGGTTTCTTCGGCGTCCTCGATCAGCTGTCCCCCGGGAGCATCGTGGTCGACGATCGTTGTGAACAGTGCGGGCATTGCACGGCGACCTGCACGTCGAACGTGCTGGTGCACGAAGAGGTGCGTCTGTTCGGCAAGGTGGTCGACCCCGGTTGCATGAAGTGCATGGATTGCGTCTCCGTCTGTCCGAACAGCGCGTTGAGCTTCGGCTGGGCGAAGCCGTCCTGGTTTACTAAGAAGAAACACGTCAAGCGTGCCGTGCGCTACGACCTCTCCCGCATCGAGGAGTGGTCGCTGCTCGGCGTGTTCGTATTCGCCGTTTTCGCATTTCGAGGGTTGTACGACGGACCACCGTTGTTGATGACGCTCGGTCTCGCAGGGATCACGGCGTTCGTGGCCCTGAAGGCCGTCCATCTCCTGCGCCGCGACACGGTGCGTTTGCAGCATCTCGACCTGAAACTGGGGGGCCGTCTCGGTCTGTCGGGGAAGGTGCTGCTGGCGGTCTCGGTCCTGTGGCTCGCGTTTGCCGTCCACAGCGCCTTCGTTCAAGCGCATCGGATAGCGGGAAGACACTTCCTCGAGCGAACCCAGGCGACGCGCGCCGACGTGTTGAGCGGGGAGTTCCGTAACCGCTGGTACCCCGAGGAGCACCACGCGGCGGTCGAGCACAGCTTCGGCCATTTCCGCAGCGCGGCGCGTTGGGGACTGGTTCGCGTCCGCGAGATCGAGCTCGGCCTCGCCTGGGGCCATCTGTTGCGCGATGAAGCGGACGCCGCGGTCGGGCGGATCCGCAACGTGCTCGAGGATCATCCGGACGCCTCCGGCCTCCGCGCCGAATTGTTCCAGGTGTTTCTCGCGCGAGGCCGGATCGACGAGGCGATCGACCTCCAGCGCGACCGCGTCTCGCATGGCGAGGTGCAGCCTGCCGAGCGGTTGAGCTTCGCTCTGCTGCTGGCCCGGGCCGGTCGTACGAACGACGCCATCGCCGCCTACCGCGAGACGCTCGACGACGGGGTCGACGTGCTCGAGCTGCGTTACAACCTGGGCGGTCTGCTACGCCGGTCGGGGCGTCACGAAGAAGCGATCCCGCACCTGATCGCGGCCACCGGGTTTGCACCGACCGATCCCGATGCCTGGATCGAGCTGGGACTGTCGCTTCGGGCGGTGGGACGCTTTGACGAAGCCATCCAACACTTCGAGACGGCGATCGCGCTCGCCCCCGACAGCGCCGAGTCGCGCGAACATCTGCCCCGGCTGATCGAGGATGCGAAACGGCAACGGGACTAGCTGCGGTATCCGAGTCGCACGCGCACGCGGTGCGCCCGCAGCGTCTTCGCGTACGCGAGGGATCGAGCCCACACACGTCACGAGACAATGGGCCGATCCACCGGAGGTGTCCCATCCAACTTCGCCGCAAAGCCTCTCCCAGCGCCGAGGTGCCGACTGCATCGATGCCGGACGTCGCGTTCCTGTTGGTGATCTTCTTCATGATCACCGCGACCTTCGCCGCAACGAAAGGACTGGAAGTCAACCAGTCCATGCAGCAGGAGCCCGGTGCTGACGGTCAGGACATCGTTCAGTTGCACGTATTCGCCGACCACGCACAGCTGGATTGTTCGCCGGTCGAGGCCGGCGAGGTTGCGGGTCGCCTCCGGTCGATCTTGTCCCGCGATCCCGGCCGTCCCGTAGTTCTCGTCGTCGAGCCGGATGTCCGTTACGCGCGAATGGTCTCGTTCTACGACGAGCTGGTCGCTTTGCGCCGTGCGGGGCTCTTCGACGACGTCCAGATGCCCACCCACGGGGATCGCGAGGCGTACGCGCGTATCTGGGATGTGGATCCCTTCCTGGACCGCTGCCGCCGGTAGTCCGCGCCCGTCCACTGCTAAACTGGTCCCCGGCTCCGCGCTCTCGCGGACCGGATGAGGGACCGATGAAGGAAATCGACGCCACGATGTTGCGCGAGCGCCTCGAAGCGGGAGACGAGCTGGAGGTGGTCGACATCCGGGAGGCCCCGGAGTTCGACGCCTGGCACATCTTCGGCAGCCGCAACATTCCCGTCTACGCGGCGCTCGGCCAGGGCCGTACCGATGCGCTCGTCCGGCAGGCCGGGTCGCTTCCCAAGGACCGGCCGATCGTTACCGTCTGTCGCGCCGGGATCATGTCGAGCCGCGCGGCAAGCGTGCTCGAGACGATGGGTTACGAGGCGATCAGCCTCCACGGGGGAATCCGTGGCTGGGGCGCTGTCTGGAGTGTCGCCGAGGTGCCGTTCGACGGCGGCACCGTGTTCCTGCAGATCCGCCGCAACGGGAAGGGTTGCCTGTCCTACCTGTTCGGGTCCGAGGGGCAAGCGTGTGTCGTCGATCCCTGTGTCGATGTCGACGCCTACCTGACGCTCGCCCGCGACCGCGAGCTGACGATCACCCAGGTCCTGGAAACTCACGTCCACGCCGATCACCTGTCCCGAGCGCGCGAGCTGGCCCGGTTGACGGGTGCAAGCCTGCTGTTGCCGCGCAACGACCGGGTGACTTACGAGCACGAACCGGTGACCGATGGGGCCGACTTGATCCTCGGTGGATTGCGCGTCGAGGCGATCGCGACGCCGGGGCACACCGGCGAGTCCACCTGTTACCTCGTCGATGGCCGCGTGTTACTGACCGGCGATACCCTGTTCGCCTCTGCGGTCGGCCGGCCCGATCTCGAGAAAGGGGACGAGGGCGCCGACGCCGGAGCCCACGCGCTGTTCGCCAGCCTGCACCGACGGCTGTTCGAGCGCTTCGACGATGTGCCGTTCTTCCCGGCGCACACGTCCGATCCGATCGGATTCGACCGGAAGCCCATCGGCGGGTCGATCGCCACGGCGCGCAGGGAGCTCGAGCTTCTCTCGCTCGAGGAGCAACCCTTCGTCGATCGGATCCTCGACAGTTTGCAACCGAAGCCGCCGAACCACCACGCGATCATCGCCGTCAACGAGGGCAAGCAGGACCTCGGCCCGATCGACCCGCTCGATGTCGAGGCCGGTCCGAATCGCTGTGCCGCGGGCTGACGACCTGCAGGCGGATCAGGCACACCTCTGGGTCGTGCGTCCCGCCGCCGCTCTACAGCGACCGCTCGTCGCACGTTACGAACGTCTACTCGCGCCGGAAGAACACGCGCGCAGGCTTCGTGTCCGTTCCGAGACCGGCCGGCTCGAGTACCTGGTCACGCGCGTCCTGGTCCGGACCGTGCTGTCGCACTACACGGGAGTGGCGCCCGAGACATGGCGGTTCGAGTCAGGCCCGTTTGGAAGGCCGGAGGTCGCCGGACCGTTGCGCGACGACACGCCGCGTTTCAACCTGTCCCACACGCGCGGGCTCGTTGCGTGTCTCGTCGCCCGCGACCGGGATGTCGGCGTGGACGTGGAGAACACGGCGCGCCGCGTCGCCTTCCTTCAGATCGCCGAGCGCTACTTCGCGCCGAGTGAGGTCGAGGAGATTCGCTCGCTGGCCGAACCGGAGGCCCGGCGCCGTTTCCTCGAGTACTGGACGCTGAAGGAATCGCTCATCAAGGCGCGGGGCAGCCGGATCGCGTCCGGGTTGTCGCGGTACGTGTTTCATCGAACCGAGGAGGGGATTCGCGCCACGGTCGAGGATTCCGACGCTTACGAGTGGCAGTTCGATCTCCACGACGTCGGCCCGCATCACCTCGTCGCGTCGAGCCTGAGCACGCAAGAAGGGAAGCGGCTGCGCATCGAGGTGCGCGAGACCGTTCCCCTCGTCGACCGCTAGGGCGACTCCTCCTCGAAGAAGAACGGTCTGCGTTTCGCCGGGTGGTTGCCGATCTGGTCCATCGTGGCAGCGTCGTAGAGCCGGCCGTTGACCATGACCCAGCGGACGAATTCCGAGTCGCGCAGGTTCTCGAGCGGGTTCTTGTCGAGGATCGCGAGATCGGCGAGCTTGCCGACCTCGATCGACCCGATATCGCCGTCCAGTCCGACGTAGTGCGCACCGTGGATCGTCGCCGAGCGCAGTGCCTCCATCGGAGTCATGCCACCCTGCTCGAACATCCACATCTCCCAGTGCGCCGCGAGTCCCTCGCGCTGGCCGTGGGCGCCGATGTTGACCTTGACGCCGACGTCGTGGAGCTGCTTGCAGCCCTCCGCGATCCGGATGTGGTTGTACTCCATCTCCGGAGCCATCACACGGCGTCGTGAGCGCGCGTCGATGATCTCGCGCGGCACGAAGCCGAGCAGCCGCTCGTTCTCCCAGACGTTCGTGTGCTGGTACCAGTAGCGCTCTCCGGAGATGCCGCCATAGGCCACGCCGAGCGTCGGGGTGTACCCGGTCCGGCTGGCGCTCCAGAGCTGCAGCACGTCGGAGTAGATCTCGGCGACGGGCAACGAGTGCTCGATCCCGGTGTGCCCGTCGACGATCATCGTCATGTTGTGCTGGAACAGCGAGCCGCCCTCGGGGACGACCATCATCTCCAGCTCGCGCGCGCCCGCGATGAACTGCTGGCGCTGGTCGCGACGCGGCTGGTTGTAGCTCTTGACGCTGAACGCGCCGGCCGCCTTCAAGCGGCGCAGGTGGCTGCGGGCGTCGTCGAGACTGTTGACGATCGCCTTGAAGTCGCCCGCGGCCCCATAGAGAATCGTGCCCGTGGAGAACAGGCGCGGCGCGGTGATCATGCCGGCCTTCGCCAGCTCGCTCGCGGCGAAGAACGTGCTGGTGTCGTTCGACGGGTCGTGCGCGGTGGTCACTCCGAACGCGAGCGAGGCGTAGTTCATCCAGTTCTGCTGCGGCGTGAACTTTGAGGAGCCCTGGCGACCGTGCCAGTGCACGTCGACGAGCCCCGGGATGATCGTCTTCCCCGACGCGTCGAGCACGAACGCATCGTCCGGGACGATCACGTCCGCGGCCGGGCCGACGGCCGTGATGCGATTCGCCTCGACGACGATGGTCCCGTTCTCGACGACCTCGTCCCCACGCATCGTGATCAGCCGCGCCCCGGTGACGGCGATGGCGCCGGTCGGGACATCTGAGGTCGCCGTGAAGCCGATCGGCGTGCCCCCGGTGACAGGCTCGGGCAGCTCTTCCGGTGCACCGTCGATAAAGCCGAAGGCTTCGCTGAGATCGCGCCGGTACAGATCCGCGCCGAGCGACCAGTAGAGCGTTTGCGAATCGCCCGACCAGTGCAGGTAGTTGCCCGCATCACGGCTGACCTTGGTGACCGGGATCGAGCTCGTCTTCGGGCCGATCTGGACCGGCTGCGCCGCCGGGACGAATGGCGCGATGTAGGCGTTGAACCGCTCGGAGAAGGCGATCCACTTGCCGTCGGGCGAGAGCCGGAACTCGGTCGCCGCCTCGCTCGTGACGTGCGATCGCTCATCGCTGCCGTCCAGCTCGACGCTCTTGAGGATGCGTTCCTCCGGCCCGAACGCGGTGAAGTACACCCGGTCGGACTCCGTCCCGAACTGCGGCCGCGAGCCGGACTTGCTCACCCGGATCGACTCACCACCCCGGGTGGGGACGGCATACAGCCCCTGATCGCGCGAGTGGAGCGGAGAGGTCACGAAGCCGCCGCCGCCGCGGCGATACACGATCGTCCGGCCGTCCGGCGAAAACACCGGTTCCAGGTAGTGGCCGGGTGCGTCGGTCAACCGGCGGCCCTCACCGCCGGCGGCGGAGACGACACGCACCGAGCCGAGCGTCTCGTCGTTCCAGGTGACGTATGCGATCCACTTCCCGTCGCGCGAAAACGACGGGTAAAACTCGAAGTGGTCGTCCTGGGCGGTCAGACGACGCGGTTTTCCATCGGGGAGGTTGCGGACGTACAGATGTCCGAGTGCCTGGTAGGCGACCTTGTCGGCGGCGGGGGACACGTGGACCCAGCGCAACATGCGGGTATCGAACGTCTCCGGCGCGACTTCGACCGGGTAACGCAGCGCCTCGATCATCTTGTGCTTCTGCTTGACGTGAAACGGGATCCGCGTGACCTCGCGGGATTCGATGTCGATGCGTTGGATCTTTCCGCCGGCCCAGAACACGATCGACTCGGAATCGGGAGTCCAGGCGAACGTCGGGTAGACCCCGTGGATCGCCCAGGTCTCCTGCATGTCGCGTTCGAGCTTGTCGAAGATCGGCGTGTTCTTGCCGCTCTCCATGTCGTGCAGGAACAGGGTCGACTGGAAGCGCACGCGGCGCACGAACGCGAGCCACTTCCCGTCGGGCGACGGCGTCGGGCGGATCGCGCCACCGGCGCCGGAGATGAACGTCTCGTTGTCACCGGTCTCACGGTCGATGCGGTGGATCGTGTAGATCTGCGTGTTGGAGTCCTTGCTGTACTGGAAGGTGTCGCCCGGTGTGCTGTCGCGGCTGTAGTAGACGTAGCGGCCGTCGGGCGAGAACGCCGGCTCGCCGAGATCTTTTTGATCGTTCGGCCGCTTGTTGAGCTGCAGCCCGTCCCCGCCGCTACGGTGGTAGAGCCAGATCTCCCCCGCGCCGAGCGAGCGGCGCGACGTGAAGTGCTTGCGCGCCGCGATGAACTGTCCGTCCGGGCTCCACACCGGCGAGTTCAGCAAGCGGAAGTCCTCCTCGCTCACCGCGGTCGGGTCGGCGCCGTCGCGGTCCATGATCCAGATGTTGTCGCCGCCGCCGCGATCGCTGGTGAACGCGATCGACTTCCCGTCCGGGCTGTACCGTGGCTGCATGTCCCACGGGAATCCCGACGTCAACGCCTTGGCCTCGCCACCGTCGATCGGGATCGTGTAAATGTCGCCGAGCAGGTCGAAGACGATCTCCTCGCCGTCGGGACGGACGTCGAGGCTCATCCAGGTGCCCTCGTCGGTGTCGATCTCGACCTCGTAGTAATCCCCGGGAGGGTTGGCGACGTCCCACTTTTCCTCTTTCTTCTCCTCGTCCTTCTTGTCCTTTCCCGCCTTCTTCTTTTTGGCCTGGATTCCGTCAAGCGGCGCGATCACGCACATCAGGACGGCGACAAGAAGGGCGAACCGGAGTTTCCCGTTTCGTGGTTGCATCGCGTCTCCTAATCGTCTTCGGACCGGCTCACCGCTAGAACTGCTGCGGGAGCTCGGGTTTGTTGTCGAGGATCGTCTCGATCCTCTGCATCGTTTCGTCGTTCAGTTTCTCCACCACGTCGAGTGCGGCGAGGTTCTCGGTGAGCTGCTCGACACGGCTGGCGCCGAGGATCACGGTCGAGACATGCGGGTTCTTCAGGCACCAGGCGATGGCCATCTGCGCCATGCTGCAGCCGAGATCGTCCGCGACCGGCTTGAGCGCGGTGGCCATCGTGATCTGCTTGCGACCCTCGGGGGACTCCATCCGTTCGCGCAACCAGTCGTAGGCGGGCAGCGCCATCCGCGAGCCGTCGGGGATGCCGTCGGCGTACTTGTTGGTCAGGATCCCCGACGCCAGCGGGGACCAGATCGTCGTCCCCAGACCGATTTCCTCGTACAGCCGGTGATACTCCCGCTCGAAGCGGTCGCGGTGGAGCATGTTGTACTGCGGCTGCTCCATCGTCGGCGGCGTCAGGTCGTACTGTCGCGCAATCCCGTAGGCCTCCTGGATCTGCTGCGCGCTCCATTCCGACGTGCCCCAGTAAAGTACCTTGCCCTGGCGGATCAGGAGGTCCATCGCGCGCACCGTTTCCTCGATCGGGGTCTCGAGATCCGGCCGGTGGCAGAAGAACAGGTCGAGGTAGTCCACCTGCAGCCGGCGTAGGGCGGCGTGACAGGCATCGTGGATGTGCTTGCGGTGCAGCCCGCGTTGTGTCGGTAGGTCGCCGCCCCAGTAGACCTTGCTGGAAACCGTGTAGGTGTCGCGGCCCCAAGCGGATCGCGCGAGCACTTCGCCCATGATCCGTTCCGATTCGCCGGCCGCGTAGACCTCGGCATTGTCGAAGAAGTTGATCCCGGCGTCGTAGGCCGCGCCCATGATCCTGTCGGCCGCCTTGACGTCGACCTGAAACGAGAACGTGACCCAGCTGCCGAACGACAGCGCACTCACCTTGAGGCCCGAACGACCCAGACGCCGATACTCCATGAAACCCGCTCCTCGCCGGATGAGCGCCGATTCTAGTCAGCGTGTGGGGCGGAGGACAAGCGTATGGCGGGCCTCGCCCGGCAGGAACGGTGCGGCCGTGCCGTCGGCCCACGCACGGTGCCCGGCGTCATAGAACGGAGAGAACGGGTGACCGCTCTGGCCCCCGGGCATGTGAAACAGGCCGTCGGCCTCCCGGCCCGGCGATACGACGGATCGTTCCGAGGCGCCGAAGACCGGACCCTGGACCCGCGGCATCCGGCTGTCTCCGGGCAGCTGTTCGACCGGGAGGTCGAAATGCCGCCGCAGGAACCCCGGCAGCGAGCGGCTCATCGGATGGGTCATCGTGAACCGGTTGCGATCGCCCCAGGTGAATCGGTCCAGCGTGTCGAGAGGTTCTTTCATGAACCGACGGGTCACGTCGTTCGCCGCGGCGAGCAGCAATTCGGTCCAGTTCGAATGGCTCGGATCGAGCAGATGCTCGGGTCGTTCGTCGAGGATGCGCCAGAGCGGCCCCTCGACTCGTCGAAAGAAGAAGTAGTCGAACTCGGGATCCGCGGCGCGGCAAGGGGCCGTCAACGGTTCGAAGACGCGCGTCGCGACGCGCTCTCTCCATTCCCGGACCATCCGATAGGCGACCGAATCGATCGACGCCCGACCCGTCCAGGTGGATTCGAGCTGACGTCGAAGCTCGTCCAGCTCGGGCGCCGTATGAACCACCGTGTGCTTGCGGAGCAAGTCCAGCAGCAAGTCCTTCCAACGTTCGAGGAACAACGCACGATCGTCGAGCTGGACGTCGAGCATGTCCTGCGCGGTCGCGGACTCGAGCGCCAGCAGGCCGTCGCGGATCTGCCGCGCGCGGGCGCCGAGCGCGTAGCCGCCGTCCCCGATGCGATCGCGTTCGACGCCGTCCATCGTGCGATTGTTGGCCGTCCAGATCACGCCGGAGGATGGATCGAGCAGTCGCGGGACGTCCCG
>JBFFZZ010000020.1:0-21635 GCA_041568335.1 Candidatus Polarisedimenticolaceae bacterium | reverse complement strand
TCGCGATCTGCTCGTCGGCGGGGCGTTCGGCATCGGGGCAGTGCTGGTCTTACGACTGAACCATCTGTTGCCCGGCGTACTGGGCCGTCTGCCCCCCGAGCCGATCTCGGGGCCGATGGGCGGTTACACCGAGGGCGCGGTGACCTCGCTCAACGGTGTCTCGAGTGCGATCGGCATGATCGCCCACCTGTACCAGCTCACCACCACCAACGCGCTTGCCGGGATCGTCTTGCTGGTGCTGTTGCGGCTGATCTTGCGCAGGGCGTGGCTCGCGGTCGCCGCGGCCTATTTGATCCTGACCCTGGTCAGCCTGACCCTGGTGGCGGACCCCGTCATCGGCGTGCCCGTCGCGGCGATCGGCACCGGAATCTACGTCTTCGTGCTGGTGCGGTTCGGGTTGCTCGCCTCGTCGATGGCGCTCCTGCCGTCGTTGCTCGAAGCGCTGTCCATCCCGACGCTGGATTTCTCCAACTGGTACGCGGGACGTTCGATGTTGTTCGTGCTGGTGTTCGCATCGATCATCGTCTACGCCTTCTGGATCTCGCTGGGCGGAAAGCGGGCGCATGGGGTCAGGTCTTGAATCTTGCGCCGGACGAGACCGATCGGACCAACGTGGTTCGAAGAATGCGGCTCTTGTTTGTCCGGATGCGGACAAGTTTGTCCACCGGCGGACGCACCAACGGCCATTGGCAGAAATGTTCTCGAGTATTGAGGTCCTCAAGTGGATCGATCCCGGCTAATCCGGTCCGGAGCCATGAGGCTTTGAGCCGGCGGATCGAAGGCTGCAGCTCCAACCTCCCACATCTCCTCCAAAGGGAGGGTATGCCGCCAAGAAGCGACAACCGGGAGGGTCACACCAGCCCCATTCTTCGAACCACGTTGCGATCGGACCCCTGTTCGGGGCAACTGTCCCCCATCCGGCCCCGCTTTCGGGCACGGAGCGGCCCCCGGAGCCCCGTTTTCGCGATATATTCAAGCGATTCAGGGTCGCGTCGCCCGCCGAGGGCGACCGCGGCACCGGCCCCGGCAAAAACAGGGGGATCGGCCAGGGCCGCCGTTCATCGAGCATCGAAGCCGGGAGGGTCGTGACAGCGCCATAACGTCCGCGCGCGAGGGGGGTGTATGTCGAGAACCGGAATCTCATGGATGGGTCTGGCCTTCGTCTGTCTGACCCTCGCCGCCTTGCCGGCGAGCGCACAGGAACCGCTCCGGGTCGGCGATGTTTACGACGCCGCGATCGCGACACCGAGGAACTACCCACCGGCGAGCGCGCGGGAGGAGAGCGCCTGGGTCCACCGGCTCACGCACCCCGGCGCGACCTACATCGCGTTGCACTTCAGCGACTTCCATCTCGGCCACGGTGACCACCTCGTCGTGTCGGACGCGCAGGGCAACCAGGCCTACACCCTGAGCGGACGCGGCAAGATGGACGCCGGCACCTTCTGGGCCCGGCACATCAAGGGCGACACGGTGCGGCTCGAGCTGGTGACGACGCGGAGGGGTGGCGGACCGGGGTTCACCATCGACCAGTACGCGGCGGGCTTCATCAGTCTCGGCGGGCCACCGACCGAGGCGATCTGCAACGCCGCCGATTTCGAGAACGCCATCTGCCGCGAGGGGTCGACGGAGTACGACCGCGGACGCGCCGTGGCGCGCCTGTTGATCGTGGGAACGAGTCTCTGCACCGGGTGGCTGGCCTCCGCCAACGACCACCTCGTCACCAATGAACATTGCATCACCAACGAGGTCGCGGCGCTCAACACCGACTACGAGTTCGGCGCCGAGGCCCCGGACTGCACGTTGGCCAACTGCTCGTTCTGTTACACCGGGGAGATCTTTTCCGGGGCGGAGTTCATCCAGGACGATCCGGGACTGGACTACGCGCTGGTGCGGTTGAACGGCAACCCGTCGAACACCTACGGGTACCTGTCGATCGACGCCCGCCCGGCCGACATCGGTGAGGAGATCTACCTCGTCTCGCACCCCTTCGGACGCGCCAAGGAGTTCTCCTACACCAGCGACACGGGCCCGACGGGCCCGACGGGCGCGGGCGTCGTGGTCTCCACGTCCGAGCCCCCCTGCACGGGCTCCACCGGCGAGGTGGGCTACTGGAACGACAGCGAGGGCGGCTCGTCCGGCTCGCCCGTTCTCGCGGTCTCGAGCCACAAGGTGATCGCGCTGCACCACTGCCGCGGCAACACGCTGGGGTGCGGCGAGCCCAACCGGGGCGTCCCGATCGATCAGATCTGCGCCGAGATCTGTGGCCTCCTGGGACCGGAGTGTGCGGTCAACTCGGATTGCAACGACGGCGATCCGTGCACCGTGGATACCTGCGCCAACGACATCTGCTCGTTCGCCACGCTCGCCGACTGCTGCGGCAACGGGACGTGCGAAGCCGGCGAGGATTGCAGGTTTTGCCCGGCGGACTGCATCAGCGCCAGCCCCGCGACGACGTTCTGCGGCGACGGCACCTGCGACGATCTCAACGAGGACTGCCTGAGCTGCCCGGAAGATTGCCGGGGCAGGCAGAAAGGGAAACAGGATCGACGCTTCTGCTGCGGCGATGGCGACGGCGAGAACCCGGTGGATTGCAGCGATCCGCGGTGCACCTCGGGGAATATCACGTGCGGTCTCGCCATCCGCTTCTGCTGCGGCAACGGCGTGTGCGAGGGCATCGAGGACGAGGTCAGCTGCGCGATCGACTGTGCGACGAGCTCGCCCTAGCGCGGCCGTCTAGCGGTTCTCCAGCGCGCGTTCGACCCACTCGCGCACGTCCTCGCTGGGATCGTCGCGCAGCTCCCGCAGCGAGGCGATGGCCGCCGGATCGCCCGAGTCCATCAAGCCGCGGACGGCCCATTCGCGGACCTCATCGCTCGCGTCGCGCAGCATGTCCATCATCGGACGGATCCCCCTGCGGTCACCGGTGTCGGCGAGCCGGCGGACGGCCCACTCCCGGACATCGTCCGAGGGGCTGTCGAGCGCGGCGATCAGGGCGTCGACTCCACCGTCGGTGCGCCGGGGTTCGATCGAGCGGACCAGCCACTCCTGGACGTCGGCGTTCTTTTCATCGTAAAGGGCCAGGGCGAACGCATCCTGGACACGATCGTCGTCGCTGCCCGCGAGCCGCCGGACGGCCCACTCGCGCACCTGGCCCGCGTCGTCATCGAGACGCAGCAGGACGGAGTCGAACACGCGCGGGTCGTCGAGGTCGCCGAGTTCGCGGACACACCACTCCCGAACGTCGGCGGACGTGTCATCGAACAACGGCAGCAGCGCATCCACGACGCGCGGATCGTTCACGTCGGCGAGGCCCCGGACGACCCATTCGCGCACCCGCTCGTCGCTGTCGTTGACGGAGGCGAGCAGCGGTTCGATGCGCCGCGGGTCGCCGGTCCGGGCCAGCGCGCGCGCGCAGGCGGCGCGCGAGATCGCGGTTGTCGATCTCAGGCAGCGGGTCAAGCCGTCGATGTCGTCCTCGGCAATCCCCAGTCGTTGAAGCTCCCGGTCGAGCGACCCGACGTAGGGCGGCGTGTCGAGGTTCGAGTCCTCGTCGTGCTGCGCCCAGGTCAGGCTGGCCAGCGGGATCAGAACGGTCAGCGCCAGCGCCAGGACGGCGGCCTGGACTCGGCGAGAGGTGTTCCCGTGGTTTCGTCGGGGATCGAGGATGGCCATGATTCTGTCCTCCAGTTGCGATGGCGCTGCCATCACGGGTGCGAGTTTGCGGTGGTGACGATGGGTCGCGGCGGTGGCCAGCAGATGATCGGCGTAGAGCGACGGGCGCAGCCCGGCTCGTAGCGCGATGTCGTCGCAGGCGTGCTCGCGCTCGATGGCGAGCCGGTGTCGCAGGACCCAGACGAGCGGGTTGAACCAGTGAAGCGCTCCGGCAACCTGCGCCAGCAACAGCAGCAGCACGTCGCCCCGACCGACGTGGGCCAGCTCGTGGACCAGTACCGCCCGGCGTCGCCCGGCGCTCCACGAGTCGCATTCCGCCGGGAGCAGGATGACCGGACGGAGCACGCCCCAGACCGCGGGCATCTCGCCCGCACCGCGACGCCGCAGCGCGACCGCCCGGCGGATCCCGAGCTGCGCGCGCGCGTCATCAACCAGCGAGGTCCAGGCCGGATCGTCCAGCGGCTCGGCGCGTCGGACGGTGAGCCTCATCGCCACGAGGCGCACGGTCAACAGGGCGAGCAGGCCGACCACGCCGCCGAGCCACACGGCCTTGACCGTGGCTCGCACGCCGAGGGTGGGTGACGTTTCCCGGTGGTCGAACGATCGCGCTGCCGCGGGCCGGGGCTCCGTGACCGGAACGCTCTCCCGAACCGGTCGGTTCGTCGTGCTGGTCGCTACGCCGTCGCCGGATGGTTGGATCGAGGCTTCGGCGGGTCGCGGGAGGGTTTCCCAACCGGGCAACGCCCGTTCCAGCAGCGGGACCAGGAGGGTCGCGCCGAGCGCGACGGCCACGACCAGATGCCGCGCCGAGGCGGAGCAACGTCGCATCGTGGTCAGCGCCAACCAGGCCAGCACCAGGACCAGAGAGACCTTCAGGATCGGCAGGGGAACGCTGAGGAACCAGCTCATCACGTGCCCTTCTTCGCCGCGTCGCGGATCAGCCGACGCAACCGGTTCAGTTCTTCGGGATCGATGTCCGCCGACGGGTCGGCTAGATGCACGGCCACCGCCTCCTCCAACGATCCGTCGAAGAACGTTCGCAGGACACCCGACAACGCGGCTCTCGCCGCGCGCTTGCGCGAGACGGCCGGCCGGTAGAGATGCTTGCGGCCCTCGCGATTCCGCTTGACATGCCCCTTTTCCTCGAGGATCCGCAGGTGCGTCCGGATCGCGGTGCCGGACGGCGGGTCCGGGAGCCCGGCGGCGATCTGCGTCACCGAGGCCCGACCGTGCCGGAACAACACGTTCATGATCTGACGCTCGCGGCGGCTCAAGTCCTGATCGATGCTCTTCGCCATGCGCTAAATTATTAGCACATACGGTCGAGGTGTCAAGCTTTAATCGCTAAAAAATTAGCCCATGGGGACGGTGGACGAACGTGACCTAGAATAGGAGCACCCCCAGACAACGAGGGATCGATGGGACTCTCCGTCGGCATCGCCGGCCTCCCGAACGTCGGCAAGTCCACGCTGCTCAACGCGTTGACGCAGGCGCACGCCGAGGCCTCGAACTACCCGTTCTGCACGATCGAGCAGAACGTCGGTGTGGCGACCGTGCCCGACCCGACGCTTCGCAAGCTCGCCGAGCTGTTGCAACCCGAGGAGACCGTGCCCACGTCGATTCGTTTCGTGGACATCGCGGGGCTCGTCGCAGGCGCCAGCAAGGGCGAGGGTCTGGGGAACAAGTTCCTGGGGCACCTGCGTGAGGTCGACGCGATCCTCCACGTGGTGCGCTGCTTCACCGACGAGAACGTCGTGCACTCGACCGGTGCGCCCGACCCGGTGCGCGATGTGGAGATCGTCGAGACCGAGCTGATGCTGGCCGATCTCGAAACGGCGGACAAGGCCAAGGCGCGCTGGGCCAACACGGTGCGTACGGGCAAGGGCGAGGGCAAGGACGAGCTGGACCTGTTCACCCGCGCGGTGGAAGCGCTCGAGGCGGGCAAGCCGGTGCGCGAGCTGGAGCTGCACCCCGGTGAAGAGCAGCTCCTGGCCGAGGGCCATTTCCTGACGCTCAAGCCGGTGCTCTACCTGGCCAACACCGGCGAGGACGACCCGCACGGCGAGGGCCCGCTGGCCTCGGCGCTACGCCAGGCGAAGGGCGCCGACCGTGTCGTGCCGATCTCGATCGAGATCGAAGAGGAGATCAGCGAGCTACCGGCCGAGGAACAAAAGGAGTTTCTCGAGTCCATGGGGCTCGACGAGACCGCGCTCGACATCGTGGTCCACGCGTCCTACAAGCTGCTCGATCGGATCACCTTCTACACGATCGCCAACGACAAGCTGTCCGCCTGGCAGCTCCCGCGCGGCGAGCACGTCGCGCAGGCCGCGGGCAGGATCCACAGCGACATGGAAAAGGGCTTCATCCGCGCCGAGGTGATGGAGCTGGCCGATCTCTTCAAGTGGAAGAGCCGCCAGGCGCTGCACGACCACGGCCTGATCCACGTCCACGGCCGCGACTACGAGGTCCAGGACCGCGACGTCCTGCACATCCACTTCAAGTAAGTCGGGGGTCAGACCTGACCCTAGCAGGTTGTCCTCTGTTGAAATGCGAGACCGGACCCCGACGGTGTAGAATTGCCGCGGCGAGGGGTTAAGGGGTTTTCATGTTCCGTGACCGTGCTCTCGGTCTACTACTCGGATTCTGTCTCATCCTCGGCACGGCCGCGCACGGCGCCGACTGGCCGCAGTGGCGCGGTCCGGCGCGCGACGGGCGCTCCGCCGATACCGGCCTGTTGACCTCGTGGCCCGACGGCGGTCCGCCGCTGGCCTGGAGGGCCTCCGGGTTCGGCGGCGGTTTCTCGAGCGTCTCGGTCGCGGGCAAGCGCATCTACACGATGGGCGACCTGCAGGACGCGCAGTACGTCATCGCGGCCGCCCGGTCCGACGGCAAGCAGCTCTGGAAGACGAAGGTCGCGCCGGCGTGGAAGGACAAGTACCTCGGACCGCGCTCCACCCCGACGGTGGACGGCGAACGGGTCTACGTCGTGACGACCGAGGGCGACGTCTACTGTCTCGCGGCGGCGAGCGGCGAGGTGCAGTGGAAGCGCAGCCTGCCCGCCGACTTCGGTGCCCGCATGATGAGCTACGAGGGCAAGTACGAGTGGAAGTTCAGCGAGTCCCCGCTGGTCGACGGCAACCGGTTGATCGTCACGCCGGGCATGCCCGACGCGGTGCTCGTCGCGCTCGACAAGAAAACCGGTAAAGACATCTGGCGCGCCAAGATGCCCAAGCTCGGCGACGGGGGCGACGACGGCGCCGGCTACTCCTCGGTCGTCATCTCCAACGCCGGGGGCGTCAAGCAGTACGTCCAGTTCGTCGGCCGCGGCGTCATCGGCGTCGAGGCCGAGACCGGGCGTTTTCTCTGGGGCTACAACCGCATCGCCAACAACGTCGCCAACATCGCCACGCCGATCATCGACGGCGACCACGTATTCGCCTCCAGCGGGTACGACACCGGGTCCGTGTTGCTCAAGATCCACCGCAAGAAGGACGAGTTCAGGGCCGAGGAGGTCTACTGGCTCGAGCACGACACGATGCAGAACCACCACGGCGGCGTGATCCTGCACGAGGGCTACCTCTACACCGGCACGGGCCACAACAAGGGCTTCCCGCTCGCCGTCGAGATGGCCACGGGCAAGGTCGCCTGGGGGCCGCAGCGCAACAAGGGCCGCGACTCCGCCGCGCTCTCCTACGCCGACGGTCACCTCTACTTCCGCTACCAGAACGGCCTGATGGTGCTGGTCGAGGCGACGCCCGAGGGGTATCGCGAGAAGGGATCGTTCATGATCCCCGACGTCGTGATGCAGAGCTGGCCGCACCCGGCGATCGTCGACGGCATGCTCTACCTGCGCGAGCAGGACGACATGTTCTGCTACGACCTGAGGAAGAAGAAGTAGCCGGGGCACCCCATGAGGCCGCTGATACTGGCACTCACGCTCGTCCTGGCCACATCCGCCTCGACGGCCGGCCGCGATCCGTTCATCGAAGAGGACGTTTTGACGTTCGCCCTCCCCGATCTCGAGGGGCGGACCGTGAGCTCGTCGGATCCGGCGCTTCGCGGCAAGGTGCTGCTGATCGATCTGTGGGCCACCTGGTGCCCACCGTGTATCAGCGAGATCCCGACGTTCGTCGATTTGCAGGAACGCTACGGCGAGCAAGGCCTGGTCATCGTCGCGATCGCGTTCGAGTCCGACGACGATGAGGATTCAACCCGCGCCGACCGTCTACGCGAGTTCGTCGAGCACCACTCCATCAACTATCTCGTGCTGGACGGCGGTCCACCGGAGGAGTTCGCCACGGCGCTCCCGCAACTGAAGAACGTGCGGGGCTTTCCGGTCGAGGTCCTGATCGGCCGCGACGGTACCATCGTCGACGTACGCAACAGCTACGGTTACAAGAAGAAGTGGGCCCGCAAGCTGGAGCGCGAGCTGGCCGAGCTGCTCGACACACCGGTCGAATGAGAAGAAACGCCGGCGCACCCATTGTCACGCAACCGCGGTGATCCACTCCCGCAGATCCATCGCGATCCGTTCCTCCGACCGGTAACCTCGACAGCTCTGCGCGGGGCGGCCGCTCCTGTTCGTCTTGTTGATCGTCGCACTCTTCGGCTATGCCTTCCGGATCTCTCTGGGCGGGAAGCGGGGAGCCCCGACCCCGGTCAGTCGAACCGCTTGACCCGGTTCACCAGCTCCTTCAGTCGCGGTTTCGTCTCCACCGATTCGAAGAACCTCGTGCCGGTCAGGAAGGTCAGCTTGTTCTCGCGGCGTTCGAAGCTCCGCTCGAAGAGCTCGTAGGCCTTGTCGTGGTCGCCGAGCGCCAGGTAGACCATCCCGAACTCGGCCTGCTGGATGAACTCGGTCTTGGCCAGCTCCTCGAACTCGCGCAACGCCTCGCGCGCCTGCTCGCTTCGACCGCCGAGCGCCAGCGCGGTGGCCAGGTATTCCATGTGGCGACGATTGCCCGAGAGCTCGAGCAACTTCGCCGAGTCCCGGATCGCTTCCTCGTATTGCCCGGTCAGGGTGCGCAGGTAGCCGCGCAGGAGATACAAGACGGAGAATTCCGGATCCTTTTCATACACCTGGTCGAGGACCTCGGCCGCGTCGTCGAAGCGCCCGGCGTAGATCATCATCTCCGCGAGGTCGACATGGTAAATCGGGACCGTCGGCTCCAGCTCGACCGCGCGCCGGCCGAGCTCGATCGCCTCGTCGTAGCGATGGGTGGCGGCAACGAGCCCCATGGCAAACGCGTGCAAGACGTCCGCGCTGTCCGGGTCCGACTCGATCGCTCGTTTGTGATAAGGCTCCGCCTGCTCCCAGTCCCAGTCGAGCTTCTGGAATCGCCGTGCCCGGGCGCTCAGGGCCAGCGCCAGGTCGGGATCGTGGTCGAGTGCGGCTTTCTCCGCGGCCGCCGCCGGGTCGTAGACCTCCTCGCGCGTCGAGAACCCCCAGATGAAGCGGTCCACGAGAGCGTCGGCGACCTGGGCGTGCGCCAGGGCGAAATCGGGTTGAATCCGCCGCGCTTCCTCGAAGAAAGAGATGGCCCGCTCGAAGGTGGAGTCGGCGAACGTGGTGAGCTCGTGAACCCCCCTCAGGTAGGCGTCCAGCGCTCTCGGGTCGACGTTGCGGTCGCGCCCCAGCTCCTCGATCTCCTCGGGCGTCAGGACGACGTCGATCTCCCTCGCGATCGCCGTCGCGATCCGGCTTTGCAAATTGAGCGCGTCGTCGATCGTGCCGTGGTACTGCTCGGTCCACATCGTCCTTTCGGTCGAGCCGTCGATCAGACTGGCGATGATGCGGACATCGTCGCCGACGCGGGTCACCGAGCCTTCGACGAGCGCGTCGGCACCGAGTCGCGAGGCGATCTCGCGGATCGGACGATCGGGGTTCTTGAACTGCATCGCCGACGTGCGGGAGATGACCGACAGCGCATCGATACGCGCGAGCTCGGCGATCAGCACGCCCGTCATGCCGTCGATAAACCACTCCTGGCCCGCCTCGCCCGAGTCGTCCGAGAACGGCAACACGGCGATCCGTTCGATCGCCGTCCCACCCGAGGGTCCCGCGTTTCCGGCAGGGGTATCCCGGCCACCCAGGAAGCGCCAGCCGATCACCGCGGCCAAAGCGACCAGCGCCACGCCGGCGACGGCGATCCGGCCGCGACGGTCGGCGGACCGGGCCGGTCCACGAAGATCCGATCGACTCTGCCGCAGGCCCGAGGTCGTCTCCTCGAACGTGATCGCCAGGTCGCCCATCGAGCTGAGGCGGCGGCGCGAGTCCTTTTCGAGACTGCGACGCAACAACACGACCACCGGCGCCGGCGTGTCTTCGGGAATCCGGGACCAGTCCGGATCGGTCTTGAGGATCTCCGCGATGAGATCCGACGGCGTCTTACCCGTGAACGGCCGCCGTCCGGTCAGCGCCTCGTAGAGACAACAGCCGAACGCCCAGACGTCGGCGCGTTTGTCGACCGTCTCCCCGCGCGCCTGCTCCGGGGACATGTAGGCCGGCGTGCCGATGATCTGGCCCTGCGACGTTCGCAACACCTCATCGGCGTCGATCGTGGGCGCCTCCGCCGGGTCCTGGCCGGTGTCCCCCGGATCGTCGAGCGCCTTGGCCAACCCGAAGTCGAGGACCTTGGCCTTGCCCTCTTCCGTGACCTTGATGTTGGAGGGTTTCAGGTCGCGATGCACGACGCCACGCGCGTGCGCATAGTCGAGCGCCTCCGCGATCTGTTGAAACAGAGGAAGCGCGGTGTCGCGATCGAGCGGTCCGCTTCGCAACCGCTCGGCCAGCGTCGGACCCTCGACCAGCTGCATGACGAGGAAGCGAGTTTCGTCGGCCTCCTGCAGGTCGTGGATGGAGGCGATCCCGGGATGGTCCAGCGAGGCGAGCGTCTGGGCCTCGCGCTCGAATCTGGCCAGCCGAGCGGGGTCCGCCGCGAATTTCTCCGGGAGGACCTTGATCGCGACCTCGCGCCCCAGCTTCGTGTCCCGCGCCCGGTACACCTCCCCCATCCCGCCCGCTCCGAGCTTGGCGATGATCTCGTAGTGCGCGAGGCTCGACCCGATCATCCACCAAGGATAGCCGATGGTGTTTCCCGGCGATCTCCCTGGTGCAGGACGTGAAAGTCCTTGCTGCCTTGCAGATCTCCTCAATCGTAAGGATTGTCCGAAGGATTCGGTTTCCCCTGATTGTGGGACCCACGGAGATCCACTAAAAAATAAGTCAGAGGCTTGCCATGGCAGAGCCCGGCATTGACGTGCGCATCGTGGACGACGTGGTCGGATCGGGCGACCGGCTCGTCATCATCGTAGGCAACTACGGCTCGGGCAAGACGGAGGTCTGCGTCAATCTCGCGATCGCGATGACGCGAGCGGGCTGGGCCGTGCAGATCGCCGACCTCGATCTCGTCAACCCCTACTTCCGTTGCCGTGAAGTGCAGTGGCGGATGGAGGGCTACGGCATACGCGTGGTCTACCCGCCGGGCCCGCAGGCTTGGGCCGACCTGCCGATCCTGTTGCCGGAGATCCGCGGCATGCTGCGCCCGCCGCACGACACGCTGACGATCTTCGACGTCGGCGGCGACGACGTCGGCGCGCGGGTGCTCGCGACGCTGCGGAAATCCATCACGAGCTACGAGCTGTGGCAGGTGATCAACGCCAAGCGTCCGTTCACCGAGACGGTCGACGGCTGCATCAAGATCCAGGAGGAGATCGAGAGGGCCTCGCGGCTGCGGGTCACCGGGCTCGTCGCCAACTCGCACCTCATCGACCGGACGACGGCCGATGTCGTGGTCGAAGGCTGGCGGTTGGCCAACGACGTCTCTCGACAGACCGGCATCCCGTTGCGTTGTGTCGCGCTGATGGACGGGCTGGCGGACGCACCGGAGATCAACGGGCTCGACGCGCCGTTGTTACGGATGCGACGCTACATGACGCCCCCGTGGATCCGCCCGGAACCTGCGGACATCCTGCCCAGCGCGCTCCCACGGCCGATCGGTAAGCCGGGTCCCATCCGCATCGGTGTGCCCGCAAAGGAGAATGATGGGAAGGATTGAGATCGAGCAACTGCGTTGCAAGGGTTGCGGCCGCTGCATCGTGCATTGCCCCAAGGACCTGATCGAGTTCTCGGAGCAGCTCAACGACCGTGGCTACAAATACGTCGTCTTCACCGGCGATCAGGACGACTGCCGCGGCTGCACGTTGTGCGCGGTCGTCTGCCCCGACCAGGGTATCGAGACCTGGAATCACAAGGACAAGCAGACGTTCGTCAACACGGCGGGTCTGACGGAAAACATGACGCACTACTGCCCCGGTTGTACGCACGGCGTGATCCACCGTGTGACTGCCGAGGTGTTGGAGGAGCTCGGGCTACTCGGGCGAGCCGTCGGTATCGCGCCGGTCGGCTGCTCGGTGCTGGCCTACGAGTACTTCAACATCGACATGTTCGAAGCGGCCCACGGACGCGCGCCGGCGGTCGCCACCGGGGCCAAGACCGCGCGGCCGGAGTCGATCGTCTTCACGTACCAGGGTGACGGCGACCTGGCGTCGATCGGCGGCAACGAGATCCTCCACGCCGCCAACCGCGGCGACAAGATCACCGTCATCTTCATCAACAACGCGATCTACGGGATGACCGGCGGGCAGATGGCGCCGACCACGATGCCCGGGCAGACCACGACCACCACGCCGCTTGGCCGTGACGTGGAGGCCACCGGATATCCGCTGCGGGTTTCCGAGCTGCTCGCCACGCTGACGACGCCGGGGTTCATCGCACGCGGCTCCGCGCATGACGGCAAGGGCACGTTGAGGCTCAAGAAACTGATCAAGAGAGCGTTCGAGTACCAACGGGACGGCCGTTGTTTCAGTTTCGTCGAGGTGCTCTCGACCTGCCCGACCAACTGGGGGTTGTCGCCGGAGGAATCGGAGAAGTGGGTCGAGAGCACGATGATCCCGTACTACCCGTTGGGTGTTCTCAAGGAGCCCGACGCGACCGGCACGGGCGCGCCGAGTTGAGGGGCGAGCGATGGCGACGACCGAAGTCGTGATGGCCGGATTCGGCGGGCAGGGCATGCTGCTCGTCGGCAAGGTGCTGGCCGAGGCCAGCCTGCAGTTCGGCAAGGAAGTCAGCTGGCTGCCCTCGTATGGCCCCGAGATGCGCGGCGGGACGGCCAACGTGATCGTCCGCATCTCGACCGAACCGATCGGCTCACCCGTGGTCGAGAACCCGCGCGGTTTGATGGTGATGAACCTCCCATCATTGGAAAAGTTCGCGCCCAGGGTTCAAAGCGGCGGCGTGATCATCGTCAACAGCTCACTCATCGATCGCGACGCCGAGCGCGAGGATTGCATCGTTCTGCGGGTTCCCGCGCGCGAGCTCGCCAGGGAAGCCGGCAGCGACCGCGCCGCCAACTTCGTCATGCTCGGCGCCTACATCGGCGCCACCGAAGTCGTGCCCGCCGAGGCGATCGAGGAGGCGATCACCCGCGAGTTCACCGGCGACAAGAAAAAGTTCGTACCGGTCAACACCCAAGCATTCCGCAACGGGCTCGAGCAAGCGCGCAAAGCCGTGGAGGGATCCCCGTCATGAAAGTCCTGATGAAAGGCAACGAGGCGCTCGGCGAGGCCGCGATCCGCGCAGGCTGTGTGCACTTCTTCGGCTACCCGATCACGCCACAGACCGAAGTACCCGAGTACCTCGTCAAACGCTTGCCCGAGGTCGGCGGGGCATTCGTCCAGGCCGAGTCCGAAATCGCTGCGATCCACATGGTCTTCGGCGCCGCCGGTGTCGGCATCAAGGCGATGACCTCGTCGTCGTCGCCGGGGATCAGCCTGATGGCCGAGGGCCTCAGCTACATCGCGGCGTGCGAGCTGCCTTGCGTGATCATCAACATCATGCGCGCCGGACCCGGGCTCGGCGGGATCCTGCCCTCGCAGTCCGACTACCTGCAGGCGACCAAGGGCCACGGCCACGGCGACTACCAGCTGATCGTGCTGGCGCCGTCGACCGTACAGGAGGCCGTCGACCTCATGATCCTCGCATTCGAACTGGCCGAGAAGTACCGCAACCCGGTGATGGTCTGCGCGGACGGGATGATCGGCCAGATGATGGAGCCGGTCGAGTTTCCCGGCGAGGGCCGCGGCGATCCGCTGAACGACAACGAATGGGCGCTGACCGGCTGCGAGGGCCGGCCGCGCCGCATCGTCAACTCGCTCTACCTCACACCCGAGGTGCTGCAGGAGCACAACATCAAGCTCAAGAAGAAGTACGACCTCGTCGCGCAGAAGGAGAAACGCTGGGAGGTCTACGGCGGCGTCGGCAACTTCGACCTGCTGCTCGTCGCCTTCGGCACGATGGCGCGTATCTGCAAGAGCGCCGTCGATCAACTCAAACAAGAGGGAATACGGGTCGGGCTGTTCCGTCCGATCACGCTCAACCCGTTCCCGATCGAGGCGTGCCGAGGGGCGATGGACGGCATCGTCCCGGACGGCCCCGTACTGACTGTCGAGATGAGCATGGGCCAGCTGGTCCAGGACGTGAAGCTGGCCGCCGAGGGCTCGCGGAGCGTCCAGCTCCACGGGACCGCGGGTGGCATCGTGCCCTCGCCGGACCAGGTCGCCGAGCGCGTGCGCGAGCTGCTGGGCAAGGCCGAGGAAAAGCGACCGGCCGAGGTGCTACCCGTCAACCCGGGATGGCTGCCGGTCTGCGAACAGGCGCAGGCAGACGGCGTCCCCTGTTCCGAGGTCGGCCGCGACTGCGAAATCTGCGAACGCGCCTACCACTGAGGAGAACCAAGATGTCCAAACGGACCGTTTTCGTCGCCGGTCTACTGCTCCTCGTACCCCACGTGTGGGTTGCCGCCGCGGCCGCCGATGCACCCGAGCTGATCACCTTGAGCTTGCCGAAAGGCGATCCCGAGGCGGGGCGGGCTGCGTTTCAAAAGCTGGGCTGCATCATTTGTCACCGCGTCGTCGGCGAGGACTTCCCGAAACCGACCTCTGCGACTCCGGGACCCACGCTGGGCGGTTTCCTCGGCCGGCAGAGCGCCGCCGAGGTCGGCATGTCCATCTTCGACCCGTCGCACGAGATCCGGGCGGTGGTCCGGGGCAACGGCAAGAAGTCGCCGATGAGCGACTTCACCGAGGTGATCACCGTCGGCCAGTTCGTCGACGTGATCGCCTACCTGCAGTCGCTGCGGTGAAAACCGGAGTCCGGTCTTGAATTTTGCGTTGCTGGAGTCTCGAAAGGAGTCTCCGTGGGACCTGTCCTTGCAAAACGCAAAATTCAACACCGGACCCCACCGCCCTTGACGCAGCGTCTACAATGGAGGATCTCCAGCGGGATCCAGCTATGTCCATACGCCTCGGAATCATGGGTTTCGGCCGCATCGGGAAGAACATCTTCCGGCAGGCCTATAAAGACGAAGACATCGACATCGTCGCGGTCAGCGACCTCGGCACGCCCGAGTCGATGGCCTACCTGCTCGAGTACGACACGATCTACGGGCGTTTTCCCGAGGAAGTGAAGCTCGACGGCAAGTATCTCTGCGCCGGGCGCCAGCGCACGCGACTGCTGCGCGGGACGCGGCCCGACGAGATGACCTGGGAGGCTTACGACACCGACATCGTGATCGAGGCGACGGGGGTCTACCGCCGCCGTGCCGACCTGCAGGGGCATCTCGACTCCGGAGCGAAGCGCGTCATCCTGACCACGCCGGCGATCGACGAGATCGACCGTACGATCGTGCACGGGATCAACGCCGATCATCTGACCGCCGAGGACAAGCTGATCTCCTGCGCCAGCACCACGACGCACGTGCTGGCATTGATGATCAAGATCCTCGACGACGCGGTCGGGATCGAGCACGCGATGATGACCACGGTGCACGCCTACTCGAGCGATCAAAAACTGGCCGACGCGGCGACGCCGGATCTCAGGCGCTCGCGCTCGGGAGCCGAGAACCTGATCCCCAACTCGAACTGGTCACCCGCCATCGTGGCCAAGATGATGCCGCACCTCGAGGGCAAGCTCGGCGGCGTGGCGATCAACGTCCCCGTGCCCAACGGTTCCAATCTCGATCTCAGCGCGCGGGTCAAGCAGCCGGTCACCAAGGACGACGTCAACGAGTGGTTCCAGGTGGCGGCCAACGGGAATCTCAAGGGCTATGTCGAGTACGCCGACGAGCCGATCGTCTCGAGCGACGTGATCGAGAACCCGCATTCGGCGGTCTTCGACTCGCTGGCGACGATCGCGTTGCCGGGCGGGCTGATCAAGGCCGTCTGCTGGTACGACAACGGCTGGGGCTACGCGGGGCGGATCCTGGAGACCGCGCGCACCCTGGGCGGCTTCGTGAACGGCGGTGCGTCGTGAGGATCGCGATCAACGGTTTCGGACGCATCGGGCGCGCGGTCTTCCGCATCCTCAACCGCATGGAGGGGATGGAGGTCGTCGCCGTCAACGATCTTGCGGACAACGACGCGCTGGCCTACCTGCTGAAGTACGACACGGTGATGGGTCGCTTCCCGGGCGTGATCGAGATCGACAAAGACGTCATGCGCACGCGGTTCCAGACGGTCAAGATGATGGACTTCAGCGATCCTGCCGAGTGCCCCTGGAAAGAGATGGGCGTCGATTACGTGATCGAGGCCACCGGCGCGTTCCGCAAGCGGGCGCAGATCGCCCGGCATCTCGAGGCCGGCGCCGACAAGGTCATCCTGACCGTACCCGCCAAGGACGAGATCGACTGCACCGTCGTCCTGGGCGTCAACGAAGCGGACTTGAAGCCCGAGCACCGCATCGTCTCCAACGCGAGCTGCACGACCAACTGCCTGGCGCCGATCGCCAAGGTGCTGCACGAGAGCTTCGGCATCGTCTCCGGCGTGATGACCACGGTCCACGCCTACACCAACGACCAGCGGCTGGCCGACGTGCCGCACAGCGACTGGCGCCGCAGCCGTGCCGCCGCGGAGAACATCATCCCGACGACGACCGGCGCCGCCCGCGCGGTGGGCAAGGTGCTGCCCGCGCTCGAGGGCAAGCTCGACGGCATGGCGATGCGCGTGCCGATCGCCGACGGTTCGATCGTCGATCTGGTGACGACGCTCGAACGCGATGTCACCGCCCGTGAGATCAACGAAGCCGTCCGCGTGGCGGCCGACAACGGGCTGAAGGACATCCTGCTCTATTCCGAGGCCCCGATCGTCTCCAAAGACATCGTCGGCGAGCCGCACTCCTGCATCTTCGACGCGCCGCTGACCCAGGTGGTCGACGGCCGCTTCGTCAAGACCTTCTCCTGGTACGACAACGAGTGGGGCTACTCGAATCGCGTCGTGGATCTGCTCAAGCTGCTGGACGCGCTCTAAAGGGGACAGATTTATTCTCGTCCCCGCCCAACTGGACCAGTCGGGTCGCTGAGCTAGTCGGGCGTCTCAAGCGTACGCCACGCGGCGGCGCGTGCCTCGCCTGGAGTTTACCGCACACGAAGGTGTCCGATAGAATGGACGAATGGATCTGAAGATTCTCGAAACTTTCGACCGTAGCCTGGCGCGTTGCGATCGCCGCGAAGGGTTCCTCGACCGCTTCTACGAGCGGTTCTTCGAGATGTCTCCGAAGATCGCCGAGAAGTTCGCGAGCACGGATTTCGTCCATCAGAAGCGCGCGCTGCGCGCCTCGTTCCACATGATGCTGGTCGCCGCCGGCGATCCGAATGAGAAACCGGATCTCTACATGCGGCAGCTCGCCAGGACGCACAGCAAGGCGCACTACGACATCGGTGCCGAGTTCTACGACTACTGGTTGAACGCCCTGCTGGCGACCGTGCGCGAGTACGACGAGCAGTGGGACCACGACGTCGAGAACGCCTGGGAGCAGGTCATGTCCATCGGCATCGACTACCTGCTGTCGCACTACAACGACCCGCCGGAGGCGTGACGGGGCTCAGCCGATCACGGTACCGGAGGAGACGTTGGGCTTTCGTAGACGCGACAGGAACGAGGTGTCGACCGTGACACCGATGCGTGGCAGCTCCAGCTGGTAGGGCTGCTCGTCGGTATCGTGACCGGCGCGCTGCGCTTCCACGAGTCCGGCCACGAGCCGTCCCAGAACCGGCGCGGTCTTGAACGACGAGCCGCTGGTGCCGATGCAGACGTAGTAGCCCGGTCGGTCCGTCCGGTCGACGATCGGATACCAGTCCTGCAACGTCACGTCGTAGAGCGCACCGAGCCCGCGTGCGGCGCCGTAGCCGACCTCGGGGAAGCGCTTCATCAGGCGGTAGCACTGGCGCTCGCGGTACAACTCGGTAACGCCGTGGTCGAAATCGTCCGGGTCGTCGATCCACTCCGGCTCGTCGCAGGCCGGCTCGGTCGAGCCGACCAGGACGTCGCGACCTCCGCTCTCCGGACGGAAGTAGATCCCGTTGTCCAGGTCGCCGACGATCGGCAGCAAGCCCGGCGAGCGCTCCTCGAAACGCGGGTTCTTGAGCAGGTGCACTTCGCGACGGAGCGCGCGTGTCTCGAGCGGCAGCTCGACGCCGGCCAGTCGATTGACCCGGCTCGAATGGGGCCCGGCCACGTTGATCACGACGTCGGACTCGCGCGCGGTCCCGTCGGTCATGCGGGTGGCGAATGTGCCCCCGTCGCTGCACTCGACGGCGGAGACCTCGGTGTTGAGCAGGAACCGCACGCCGTCGCGCTCACCGGCGCGCCTGAGATTCCCCGTGGCGACACCGGGCGAGACGACGTAACCCGCATCTTCCTCGAACACCGCGCCCTCGATCCGGCGTCCGGTCTCCTCGAAGAACTCCGGGTCGGTAACCGCCTTGGCCGGGTAATGCGAGGCCGTCTCGAGATAAGGAAACAACTCAGCCACGTCATCGGCCGAGAGCAAGCGCGCGGCGATCCCCAAACGCTGCATCTCGGCGACCGTGGCGCGTGCCGCATCGTCGATCCGGGGTGGGATGAACAGCATGCCGGGGCGGTGGAACCGAGCCAGTCCGTCGTCGATCGGCCCGAGGTACCCCGCCCAGTCGTCCCAGATCGACGCCGCCTCGTGGGCCATCGCGATCATTCCGGGCTGCGAGTAGAAGCGGCGCACGATGCCGCAGGACGCCGACGTCGAACCGTGGCCGGCATCGCCGTTCTTGTCCACGACCTCGACATCCCAGCCCGTGCGCCGTAGCTCCAGCGCGACCGAGCAGCCGACGACTCCTGCGCCGATGACGAGAGATTTCATGCCCTCTATCGTAGCCTCTAATCCGGGCTCGTCCCCGACGCGCGACGATGCGTTTCGCGGGGTATCGGAGGCAGGCCGCTCTTGACCCGCGCCCCGGTTGCCCGTATCTGCAGGGGTAATGAAAAAAGCGGCCTTTCTTCTTCTCGTCGTGCTCGTCGTGATGGCGGTGCCTCACGAGGTCACCGTCGACTGCGATGCAGGCGGCGACCTGGAGCGGGCCTTGAGGAAGGCGAAGCGCTTCCCGGGGACCACGATCAACGTGACGGGCACCTGCACGGGTACTTTCACGGTCGCCGCGAAGGGCCTCCGGTTGCGGGGCGGTCCGGGCGGTTCGACCGTGATCCAGGGGCCCGCCGACGCGATCGCGCAGCGTCTCACGGTGCTCGATGTCGCGGTCGATAGCTTCATCATGAACAGCATCACCGTGCGCAACGGCTGGATCGGCGCCCACCTGCGTGGCGGAATCAGCACCAACAGCAATGTCTTGATCTACGATTCGATCTTCGAGGACAACTACGGAGCCGTGTTGATCGACAGCGCGTCGTTCGCCCGCGTCGAGGCATCGACGTTCCGGTCGAACCAGGTCGGGGTGACCGTGTTGTCCAACTCGCAGGGCTCGATCGCGGAATGCGACATCCTCGACAGCGGCATCCTCGGGATCGACGTCTTCGACGACTCGATCGCCGGGGTGAACGACACCTCGGTGAGCGGAAGCGGTGGCATCGGGATGGCCGTCTCCATCGGCTCGTTCCTCGGTGTCAGCGACTCCACCCTGACCGACAGTGAGGGCGTCCATTTCCTCGTCCAGGACCGCAGCAAGCTGCAGCTCCGCAACACCACGCTCGGCTCCGGCACGGACACGACCGAGCTGGGCCTGTTCATCGACGACTCGTCGCTGCTCCGCAGCTTCCGGACGGAAGCATGGGGCGACATCTTCGCCACCGGGGCCGTCCACCTGGCGAGCGAAGCCGACGCGATCCACGGCTCGATCGTGCTCGAAGACTTCACGCAGGCGAACCTGTCGCGCACCGGCGTCGACGGCATCGTCGAGTGCGTGAGCGGATCCGACGCCTTTTGCGGCCACGGTGTGACGGCCGAGGTTTCGGGCTGTGCAAGTGCGGCGACGCCGTGCACGTCAGCAGCATCGTCGCTCGAGCATCGGGCGCGACCGTCGGGCGTGGGAGAGTGGCCGACCTCCGCGTTCCGCGTGCGACGATCCGGCGCGGAGCCGAAACCCACCGGGACCCGGCCACCGCGACCCACTCCCGGGGCGCGGCGCTAGCGAGCGGCCCGCTCGTCGGCCCGTTCGATCAGGTACAGATCGCCGCGCTTCTCGGCAAATGTGAAGAAGATTTTCTTGCCGTCATGGGACCAGCTCGGGTAGTCGACCAGCACCGTCGACGAGGCCAGGTCGGTCAGCCGCTCGACCATCCCCGTGCTCACGCGAAGCAGGCCCAGGTCCTGGTGGTCGATCACGAAGAGGATCCGGTCGGCGTCGGTCGGGTGCCACTGCGGGTGCGAGTAGTGCACATCGCCGCCGGCGAGCATGCGCGGCTCATCACCGTCCACCGGGACGACCCAGATCTCGCGGTGATCGCTTCCCGCGTTGCGCTGGAAGGCGATCTCCCCGCCGTCCGGCGACCAGGTCGGGAACGCGGCGTCCCGGATCAATACCTTCGACTCGCCACCCGGGGTGTGCAACCAGACCTCGTCATCCGCGCTACCGCCCGCGAGGAACTTGCCGTCCGGGGACCACTGGAGCGCCGTGCCGGCCTGCCCGGCCTCGCCGTCGATGATCGTCGCGGTGGCGTCGCCCCAGCGCTGGATCGCGACGCGGTTCGTCGAAACTTCCCCCAGGTCGACATCGTCGGAGACCGATAGCTGGTATGCCAGGAGGGTCCCGTCGGGGGACCAGCGCGCCAGGCCCGCGAGCCCCGGTGTCGGGACCTGCTGCAGGCTACCGTCCACCAGGTCGTGCACCCAGAGTTGCTGCCTCCCCGTCCGATCCCCGTGGTACACCATGCGGCGGCCGTCGGGGGCGACGTGGGCGTAGTCCTCGGTCCCCTCGAGCATGGTGATCTGCTCCAGCTCGCCGCTTGCCACATCCAGACTCCAGATATCGGGGGTAAAGCGCACCGTCGCAAACGCGATGGCCCGATCGTCTTTCGACACGGCGGCGTAGGTGTCGCTGTTGACACCGAACGTCACCCGCTCCGGCCGGATCGATACGCCGGCCGCGGGGTCGAATCTGATGCGCCACAGGTTGACCAGACCCGGCGTGGTCAAACGACTCGACGAGAAGTAGACGTACCCGCCGTCGGCCGACCAGGCGGGCGCGACCGCGGTGCCGTCGTACAGGAGGATGGGCTCGCCTCCCGAAGCCGGGACGACGTTCAGCCCGCCGCCGCCACCCGTGGTCAACGTCCCGTAGGCGATCCAGCGCCCGTCGGGCGACCACGCCGGATGGAAATCGAAGCGGTTCGGGTTGCCGCCCGTCAGCTGTTGAGGCTGGCCGCCCGTGACCGGGACCTTCCAGATGCGCCAGTTGCCGTCCCGCGTCGAAAGGAAGGCGATCTCCGCGGAGTCGGGCGACCAGGTGGGGTAGGTCGCGTCGTCGACCAACTTGGTGGCCGGGCCGCCGAGCGCGGGCATCAGGAAGATGTCGCCCCCCTCGGATGCGACGAAGGCGGAGAGGGCACCGAGGAATCCCGAGCTGACCAGCAGGCCGCTCTCC
>JBFFZZ010000019.1:0-21882 GCA_041568335.1 Candidatus Polarisedimenticolaceae bacterium | reverse complement strand
GCGGTGTCGTTGCTGGCGATCGGGTGCGCTTCGCCGTAGCCGATCGAGGCGATGCGCGCGCCGTCGAGCCCCTTGGAGACCAGGTAGTTGGCGACCGCCTGGGCGCGCCGCTCCGAGAGCCTCTGGTTGTGCTCCTCGCTGCCCGTCGAGTCGGTGTGTCCCTGGCTGACGATCGCCGTCTTCGGGTACTCGATCATCACGGCGGCGGCCTGGTCGAGGGCCGACCTCGACTGCGAGCTCAACGTCGCGGAATCGACGGCGAACAGCACGTCGCTGTCGAAGTGCACGAGCAGCATGTCCTTCCCCACACGCTCCACGGTCGTCCCCGGGATGCGCGCGAGTTTCTCCTGCTGGGCATCCATGTAAGCCCCGACGCCGGCCCCGACACCCGCGCCGATCGCGGCGCCCTTGAGGATGTCGTCGAGCTCGCCCTCGCCGAGGATCGCGCCGAGCACCGCACCGGCGCCCGCGCCGATCGCCGCGCCCTTCTTCGTCTTGTCGCGCTCGGTCGTGTACCCGTCTTCACCGCCCGTGAGCGCCGCGCAACCGCTCAACGAGACCACCAGCACGAGAGCCAGGACTGTTTTCAACTGACGCATCTTCGAAACTCCTCGATGCTGCCGCGGGCAGCTTTAGAATGTCGGTCCCCGATTCGAATTCTAGCGAATACGACACGCCGGATCGCGTCGCGGCCGACCGCCCGGCGTTTTGACTGTATTAGAAGTATTTCCCGAGCCCGCCGACCATCCCGAAGGAGACGAGCACGAGCAGGACGCCGAGCAGCGAGAGCGCGTTCCAGATCCAGGCCGAGGATCTGGGGATCTCGCCCCCGGGAAGCACGTAGGCGAGGAACGCCCCGCAGAAGAAACCGCCCGCATGCGCCCGGTGGTCGATGCTGAACACCAACGAGAGCACGACCGTGTAGAGGATCAGCCGGACCAGCAGCGACTTCATCGCCTGGCCGAGCTGGCTGCGGTTGCGCAGGCCATGAACGAGCAGCAGGCCGATCAAGCCCATGATCGCACCGGAGGCTCCGATCGACATCACCGGCCGGGTGAGCTGGCTGGCCATGCTCCCGCTCAATCCGCACAGCAGGTAGATGACCCAGAAACGCGTGCGGTAGATCTCCTGCACCAGTGGGCCGAGCTGAACCAGCAAGAAGCTGTTGAAGAAGAAGTGCATCATGCTGGCGTGGATGAAGATCGGTGTGACGAGGCGCCACCATTCGCCGCCCGTGACGGTCCCGTCCGCCATCGGGTAGGGCACGCTCAAGCCGCCGCCGAAGCGGACCATCAGCTCCCAGTCGAAGCTGCGGAACAGACCGAAGCCGATATCGGCCTTGGCGTGCGCCATCATCAACAACAGGAAGACGAACCCGTTGGCCAGCAGGATCAGACCGGTGACCGCCGTCACCCCGGGGAACATGTTGGCGAAGGTCCGGCCGAGACCGGGGGTGCTGACGCCCTTCAACGACGCACCGCACTCGGGGCAGGTCTTCACCGTTCGATCGACCAGCGCACGGCACTCGCGGCACATCTTGTGTTGCGCCTTGGCCGAGCGCCAGGCCATCTCGGTCTTGAGACCCTGCTCACCGAGGTTGAAGCGCTTCTGCCGCCACTTCCAGAGCAGCCGTTTGCCGTTGAACCCCACCGCGTCCAACAGCCCGGCGAACCCTTCGACGATCGAATCGAGCAGGCTGGGCTTGTTCGGGTCCAAGCTCTAGCGCCCCTTGAACTCGGGCCGGCGGCGGCCGAGGCTGGACAGCCCCTCGTAAGCATCCTCGGTCGAGAAGATCTCCCTGAGGTGATCGAGCTCCATCGTCAGCCCCGCGGCCAGCTCCGTCTTCGCGGCGGCGTCGAGGAGCTTCTCGGCGATGCGCAACGCGACCGGCGCCTTGAACGAGACCTTCTTGGCCGCTTTGGCGAGCTTCTCGTCGGCGATCTCGACCCCACCGGTTCGTAGCGATTCTACGGGATGATCGCTGAACAGTTTCTCGAGCGGCTTCCACGACTGCGGTGTCGCGCGCCGCTCGCGTTCCTCGAGGCCCGTCGCGATCATGTCGGCGATCGTCGCGTCGAGGCGCTCGTAGGGCACGACCGCATCGACCAGGCCGATCTGCAGCGCCTGTTCCGCCGGTAGCATCTGTCCGGTGTAGATCAGCCATTTCGCCAGACCCGTCCCCACGCGGCGCGGGGTCCGCTGCGTGCCACCCAGGCCGGGGTAGATCCCGATGCCCGTCTCGGGGAACGCGACGACCGCCTTGGGCGTGGCGACGATGCGATCGCAGGCCAGCGCGAGCTCCAGCCCGCCACCGAGCGCCAGGCCATGCAGCCGCGCGACGACCGGCTTGTCGCAGTGGCTCAGGTCGTGGAGCAAATCGTGCCCGTCGACCGTGAACGCGGCGATGCGATCGAGATCACCGGCATCGAGGTTGCGCACGAAGAAGCGGATGTCGGCGCCGGCGATGAAGGCCTTGCCGGCGCCCGCAATCACGATGCCGGACACCGCGTCGTCCGCGTCCGCGGCCTTGAAGGCCTCGTGAAGCTGGCCGACGACCGCTTCGTTCAGCGCGTTCATCGCGTCGGGTCGGTTGATCGTCAACGTCGCGATCCCGTCCCGTGTGGTGCGGCGCACCAGCTCGAAATGAAACGGCTTGCCGGAGGCGGCCTGCTCGGCGAGCAGGCTCGGGACGTCCAGCTCCCAGCGGTCGGTCACGCGTCGAACCAGCTCCAGCGCAGCGCCCGGACCGAGCCGGTTGATCAGCTCGAACGGTCCTTTTGGCCAGCGCAAGCCGACGCGCGCGCCGATGTCGGTGTCCTCGATCGAGCTGACGCCCTCGTCGACCAGCGCGGTCGCGACGTAGAACACGACACCGAGCAGGTGGTCCGCAACGGCCTGAAGCTTCGATTCATCCGGCTCGCCGTCGAGCGGCCAGGGGTCTCCCGAGGCGACCTGTTCGGCCAACCGGTCGACGGGGGCGTAGAGCGGGCCGAAGTGCTCGCCGAGCGTCGTCGCGGCGTGCAGCGCGATCGGCACGCCGGTCACGTTCATCAGCTCGAACGGCCCCATGCCGACGCGGAACGTCTTCTTCGCCGCCCACTCGATCGTCGCGATGTCGGCGACGCCTTCCTCGAGCAGCCGCACGGCTTCGTTGAGCCACGGAACGAAGAACCGGTTGACCACGAAACCGGAGGCATCCGCCGAGGCGATGGGGGTCTTACCGATCAGCTCCTGCAGCGTCCAGGCCGCGCGCGTGGCCGCTTCCGACGTCCGCTTGCCGGGGACCACCTCGACCAGCCGGTTCTTTGCCGGGTGGTAGAAGTAGTGCAGCCCGAGCACCCGTTCGGGGTGCTTGGCGGTGTCGCCGAGATCCGCGACCAGGAACGACGACGTGTTGGTCGCCAGGATGGTGTCGGGGCGGCAGACCTCTTCGAGGCGCTCGAAGACGCTGCGCTTGACGTCGAGGTCCTCGAACACCGCCTCGACGACCAGATCGACGTCGGAGAGATCGGACCAGTCGGCCGTCCCGTGGATGCGCGCCCGGATCGCCTCGGCCTGCTCGGGGCTGAAGATCTTCCGTTCGACCCCCTCGGCGAGCGTCGTGCGGATGATCTCTAGCCCGCGCCGTACCTTCCCGTCGTCGAGGTCGACGAGCGTGACGTCGAAGCCCTCGCTGGCCATCTTCTGCGCGATGCCGCTGCCCATGTTGCCGGCGCCGATCACCGCCAGTTTCTCGATACTCGCTTCGGACATGCTGCTCCTCGGATTGTGGGAATCGAACTTTCGTCAGTCTAGCAGTCCGCCGACGAATAAATCAGGAGGTAGCCGGGTATTCTAGGTCGAATTCGAGGCGTCTTTTCGAGTCTTCTCCTCGGCATCTGCACCTTCGCTTTCAACTACCGGATCATGGTGTTCCACCCGATGATCACCAACGGGGTCGACCTTCAGTCGAAAACGAATGCATCAGAGGCAGCCGCCCGCGGGGAACGGCTCCACCGTATCCGGTATGATCGTCGGGCCGGGCTAGTTTCACTTCGCTTGGTCAAAGGAGGTGCTGGATGGCGACGATGACGAGTCCCGCCACAAACCGACCCCTGCGCCTCTGGCCCGGGGTGATTCTGGTCGTTCTCCAGCTCGTCTCCTTCCACGTACCGGGCTGGATCGCACCGGCGTCGCCGTTGATGTTCTATTCGATGCTGGGCTCGTTGCTCGGTGCGCTTCTCGTGCTGGCCTGGTGGTTGTTCTTCAGCCGCGCCGGTTTGAGTGACCGGCTCGGTGGATTCGCTCTGCTGGTCGTCGTGCACACGGTGACGGTGGTCCTCGCCGATCCGTCGGCCAAGATGGTCGCCTTCCTTCCCGGCGTCGTCTGGTTGTGCGCGGTATTCGTCGCCTCGCTTTTCTTCCACCGAAGGGGGGTGACGATCGTCGCGGTGCTGGTGGCCAGTCTCGGCTGGACGCTGGTGAGGACGGACGGGGTGACGGGCACGATGGACAACGACTACGCCTGGCGCTGGGGCAGCACGGCGGAACAGCAGTTCCTGGCGTCCGACGCGAGTGCGGAGCCGCTTGCACCCGCATCGCCGTTGGCGCCCGGCGAGATCGTGGCCTGGCCCGCCTTTCGCGGGCCCGACCGCGACGGCGTCCTCACCGGAGTCACGATCGAATCCGACTGGGCCGCGCATCCTCCGCGGGAGCTCTGGCGCCGGCCCGTCGGGCCCGGTTGGAGTTCGTTCGTGCTCGTCGGAAACCGCCTCTGCACCCTGGAGCAACGCGACGCGGACGAGGTCGTCGTCTGCTACGACTCGGCGACGGGCGAGCCGATCTGGCTGCACGCCTACGAGGCGAGGTTCTGGGAAGCGATGGGCGGCCCCGGACCGCGGGCGACACCGGCATACCGTGACGGCAGGCTCTACACGCTGGGCGCGACCGGTGTGCTGAGCTGCCTGGACGTCTCCACCGGCGAGCCGCTGTGGACCCGGAACATCGCGGACGACACCGGCGCGCCGGTGCCGCAGTGGGCCTTCTCGAGCTCGCCGCTGATCGTGGACGATCTCGTGATCGTCCATGCCCCGGCGGCGCCCGATGATCGCGGTCTGGTCGCCTACGAGCTCGCGTCCGGCGAGCCACGGTGGTTCGCGGAGGCCCCCGGCACAAGCTACAGCTCGCCCCATCCGGCGACGCTCGACGGAGTGCGCCAGATCGTGATGATCAGCGCCGTGGGAGTATCCGGGTTCGAAATTGAAACCGGCGCACGGCTGTGGAAGCACGAGTGGCCGCCGGCCGCCGGTGGTGACCGTGTGGTGCAGCCCGCCGTCGTCGACGACGGGACCGCGATCCTGATGGCGACCGTCGATGGAGGCACGCGCAAGATCGCGGTGTCGTCGGACGCTTCCGGGAAGTGGGAAACGAGCGAGGTGTGGACCTCGCGCGCCCTGAAGTCCTATTACAACGATCTCGTGGTCCACGAGGGCACCGCCTTCGGGTTCGACCGGAACATCATGGCGGCGATGGACATCGCGTCGGGCGAACGCGTGTGGAAAGGTGGACGCTACGGGAACGGCCAGGTCCTGCTCGTCCGAGAGCAGGACCTGTTGATCGTGACTTCCGAGCAGGGTGATCTGGCGCTGGTGCGGGCTACGGCCGACGGGTACGAGGAGCTGTCGAGAGTCGAGGTGCTCGACGGGAAGACCTGGAACCACCCGATCGTCGCGGACGGCATTCTCTACGTGCGCAACTCGGAGGAAGCCGCCGCGTACCGACTCATCCGCTAGCCACGGAGGTACACCGCGCGCCGTCGACCGAGCCGACTCGCCTCATGGCAGCGTCACATCGATCACGACGACCCAACCGGAAAGCCACAGGAGCGTGCCGATCGCGCCGGCGGGGCGAGGCTTGCCGGACAGCCCGCCGAGCAGGCTGGAACCGCCGACGAGCAGCAAGAGGATCGCGATGACCGGCCGGAACCAGGCGGCCGGTTCGATCGCCGGCACGGTGAACAGGGCGCCGAGGCCGAGCAACGCGCCCGTGGCGGAGAAGAACCCGGCCTGACGCGCGAGCAACCGGCAGGGGACGGTGCGCGCCCGCGCCTGCAGCCCGCCGGCGCGCAGCATCCAGCGCATGCCGACGGTCAGCGGGATCGTCGCACCGACCCACCAGACAAGACCGAAATCGGGTAGCGCCTGATCGGACCACAGGACCCACGCGGCGCCGGCGAGAAACAACGCGACCGCGGCCGGGGTCAGGCGCAGCATCGCGCGCGCGGCGCGGAACCAGGTGGCGCGCTCGCGACGCGTGCCGCGCGGGCGCACCCAGGCCATCGTGTAGCTGCCGGTGAGCGCCGCGGCGACGATGATCTGCGCCGCGAGGAGAAAGACGCTTTGGCGGAACGTTTCCATGCGTTGGAGGACATTCTAGAACGTTCTGCCCGACGGGCTGTCCCTGTCGAGCGGCGCCCGTGCGTCCCGGGTGTCCAGGCCGGCAAAAAAAAGGCCCCCTCCCGGGGGAGGGGGCCACGATTATTCGATCCCGGACGTTACGACTTGCGGCCCAGGCGCCAGCTGAGACCCGTCGTCACGTTGGTGTGATTCGAGGTTTCGCTGAAGGTGCCCTCGCGCATACGGGACACCTCGACGCGGGCGCTCATCCGACCGGTGTCCGAGAACAGGAAGCGACTACCGGCGGCCATCTGATAGGCCGTGTCGGTATCGTCGACCTTGAGCCCGAATCCGGTGAACTCGAGATTGGCGCGGCCGACACCCGCCAGCAAGTACGGGCGCACCCTCGGGTGCACCTTGAAGTTGAACACGCTGTTGACGAACATGGTGTTCAGCTTGCTGTCGCCGCTGAAGTCGTGGCCGGATGCCGTACCGAGTTGACCCTCCAGCAGGAACCACTTGTTGAAGTGATACCCACCACGCAGGCCGAACGCGGTTGCATCGTCGTCGGAAACTTCCGAATCGAAGTTGACGTGCCCCACGTCGAAGCCCAGCTCGACGCCGGGTTTCTCGGTGGCGGCAACCGGCAACGCGATCAGGCCGGCGGCCAGCAGGGCGATGGACCATCGCGTGATGTCGTTACGTGCTTGCATGACTCAGCCTCTTTCAGACCCGCGGCGGATAAACCCGCCGCAAAACCGGTCAACGCCCGGGCCGACGATCGGTCCGTGCGTTTTCCGAATTAGGACGAATATCAGCAAGCGGCATGCCAAGAGCGCTTCCGGGACGGATCGCGGGCCAGACCTCGATCGCCGAGCTTCGCCGCGACCGCTTCGGACCCGGCCTTCCGATTCCTCGGACCGGCAGATCCGATTTGCCGCGGGCCGGTCGGTGCTATTTTTGCCGGCGCCATGCGCGTGTCACGGATCGATGAGTCACGCTTCCGGCGTAATTTCGACGCCCTGGCCGAGATCGGGGGGACCGGCGACGGGGGCGTGCACCGGCCGGCGCTGAGCCCGGCGCACCTCGACGCGCGCGACTGGTTCCGCCGGCTCGTCGACCGGGACGGGTTGGAGATCCAGGTCGATGGCGCGGCCAACCACAGCGCCGTGCTGCGATGCGCCGATCCCCGAGCGCCGACCCTGCTGCTGGGCTCGCACCTCGACTCGGTGCCGCTCGGGGGCCGCTTCGACGGCGCGCTCGGCGTGCTGGCGGCCTACGAGACGCTACGCGCCGTGCGCGACGCCGGTGTCGAGCTGCCCGTCCATCTCGAGGCGATCGACTTCACCGACGAGGAGGGCACGCTGGTCGGGTTGCTCGGCAGCCGGGCGCTGACCGGCGAGCTGACCGTCGAGGCCCTGGCCCATCCGAGGGGCGGTCGCGAACGACTCGAACGGGGCATGCGGCGTGCCGGTATCACGGAGGGCTCGATCCTGGGCGCGGCACGCGATCCCGGCTCGCTGGTCGGCTTTCTCGAGCTGCACATCGAACAGGGGCCGCGCCTGGTCGACCGTGGGATCGACATCGGCATCGTCGACTCCGTCGTCGGCATGAGGACGATCGATCTGATCTTCACCGGCCGCGAGGACCACGCCGGGACCACCCCGATCGACGCGCGTGCGGACGCGGGGCTCGTCGCGGCGGCGTTCATGACGGCGGCGACCGACCTCGTGAGGGACGAGTTCAGCGACGGCGTGGTCAACTTCGGTCGCGCCGAGCTTCGACCCGGCGCCTACAACATCGTGCCGGGTCGCGCCGAGCTGGGGATGGAGTTTCGCGCGCCCAGCGATACGCGCATCGCGGAACTGGCAACCCGGCTGGTCGAGCTGGCCGCCGCCACGGCGAAGGAGCGCGACGTCGTGTCGGCTACCCGGGATCTCGGCGGCATCGCACCGAGCCCCTGTGCCGAGGCGTGCCGGATCGCGTTCGCGGACGCCTGCGATTCGCTTGACCTGTCGCAGGTCACGTTGTCGTCCGGGGCGGGCCACGACACGATGACCCTCGCCCGGATCTGCCCGGCGGGCATGATCTTCATCCCGTCGACGGGAGGCAGCCACTCGCCGCGCGAGCACGCGGAGTGGCAGGACTGCGTCAACGGCGCAAACGTCCTGCTCCGCGCGGCGTTGCGGATGGCGGAGCGGAGCGGGCGTTAGGCCAATCGGGCCAAAGCCTCGTCCACGGTCGGTGCGTGGTCGATGTGCTCGAGCGCCACGGCCACGCTCAGGATCTTCTCGATCCTCTCCGGAAGCGCGGCGACGATCAACCGCGTGCCGGCGTTCGACGCCGACCACATGATCGTGAGCAGGATGCCGACGCCGGAGCTGTCCATGCGCTTGATCCCGCTGACGTCGACGACGATCCCCGGCCCACCGTCGGCGACCTTGCCGCGCACCTCGTCCTGAAAGGCGTAGCCCTCGGTCGAACCGAACAGGTCGCCGGTCAAGGTGTAGACCAGGGCGCCGCTTTCGTGCGTTTCGGACCGCGCCTCCAGTTGCTTCATCGCCTCGCCCGATTACGGATACGTGTAGCTCGACTGGATTCCGAGCGGGAACCCGGCCGCGTAGTACAGCAGCAGGAAGATCGTCCAGCTTATCAGGAAGGTGATCGAGTACGGCAGCATCATCGCCGTCACCGTCCCGATCCCCGTGCCCTTGACGTAGCGCTGGCAGTAGACCACCACCAGCGGGAAGTAGGGCATCAACGGCGTGATGATGTTGGTGCTCGAGTCACCGACGCGGTAGGCCGCCTGGGTCAGGTCGGGCGAGATGCCCAGCGTCATCAGCATCGGCACGAAGATCGGCGCCAGCAGCCCCCACTTACCGCTCGCCGAGCCGACGAAGATGTTGACGAACGCGGTGAGCAGGACGATGCCGACGATCGTGAACGCCGCGGGCAACCCCAGCGCCTTGAGCGCGGTGGCTCCCTGGACCGCGAGCAGCACGCCCAGGTTCGACACGTTGAAGGCGTAAACGAACTGGGCGATGAAGAACATGATCACGATGTAGTAGGCCATCGTCTTCATCGCGTGCGACATGCCGTCGATCATGTCCTTGGAGCTCTTGAGCGTGCCCGCGACGATGCCGAACACGAGACCCGGTACGAGGAACAGCAGGAAGATCAGCGACACGATGGAGCGCATCATCGGCGCGGTGAAGCTCGTCAACGCACCCGACTCGTCGCGCCAGGCCGAGCCCTCGGGCAGCGCGGTGGCGAACAGCAGCACCAGGCCGACGACCATCGCGAGCATCGCCCAGATCAGCCCCTTGCGCTCGGCGGGTTGGACATCGTGGATCTCGGGCAGCTCGTCCTTGTCCCCGTCGATCTCGGTACCCTTGAGGCGCGGCTCGACGACACGATCGGTGAGCCACCAACCGAGACCGATGATCAGCACCGACGAGGCCGTCGTGAAGAAGTAGTTGTTGAGCGGGTTGAGCGTGATCTCGGGGTCGATGATCTGCGCGCCCGCCTGCGACAGCCCCTGCAACAGGGGATCGAGCGACGAGGGGACGAAGTTGGCCGAGAAACCCCCGGAAACGCCGGCGAACGCGGCGGCGATGCCCGCCAGTGGGTGCCGGCCGGCGGCGTAGAAGATGACACCGCCCAGCGGGATGACGAGCACGTAGCCCGCGTCGACGGCCGAGTGGCTGACGATACCGACCAGCACGACCATCGGAGACAGGAGCCACTTGGCGGTGACGCTGAGCAACGAACGGATCGCGGTGTTGATGAACCCGGTGTGCTCGGCGACACCGATGCCGAGCATCGCCACGAGCACGACGCCGATCGGGTGGAAATGGGCGAAGTTCGTGACCATGACGGAGAGGAACTCGGTGAACGCGCGTCCCGACAAGAGGTTCTCGACGACGATCGGTGCGCTCGTGCGCGGGTCGACGGCGGTCCACGAGACAAAGGAGAGCGCCCAGGAAAGGCCCCACACGGCGAACAGCAGACCGATGAACAGCACCGCCGGGTCCGGCAGCTTGTTGCCGACCCGCTCGACGGTGCCGAGCATCCGCGCGCTCAACCCGTTCTTCTTCCCTTCAGACATGCGCCCTCCCGGGGGTTTCCCCTCACGTCCGCCGCGTAGCTTGTCAGTTTTGGGCCGCGAATGGAAGCCCGCTACAGCCCCTCGAGCCCCGCTTTCGCCAGGCCTTCGATCAGGGAATCGGCGATCTGCGGGGCGATCGCGTGGCGCTCCCGGAGCTCGGCCCGGATCTCGCTCGGCGGCCCGCCCCACAACGCCAGCATCTCCTCGAGAGCCGTCGTGGCTTCGTCAAGGCGTCCGAGCTGACCGAGCGTGGCGGCCAGGAACAGCGGTTCGCGAAAGTCATCGTCGATCGCCACGACGCCGCCCTTGGAGTGCACCAGCGCCTGTTCGTAGCGCCCGTGGAAGTAGTGGTCGAGAAACAGTGCCATGTCGACGTACTCCGGAGGGTTGGGCGACAGCTCCAGGGCCTTCTTGCACAACGCCACCGCATCCTCGAACTCACCCGAATAGGCCAGGTAGTTGGCGAGCAGGCCGAGCGTTCCCGCATGGTTCGGGTGAAGCTCGTGGGCGCGGCGCATCTCCGCGATCCCGCGCTCGCGGTCGCCGTTGAAGAGCGCGGCGAGCCCGAGGTAGGCGTGGGCGAGGTGATTGCCGTCATCGAGACGAACGGCGCGTTCGGCGACTTCCAGCGCGCGTTTTCGGGAGTCGTACTCGCCGTTCTCCGGCTCGTTCCAGCGATGGTGGAACTCTTCGTTGTAGAGATAAGCGAGCCAGGCCAGTCCATCGACGTAATCCGGCTCGACCTCCACGACGTTTTCCAGGCACTCCCGCGCGGCGAGGTGGTATTCGGCCAGGTGCAGTTGCAAGTACTGGTAAACGCGGAAGACGCACTCGTGGCTGGCGAGATGCTGTGGCGCTTTGCGTCTGGTGCGGGACAGCTCGGTACGCGCGATGATGCCGTACGAACCGGCGACCTCCTGGACCACCTGTTGCGTCAGCTCGTCCTGCAAGTCGAACAGGTCGCGGGCCGTCCGTTCGCTGGTGTAATCGTTACCCCAGACGCGGCGACCATCCGTGCCGTCGGAAAGACGGACGTTGACGCGAATGCGCCCGCCCGCGGCTTGCACGCTGCCCTGAAGCACGTAGCGAACGCCGAGTGCCTGTCCGATCGCCTTCGCGTCGGCTTCCTCCGCGGAGCAAGCATCGGTCCTGCACGGCATCACGGCGAGCTCGCCGTAGCGCGAAAGCTCGTTCACGATGTCGTCGGTCAATCCGTCGCTGAAGTAACGTTGCGCCGGGTCGCCGCTCGCGTTCACGAGCGGCAGCACGGCAACGCTCAGCCCCGACACCGCGGACGCGGTGTCCGAGCCGCCCGTTTCCTCCGGCGACTCATGGTTGGTGGTTTGCCAGATTGCGGAAACAACGAGCACGAGCCCGATGAGCACGCCGAGCGCCCAACGGCGCGAAGGTCGACGCCGTTTCCCGGCCGCGGTGGACCGGGGCGTCGTCGAGGTATCCCGCCCGATCCGCCGCAGGTCCGACGCCAGATCCGCGGCGCTCTGGTAACGCAACGCGGGTTCTTTCTCCAGCGCGCGGTTGACGATGCGTTCGAGCCCGGCGGGGACACCGGGGTTGAGCTCGACCGGGGCGACCGGCGCGCGATTGAGGATCGCATCGAATACGGCCGCCGACGTGTTGCCGGCGAACGCCCGCCGCCCGGTCAGCATCTCGTACAGCACGACGCCGAGGGAGAAGATATCGCTGCGGTGGTCGAGCGGCTTACCCAGCGCTTGTTCGGGCGACATGTAAGAGACCGTCCCCATCACGTGGCCCGGTTGTGTCCGGTCGAGCGCCGTGCGGGTCTCCGCATCGGGCCCGTCCGCCTCGAGCGGTCCGCCACCGAGCTTGGCCAGACCGAAATCGAGGATCTTCGCGTGCGGGCCGGCCCCGGTTTCGCCGACGACGACGTTGGCCGGCTTGATGTCGCGATGGATGATGTTCTTGGCGTGAGCCGCGGAGAGTGCGTCGGCGATCTGGACCGCCAGCTCGACGGCTGTGTCGACCTCGAGCGCGCGACCTCCGATCTTCTCGTGCAGCGGAACGCCCTCGAGCAGCTCCATCACGATGAAGCGCCGCCCCTCCCATTCGCCGATGTCGTGGATCGAACAGATGTTCGGGTGGTTGAGCGCCGACGCCGCGCGGGCCTCCCGAAGATGGCGGTCGACCGTGCCGCCGTCGGTCTCCTTCGGCTCGGGGACGAGCTTCAAGGCGACGCTGCGGTGCAGCCGGGTGTCCTCGGCCTTCCACACCACGCCCATGCCGCCCTCGCCGATCTTCTCGATCAGCCGGTAGTGCTGGAGCTGATCGCCGGCTCGCATCGGCCCCCCTGCGGGATTCGCCCGTTCCGCCCACCGAGTTTACTCCAGCCCCGACACGAACCCGTACTCGATCTTCCCCTATGACGCGCGTTAAGATTCGGCCCGGAAGGCTTCAACGATGCCCACCGGTCAGGCCGTATCGCCACGCAAGGTCGTCGTCATCGACGGATGTCGCACACCGTTCCTGCGCTCGGGCACCGATTTCCGTGACCTGACGTCGTACGACCTGGGCCGAACGGCGATCGCCGGACTCCTTCATCGCAACCGGCTGGACCCGGGGCTGATCGAGCTGCTGGTGCTGGGTACGGTGATCATGGAGCCCAAGACCAGCAACGTCGCCCGCGAGTGCGGCCTCGCCGCGGGACTCCCCGCCGCCTGCCCGGCATACACCGTTACCGCCGCCTGTGTCTCCGCCAACGTCGCGTTCCAGGATGCGGCGAACGCGATCGCCACGGGCGTGGCCGAGGTCGCCATCGCCGGCGGGACGGAGCTGCTGTCCGACGCGCCGATCCGCTTCAGCCGTTCGTTGCGCAAACGGATGATCGCGGGCCGGAAGGTCAAGGGTATCGGCGGCTGGCTCAAGCTGGCGCGCGGGCTCCGGCTGCGCGATCTGGCTCCGGACGTTCCGCCGATCGCCGACTTCTCGACGGAGTTGACGATGGGACAGAACGCCGAGCGATTGGCCAAGCGGCTGGGCATCACACGTGAAGCCCAGGATCGCTACGCCGAGAGGTCGCACCATCGTGCCGCCCACGCCACCGAGCAGGGCTGGCTCGCCGAACAGATCGTCACGACCCGTGTGCCACCGAAGTTCGAGCCGCTGTCCGCCGACAACGGCATCCGTGGGGACACCTCCGTCGCGAAGCTGGCCAAGCTGCGGCCGGCCTTCGACCGCGAGTTCGGATCGATCACCGCCGGCAACAGCTCGTACCTCACCGATGGCGCGTCCGCCGTCCTGTTGATGAGTGACACCAGGGCACGCGAGCTCGGCATCCGGCCGCTGGCCTCGGTCGTGCACGCCTGCCTGGTCGCCATGGATCCGCTCGAGGAATTGTTGCTCGGACCGGCGCTCGCGATCCCCAGGGTGCTGCAGGGGGCGGGTCTGACGCTCGGCGACATGGATGTCATCGAGCTGCACGAGGCGTTTGCCGGCCAGGTGCTGGCGGTGCTCAAGGTGCTCGAGCAGGAGACGGCCGTCGGCGCGATCGATGTGGACAAGATGAACCTCTGGGGCGGCTCTCTCTCCGTGGGTCACCCCTTCGGCGCCACCGGCGGGCGTCTCGTCACGACGTGCTGCCGGCGACTCGAGCAGGAGAACGGCCGCTACGGGATCGTCGCCGCGTGCGCATCGGGCGGGCTGGGTTACGGGATCGTGTTGGAAAGGATGACGGCGTGAGACTCGAGGTGCGGCCCGACGGCGTTGCAGTCGTCTACTTCGACACTCCGGACAGCCCGGTCAACGTCTTGTCGCGCGAGCTGTTCGCCGAGTTCACACCGATCTTCGAGCGGATCGAGTCCGATGGCTCGATTCGAGCCTGTGTCCTCGCCAGCGCCAAGCCGGGTACCTTCATCGCCGGAGCCGATCTCAAACAGCTGGTCCGGATCGACAGTGCAGAGGAAGGCGCGGCGCTGCTGGCCGCCGCGCAGGCCCTGCTGGTGCGGATCCACGCGTCGCACAAACCGTTCGTCGCCGCGATTCACGGACCCGCGCTCGGTGGCGGGCTCGAAGTCGCCCTGTCCTGCCACTACCGGTTGGCCGCCGACGATCCCAAGACGGTGCTCGGCTTCCCGGAAGTGCAGCTGGGCCTGCTGCCCGCGGCGACGGGCACGCAACGGCTGCCGCGTCTGATCGGGTTGCCGCAGGCGCTTCCGCTGCTGCTCACCGGTCGGCGGCTGCGCGCGAGACAGGCCTACCGGCTGGGGCTGGTCGATGCGCTGACCTCCCCCGGCGGTCTGACCGAGACCGCGGTCCAGGCGGCGCTCAGGCTCGCCGACGGCACACTCGCGCCGCGCCGCGTCAAGCGCTCGCCGCTGACGCGTCTGCTGGAAACCACCCCGGGCCGCGGCATCGTCTTCCGTCGGGCGGAAGCCGGAGTGCGGGCCAAGACACGCGGTCTTTACCCGGCGCCCTTCTCGATCCTCGAGTGCGTCCAGACCGGCATGGCACGCGGCTTCGACGCCGGACTGGCCCGCGAGGCCGAGCTGTTCGGCAAGCTGGTGGCGGGCCCGGAGGCGAAGAACCTGATCCGGCTGTTCGAGTCGATGACGGCACTGAAAAAACCGCTCGAAGGACCCGACCCTCGTGCGGTGCGACGGCTGGGAATTCTCGGCGGTGGGTTCATGGGAGCGGGCATCGCGCAGGTATCGGTGGGCCACGTACCGGTGACGGTCAAAGACATCAGCGACGATGTCCTCGCGCGCTGCGCCAGGCAAGTCCACGACGACCTGTCCAAGCGCGTGCGCCGACGATCGCTCACCCGCTTCGAACGCGATCGCCGGATGGCCCGGCTGCAGCTGACCACGTCGGACGCCGAGCTCGCCGGGACGGACCTGATCATCGAAGCCGTCTTCGAGGAGCTGGAGCTGAAGCGCAAGATCCTCGCCGCCGCCGAGGAGCACATCTCGTCCGACACCGTCTTCGCCTCGAACACGTCGGCGCTCCCGATCGCATCGATCGCCGAGGCAGCCAGACATCCCGAGCGCGTGATCGGCATGCACTACTTCTCGCCGGTCCCGAAGATGCCGTTGCTCGAGCTGGTCGTGGCGCCGGACACCGCCGACTGGGCGATCGCCACCGCGCGGTCGTTCGCGATCCGACAGGGCAAGACGGTGGTCGTCGTCCGCGACGGCCCCGGCTTCTACACGTCGCGAATCCTCGCGCCCTACCTGGCCGAAGCAACGATGCTGGTCGAGGAGGGAGCCGCTGTGCGTGAGGTGGACGCCGCGTTGCTCGATTACGGTTTCCCGGTCGGCCCGCTGGCGCTGCTGGATGAAGTCGGTATCGACGTCGTCGCGCATGTGGCGCGCAATTTCGGCCGGCTCTACGCCGACCGCGGCCTCTCCGGCACCGCTGCGTTCACGCGCCTGCACGAAGCGGGTTACGCAGGCCGCAAGAACAAACGCGGTTTTTATCGTTATGACGGGAAAAAGAAAACGGTCAACGAGGCGGTCTACTCCGTGTTGGGCGATGCGCCGCGCAAACCCGTCGCGAGCGATGAAACGGCCCTGCGGGCAAGTCTCTTGATGGTCAACGAAGCGGTCTACTGCCTGCAGGAGGAGATCATCGGCTCGGCGGCGGACGGGGACGTCGCCGCGATCCTGGGCCTCGGTTTTCCGCCGTTCCGCGGCGGCCCGTTTCGCTGTGTCGATGCCGTCGGAACGCGCGAGCTGGTCGATACGATGAAGCGGCTGCGTGACATCCACGGGCCACGTTTCGAGCCGGCCCCGCTGCTCGTCGACATGGCTCGCGCCAACGACCGCTTTTATTGAGGGAAGTCCATGGCGTCGGTCTACTTCACGAAGGAGCACGAGACGTTCCGCGACGTCGTCCGTCGTTTCATCGTTACCGAGGTGGCGCCTCACGCCGACGAGTGGGAAGCCGCCGGCGCCATCCCACGTGAGATCTTCCGCAAGATGGGCGAAAGCGGTTTCCTCGGCATCACCGTACCCGAGGCCCTTGGCGGCAGCGGGGGTGACCTGTTCTTCGGGATCGCCTTCCTGGAAGAGCTGCCCCGGTCGATGATGGGTGGCTTCTGCGCGGCGGTCTCGGTGCAACAGTTCATGGCCACACCGCACATCCTGCTCCACGGCTCCGACGAGCTGATACGCCGCTACGTCGTGCCGTCGGCGCAAGGGGAGAAGATCGGTGCGCTGGCGATCTCCGAACCGGACATCGGCTCCGACGTGGCCGCGCTGTCCACTTCGGCGCGACGGGACGGCGAGCACTTCGTCGTCAACGGAGCCAAGACATTCATCACCAACGGTGTCCGCGGTGACTTCTACACCGTCGCCGTCCGCACGGGAGAAGGCGCGGGCGCCGCGGGCGTCAGCCTGCTGGTCGTCGACGCCGACTCGCCGGGGATCGCACGCCGCCCGATCCGCAAAATGGGCTGGCACGCCTCGGACACGGCGGAGATCGTGTTCGAGAACGTCCACGTCCCGGCAAGCCGACTGATCGGCGAACCGGGCCGCGGCTTCGCCATGCTGATGGAGGCGTTCCAGCTCGAGCGTCTCGCGGCGGCCGCCATCGCGGTCGGCAGTGCCCGGGTCGCTCTCGAAACGGCGCTGAGGTACATGAAATCACGCGAAGTCTTCGGCACCGCGCTGAGCGGGTATCAGGCGTTGCGCCACCGCCTCGCCGACCTCGACGCGGAGCTCGAGGCCGCGAGACAGCTCACGTACCACGCCACCTGGTTGCTCCAGCAAGGCCGCTCGCCCGTCCGGGAGGCCTCGATGGCCAAGCTCGTCACCACCGAGCTCGGCAAGCGCGTCGCCGACGAGTGCCTGCAGTTTCACGGCGGCTACGGCTACATGGAGGAGTTCCCCGCGGCACGCCTGTACCGCGATGCGCGCGCGGCCACCATCACGGCGGGCACGTCGGAGATCATGCGCGAGATCATCTCCCGCCAGCTCATCGACGATCGCGACGCCGGATGACGCGCCCCGCGCCCTACCCGCTGCGCGGCACGACGGTGCTCGACGTGTCGCGCATGCTCCCCGGCGGGATCACCGCACGCATGCTGGCCGACTTGGGGGCGCGGGTCATCAAGGTCGAGGCTCCGGAGGTCGGCGACCCGATGCGCTTCGCGGTTCCCCGGGTCGACGGTATCGGCGCCGCCTTCCGTGCCCTATACCGCGGCACCGAGTCGATGTGTCTCGACCTGAAGCGGGCCGGGGATGCGGCCGCGCTGCGCTCTCTCGCGCGCGAAGCCGACGTCCTGCTCGAGAGCTTTCGCCCCGGCACGCTCGAGAGCTGGGGCGTGGATCTCGACGAGCTGCTCTCGGTTCACCCGGGCCTCACGATCTGCTCGCTGTCGAGCTTCGGTCTCGAAGCGGGCGACCGTGTCGCCCACGACATCAACCTGGTCGCGTCCTCGGGCCTGTTGTCGCTGTTGCCCGGGGAGCGGGTCCCCCGTGTTCAAGTCGCCGACGTGGCGACGGGTCTGCTCGCGACCTCCGCGATCCTCGCGGCGCTGTTGGGGCGCGCGGAATCCGGCCGCGGCGGTTGGATCGACCAGCCGTTGTCGGCCGGTTGTCCGCCATTCCTGGCCCTGGCCCTGGAGGAGCACGCGGCCGGTGGCGGCGGCATGGCCGACACGCTGCTCGCCGGAGCCTGTCCCGCGTACCGGTTTTACGAGTGTGCGGACGGGAAGCGGATCGCGGTGGGCGCCATCGAGCCGAAGTTCTGGGCGCGACTCGTGGAGCTTCTCGGTCTGCCCGCGCTCTCGGCCGTTGGTCTGGACAGCGGCGTTGCCGGTCGGGAAGCCGCGCGGCAGGTCGAACAGGTGTTCGCGACACGACCGCGAGAGCATTGGCTGGCGCGGCTCGCGGGTCGAGGCCTGCCCGTCAGTCCCGTCGCCGAGCTCGCCGAGGTCGCCGCGGAATCCCGGCCTGAGGCGTTCCTCCCGTCCTTCGGAAGTGCGGCCGAGCACCGCACGCCCGAGCTCGGGGAACATACCTCGTCGATCCTCGCCGAGTTCGGGATCGAGACGGACTAGGCTTCGATCGCCCTCCGCGACAAGACCGCGACCTCGGGACAATCCTGCGGGTCGCGATCGATGAGACGGTGCAGCCGGAGCGCCTCGAGCGTCGCCGAGGAGCGGTCTTTTTCCAGCTCCCACGCGGCCTGGGTCAAGAGCGCGACGCGGTCCGTCACACGACACATGCGATCGACGACATGGCGGATGTGTGCGGCCGCGGTCTCCTCGTCGGCGGTCAGCAACCGCTCCAGCCGCTCCGTAAGATCGGCGTGCAGCTCGCGAACCCCCGCCGCCTCGTCGGCGAGCCGCGGATGGCGGGCACGCTCGATCTCGCGCTCGAGCGAGCCGAGCCACGGCCGGTGCAGGTCGCGCGTCGCAAAGTCTCTCAGCACCTGGGCGCACAGCGTGTTGTGGGTCCCTTCCCAGCTCTCGTAGACGATGGCGTCGCGGTACAAGCGCGGTAGCACCGAGAAGTCCTCGATCGTGCCGTTGCCGCCGAGGACCTCGATCGCGTCGCGTGCGGTGCGCGTTCCGGCCCGTGCCGTCCAGTACTTGTTGATCATCACCGCGATCCGGCGTGCGGCGACCTGCTCCGGCTCGGGCTCCGTCTCGACCCGGTCGCTCATCTCCAGGACGCGGAACGTCGTCGCCAGTCCCGCTGTCGCGCGCAGCTTCATCCGGGCCAGGGTCTCCGCTACGGCCGGGAACTCGATGATCGGCCGGCCAAAGGCGCGTCGATGGAGCGCGAAGCCATGCGCTTCGACGAACGCGCGACGCATCAACCCGCAGGATGCCAGCGCGTTGTGGACGCGCGACGTGTCGAGCAGGATCTCGACCAGGTTCCTGAAGCCGTCTTTCGTGGGGCCGATGGCCTCACCGAGCGCGCCGTCGAAGTCGATCTCGCCGGTCGCCATCGAGCGTGTGCCGAGCTTGTACTTGAGACGCCGCAGCGTGAACCCGTTGGGCGCGCCGTCGACGAGGCGCGGGACGAGGAACAACCCCAGCCCCCGGGTGCCGGTAGCACCGTCGTCCACCCGGGCGCTGACCACGAACAACCCGGCATCGGCGACGGAGCAAAACCACTTCTCGCCGTGGATTCGATACCGACCCGGCCGGCCCGGATCCGCCACGGCGCGGCACGCGTTGAGCCCGACGTCCGAGCCGCCCTGCAGCTCGGTCACGAACTGTGCCGCGTGAGTGCGGCTGTCGTAGTCCGTTTCCAGCAAGAGAGGCAGGTAGCGCTCGCGCTGCCCATCGTCACCCAACCGTTGGATCAGCTTGATCGCGCCCGCGGTGCAGGCCACGGGGCAGCCGTGCCCGGCTTCCCCGTGCTGGTCGAGCAGGTAGGCCAGGGCTCCGCTCGGCAAGTTGGAGCCCGGCGTCTCCAACAACGCCAGCACGCCGCTGGCCCAGAACACACGTCCCACTTCGTGGTAGGCGGGATGAAAGACGACGTCCTCGACACGGCGGCCGTCGGCGTCGTGACGACGAACCGTCGGCAGGTTCTCGTCACGGTTGGATTCCATCACGAGCGCGTCGAACGCGCGGCCCGTGACCCGGTCGACCCGTTTCAGCCGTTGCTCGGCTTCATCGAACCCGTCGGCCAGGTAACGCCGCAGCAACCGGCGAAAGAAGTCGTCGCCGGCGAACTTCTCGCGCCAGACGTGCTCGCGCCAGGCCTCGAGGTCCGCCCGCGCCGCGTCGGATCCCTCGCGTCGGGTCATGGATCACCTCCGCAAGGCACAACGTACCACCCATCCCCCTTAGACTACGATTCCCCCACTGCTATCCTGGCGGCATTCGAGGAAGGAGCCATGGCAATCGAACGCATCACGGTGATCGGCGTCGGGACGATGGGACACGGCATCGCCCAGGTCGCAGCCGGAGCCGGCGCCACCGTGCACATGAACGACATCTCGGCGGAGGCGATCGACAGGGGATTGTCCGCCGTACGCGCCAACCTCGACAAGGGGATCGAGAAGGGCAAGGTCACCGCGGCCCAACGCGACGAAGTCCTCGGCCGGTTGATCGCCGCCCCCGATCTAGATACGGCGGCCGGGGAGTCGGACCTGATCATCGAGGCGGCGCCGGAATCGCTCGAGCTCAAGCGGACGATATTCAAACGGATCGACGCGGCGGCTCCGTCGAACGCGATTTTGGCCAGCAACACGTCGTCGTTGCCGGTGACCAAGATCGCCGAGGCCACGGGCCGCCCCGACAAGGTGCTCGGCATGCACTTCTTCAACCCGGTGCACATCATGAAGCTCCTCGAGATCGTTCGCGCCGACACGACCTCGCAGGAGACGGTCGATGCGATCGTCGCCCTGGCCGAGAAAATGGGCAAGGACCCGATCGTGGTGCGCGACGCCCCGGGCTTCGCATCGAGCCGCTTGGGTCTGGTCATCGGTCTCGAGGCGATGCGCATGCTCGAGCAGGAGGTCGCCACGGCGGAGGACATCGACAAGGCGATGACGCGCGGCTACGGCCACCCGATGGGTCCGTTGAGGTTGACCGATTTGGTCGGGCTCGACGTACGGTTGGCGATCGCCGAGCACCTTTACCGGGAGCTGGGCTCCGAGGCTTTCCGACCGCCGGAGATCCTGCGCCGCATGGTCGCCGGGGGAAAACTGGGCAAGAAGAGCGGTCAGGGCTTCTACGCCTGGTAGGCGGTCTATGCTTGGCGGGTGAGCAGGGACACGCCCGAGAGATTCCGCCGAGTCGAGGATCTCTTCAACCGGGCGCTCGACCTACCCGAGGACGAACGGCCGGCTTTCCTCGAGCGCGAATGCGCCGATCGCGAGATCCGCGATCGCGTCCACCAGCTCCTCGAACGCGACGCGAAGGGCGACTCCGTCGAGGTGCCGGCGTGGGCCACCCCTCCCACCGGCGGTCCGGAGATCGGTAGCCGCATCGGTCCCTACCGGCTGACCGAGGTGCTCGGCGAGGGCGGCATGGGTGTCGTCTTCGAGGCCGAGCAGGCCGAGCCGGTGCGTCGTTCGGTTGCCCTGAAGCTGGTCCGCACGAACCTCACCGGGACCGAGTCGATCGCTCGTTTCGAGGCCGAGCGTCAGACCCTGGCGCTGATGGAGCATCCCTGCATCGCCCAGGTGTTCGACGCCGGGGCGACCGAGACAGGGCAGCCGTACTTCGTGATGGAACTGGTGCGCGGGTCTCCGGTTTCCGAATACTGCGACGCGCACTGCCTGGATCTGCACGACCGTATCCGTCTGTTCCGGCGAATCTGCGGTGGTGTGCAGCACGCGCACCACAAGGGGATCATCCACCGCGATCTCAAGCCGTCGAACATCCTCGTGACCGACGAGGGCGAGCCGAAGGTCGCCGACTTCGGCATCGCGCAGCTCATGGGGGACATGACCGCGCTC
>JBFFZZ010000018.1:0-22238 GCA_041568335.1 Candidatus Polarisedimenticolaceae bacterium | reverse complement strand
TGCCTGCGGGTCGAGGAAGCGGTCCAGGGTCTCAACGGGATCAAGAAGCTGACCTCGAACGCGCGGGAGAACATCGGCTCGGTCACGATCCACGTCGAGACCGACGCGGACTCGCGCAAGTTGCTCGACGAGGTCAAGGCGCGTGTCGACGCCATCGACACGTTTCCCGAGGAGGCGGAGAAACCGATCATCCAGGAGCTCACCAACCGGCGCCAGGTGATCGACGTCGCGGTCCACGGTGACGCCGACGAGTTGTCGCTGCGACGTCTTGCCGAGCGCGTACGCGACGACCTGGCCGCCCTACCCGAGATCAGCGTCGTCGAGCTGGCCAACGCGCGACCGTACGAGATCTCGATCGAGGTCTCCGAGGAAACGCTGCGCCGCCACGGGCTGACGTTCGATGCCGTGGCGATGGCGATCCGCCGCTCGTCGCTGGATCTGCCCGGCGGGTCGATCAAGACGCAGAGCGGCGAGGTGCTCGTACGCACCACCGGACAGGCCTACACCGCGCGCGATTTCGAGCAACTCGTGTTGCTCACCCGTCCCGACGGGACGCACCTCACGATCAGCGATGTCGCCCGCGTGCTCGACGGTTTCGAGGACACCGACCAGACGACCAAGTTCCAGGGGCAGCGAGCCGTGCTGGTCTCCGCGTTCCGCGTCGGCGCCCAGGACGCGCTGAGCATCGAGGAGGCCGTGCACACCTACATCGAGGACGCCCGCCGCTGGGTGCCCGAGGGCATCTCGCTCGGTGTCTGGAACAACTCGGCCAAGATCCTGCGCGACCGCCGCGACCTGCTGCTGCGCAACGGCGGGACCGGGATGGTGCTGGTGTTCATCACGCTGGCGCTGTTCCTGCGCTTCCGGCTGGCACTGTGGGTCATGCTGGGGATGTTGTTGTCGTTCATGGGCGCGATCTGGTTGATGCCGGTGCTCGGCGTCTCGATCAACATGATCTCGTTGTTCGCGTTCATCCTGGTGCTGGGGATCGTCGTCGACGATGCGATCATCGCGGGTGAGAACATCTATACCCACCAGCACCGCTCCGGCGAGGGGCTCCAGGGCGCGATCGACGGGGCCAAGGAGATCTCCGTCCCCGTCGTCTTCGCGGTGCTCACCACGATCGCTGCGTTCGTGCCGCTGATCAACGTCGCGGGGACGATCGGCAAGGTCATGTACGTGATCCCGCTGGTCGTGATCTCGTGTCTCGCCTGGTCGCTGGTGGAGAGCCTCTGGATCCTCCCCTCGCACCTCTCACATTACAAGCACCGCGATGCCGAGGATCGACGCAAGGGTCTGTGGAGAGGTTTCCAATCGCGTTTTGCCGACGGTGTCCAGCATCTGATGACGCGCTGGTACCGCCCGTTCCTGGAGGCCTGTTTGCGGCAGCGCTACCTGACCCTCTCGATCGCGTTGGGGTTGTTGATCCTGACCGCGGGTTGGATCGGCGGCGGTCGGCTCAAGTGGGTCTTCTTCCCCGAGGTGGAATCGGACTACGTGTCGGCCTCGGTGACGATGCCCCCCGGCACGCCGATCGAGGTGACCACCGAAGCCGTTCGACGGCTCGAGGAGAGCGCGCAACAGGTACGCCGCGACCTCGAAGAAAAGTACGGCAACGATCAGTTCCGTTACGTCATCACCGCGCTCGGCGAGCACCCGTTCGCGACGATCCAGCGCCAGAACTCGGGCTCGCTGAGCGCCGGCGAGCGCGCCTCACACCTCGGCGAGGTCACGATCGAGCTGCAGCCGGCGGAAAGCCGTGTCTCCGCCAGCGCGGAGGTCGAGGACCGCTGGCGCGAGATCGCCGGTCGGATCCCCGGCGCGATCGCACAGAGTTTCTCGGCCTCGTTGTTCGAGCCGGGCGCGGACATCGACGTGCAACTGACCGGCGCGGATCTGGCCGGCCTGCGCGCGGCCAAGGACGAGTTGAAGATGCGCCTTGCGGAGTATGCCGGTGTATTCGAGATCGGCGACTCCTTCCGCGACGGCAAGGAGGAGATCCAGCTCGCGATCAAGAAGGAGGCGGAGCTGACCGGGTTGACGCTGTCCGATCTCGGGCGTCAGGTGCGCCAGGCGTTCTACGGCGAGGAGGCGCAACGCATCCAGCGCGGACGGGACGAGCTCAAGGTCATGGTGCGTTACCCCGAAGACCAACGTCTGTCGATCGCCGACCTCGAGCGCATGCGTATCCGCCTGCCCGGCGGGGTCGAGGTGCCGTTCTCCGGGGTTGCCGAGGCCGTCCCCGGCCGCGGCTACGCCTCGATCACCCGGGTGGACCGGCGCCGGGCGATCAACGTCACGGCCGATGTCGACTCCGCGGTGACGACCACCGGCGCGGTGCTCGCCTCGTTGACCGACGACGTCTTGCCGGACATCGTCGACAGGTATCCCGGCGTGTCCTACACGTTCGAGGGACAGCAAGCCGAGCAGCGCGAGACGATCGCGGGGTTGACCCGCGGGTTCTTCATCGCACTGCTGGTGATCTTCGCGCTGCTCGCGATCCCGTTACGCTCCTATGTTCAGCCGCTGATCATCATGATCGCGATCCCGTTCGGTATCGTCGGCGCGGTGATCGGGCACATCATCCTGGGATTCGACCTCAGCATCCTGTCGATGTTCGGGCTGGTCGCATTGACCGGCGTCGTGATCAACGACGGGCTGGTGATGGTCGACTTCATCAATCGCTTCCGGCGCTGGCGCAAGGGTGACATCCAGGGGGCCGTCCGCGAGGCGGGTGTGGCGCGGTTCCGTCCTATCCTGCTGACCTCGTTGACCACGTTCGTCGGGCTCTCTCCGTTGCTGCTGGAAAAGAGCATGCAGGCACGCTTCCTGATCCCGATGGCCGTCTCGCTCGCGTTCGGCGTGTTGTTCGCGACGCTGATCACGTTGATCCTCGTGCCCGCGGCCTACATCGTGCTGGATGACATCGTGCGGGGGACACGGCGGTTGTTCGGAGGGGCCGCTGCCCAAAGCCCGGCCCCCGAGGTGAGCGAATCCTCCGCCCGGGTGTAGGATTGGAACAGACCCAACGATAGGAGGCGGGCCAATGAAGCGAGCAAGAGGACTGTTCTGCGCGGCAATCGCGCTGCTGTTCGTTGTTGCCACCGGCATGGTCGGGGCGGAAGGCGAGGCGATCTCGGCCGAGGGTGAGATCGTCGATCTGGCCTGTTACGTCAGCAGCGGGGCCAAGGGCGCGGATCACGCGGGCTGTGCCAAATCATGCGTCAAGAGCGGCCAGCCGATGGGGTTGCTGGGCGACAACGGAACGCTGTACCTCTTGTACGCGAGCCACAAGGACGGCGAGCCGTTCGAAGCGGCCAAGGAGCACGCCGGCTCGAAGGTTCAGGTCAGCGGAAAGCTGTCCACCCGGGACGGGATCAAGGGAATCCAGGTCGACGCCGTCAAACCGCTCTAGCGCTCAGTCGTCCCAACCCGTATCGACCGACGCCGTGCAATGGATCAGGGCGCGGTTGGCGGCGGTGTGCTTGAGCAGCTGCATGCGCTCGCCCTCGACCTTGAGCTTGCCGGTGAGGATCGCGGTCGCCGCCATCGTCTTGCGGTCGAGGATCTCGCGCCACAGGTGGGCGGGTCCGCGCAGGACAAAGCCGGCTTCGGGATGGCTGTCCTGCTGGACGAACTCGGCGTCCTGGCAGGCGCCGCCGGCGAGCTTGAGCATCAGCGCGCGTCGTGCCGGGTTGAACTCGTCGGCCTCGAAGACGAACAGCAGGTTGCCGTTGAAGTCGACGCCCCACTTGTCGGCGGCGTTGCGGTATTCACTCGAGCCGTTGATCTCGTCCTTGAGGGCGGCGGCCCATTCCGGCGTTCCGAACTTGGTCGTCACGGGCTAACCTCTCCCTGCCGCGGCGGGCGCCGCGGGTAACGGCACGAATCCCGGGTTCAGCAAGCCGTCGGGATCCCACCGGTGCTTGCATTCGGCGAACCAGTCCCACTTGTCACCGTAGTGCTGCTGCCACTCCTCGGGCGTGAAGTCGATGTAACCGGAGAGGTAGCGCTTGGCACCCATCGCGACGCACAGACGGCTTGCATTATCCAGCATCGGCCGAACCTGGCTCCAGTACTTGGGTGGAATCGCGGGGAGGATGCCGAAGCCGATCAGGTTGTCGCCCTCGGGTCGCATGAACAGCCGCGAACGCGACGTCGCCCCTTTGGCCGGCCACAGCAGGATGTGACCGCCGATCAGCATGCCCGGCGACAGGTCGACGAGGACGTTCTCGATGTAGGTCGCCGCGGTCTCCCAGGGCAGCACGCACTCCATCCAGGGGTGGATGAACTCCCACGTGCCGGCCTTTTTCCACAGCTCGAAGACCGGGATCATGCGCTCGAAGAAGTCGATCGTCGGGGTGTCGTCGGTGTAGAGGTTGTCGTACGGGGTCAACCCGGCGAGCAACGCCGCGTCGTCCGGCGGGTCGGTCTCGTCGTACTCGACGGTGAGGTGGTACGGGAAGAACCACTTGGCGAACGGTTGGCGCTTGCCATCGACCGGCTTGATGCCCTGCGGGCAGGGCGACGACCAACTTTCGATGTGGTCCCAGCGCGGGTCGTCCATGATCTTCTCGGAGTCGGCCATGAACCGGTGGATGTCGTCATACAGCAGGTAGTACGTCCGCGTCATCGGCTTGAAGCGGCGCAGCTGCAACCGGATGCGCGTGGCGACCGCCACCTGGCCGAGCCCCGCGACGACGGACCAGAAAAGATCTTCCTCGGGGGCCGTCGGGCCCGCAGGTGACGCTCTCCCCCGCGCCGGTGACCACGTCCATCTCGAGGACGTTGTCGCCCTGGCTGCCGTACTTGAACGACGCCACGCCGATCCCGGCCATCGATACGGTGCCACCGATCGTGACGCCGAGGTTGTTGGTCAGCACACGCGGCACCAGCGAACGTTTCTTCAGATGGTGCACGAGGTCGCGCCAGACGACACCGGCTTCGACATCGACGGTCCGGTTCTGCTCGTCGAGCGAGAGCACCCTGTCCATCGACTTCATGTCGAGCAGGATCCCACCGTCGCTGATCCCCAGCTCGCTCTGGCTGTGGGCCGCGCCGCGGGTCGAGACGAACAGGTCATGCTCGCGCGCGAAACGGATCGTCTCGACGACGTCCTGGTGCGACACCGGGCGAACGACGAACCGCGGCGTCCAGTGATACACGCGACCGAAGTTGGTCAGGTGGTCCGTCGTGAACTGCTCGGGCGTCAGCACGACGCCTTCGAGCTTTTGTTCGAGTGAAGGGTAGAGTCGATCCACGTCAGACGACCTCGATGATGCCGGGTTCGCCCGCGACGGCCTCGCCGACCAGCCGCAACGGCTCCTCCGAGTTTTCGAACGCCCGCTCCAGTTCGTCGCGGCTCCCCGCATCGACCGCCAGCAGCAGGCCACCCGCGGTCTGCGGGTCGAACAGCAACGCGTCCCGCCACTCGTCGCGCTCCGCGCCCCAGCGGACCCAAGTCTCGTAGTACGCTCGATTGCGCCGCGAGCCACCGGGAACGTGCCCCTCGCGCGCGTAGCGTTCGGCCCCGGGAAGCAACGGGAGCTTGTCCCAAGACAGACGCAGCGCCAGGCCCGACCTGTCGGCGACCTCGTGGGCGTGCCCGGCGAGCCCGAAGCCGGTGACGTCGGTCGCCGCGTGTATGGCGCCGGGCAGCCGGTCGATGAGGTTCGCCGCGCCGCGGTGCAACCGCACCATGCTCTCGACCGCCGCGCGCAGGTCCTGCTCATCGACCTGGTCGTTCTTTTGTGCCGTCGTCACGACGCCGGTGCCCAGCGGTTTGGTCAGATAGATCAGGTCCCCTGCGCACGCGCCGCCCTTGGTCAGGATCTTCTCGGGGTGTACGAGACCGACGACGGCCAGCCCGTACTTCGGCTCCTTGTCCGACGTGGTGTGGCCGCCGGCGACCACGGCTCCGGCTTCGCGGACCTTGTCGGCCCCGCCGCGAAGGATGTCGCTGAGGATCGACGGGTCGAGATCGGCGGGGAAACCGACGAGATTGATCCCCAGCAACGGCCGGGCGCCCATCGCGTACAGATCCGACAGCGCGTTCGATGCGGCGATCGCACCGAAGCTGTACGCGTCATCGACGATCGGCGGGAAGAAATCGGACGTCAGGACGAGCGCACGATTCCCGTCGAGACGCCAGACGGCGGCGTCATCCGGTTCGGCGAGTCCTTGCAGTAGGTCAGGGTAGTCCGCCGCGGCGAACATCCCCTGGAGCGGGCGCAGCACCTGCGCCAGGGCCTCGGGGCCCATCTTGCTCGCTCAACCTGCGCCGGAAGCCAGTTGGGTCAGACGAACGGCGTCTTTCCCCGACATCGGCTGCACCTCCACGTAGACCAAACAGGCTAGTCCATGGGGGACAGCGGCACAAGCTAGGCGGCGGGGCGTCGGGTCAGACGGCGGCGGGCTGCGAGAGGGCGTCTTGAAGCCGTTCGACTTCGTGTTGCAAGCGGTCGAGGACCGGCCCGCTCTCGTCGAGCCGTTGCTCTCGTCCGAGTTGTTCCAGCGCGGCGGCCTCGGCGGCGGCGGGCGCGGCGGAGATGTTGAGCAACGCGCCCTTCATCGAGTGCGCGGCGCGGCTCACCAGATCGGGGTCGGCCTGATCGAGCGCCGCGCGCACCTCGGCCAACATCCGGGGGCACTCCTCACGGAACACCTGCAGGACATCGTCAAGCAGATCGGTGTCCTGACCCAATCGCTCCAGCATCTCTGCGCGATCGAACGGGTTGGTTTGCACCTCTTGCATGACGCTCCTCCTGGCTGGTTCTTCTGGAGCTTCAATCTAGGCCGGAGTTTGGGGGATGCAAGGGAGCCAGAAAAAACGCCCCGGTGAACCCCGGGGCGCTTGAAGTCCTCTGGAAAAAGGAGCTATTTCGCTTTGGCGAAGCTCTCGGCGACGACGTCCCAGTTGACGACATTCCAGAAAGCCGCGATGTAGTCCGGGCGGCGGTTCTGGTAGTTCAGGTAGTAGGCGTGCTCCCAGACGTCCAGGCCGAGGATCGGTTTGCCCTCGCAGCCGCCGATTCCGGTCATCACGGGGCTGTCCTGGTTGGGTGTCGAGCAAACGTTCAACGAGCCGTTGGACTTGACGCACAGCCAGGCCCAACCGGATCCGAACCGCGTCGCCCCGGCCGTGCCGAACTTCGATTTCATCTCATCGAACGATCCGAACGCGGAATCGATCGCCGCCGCGAGATCGCCGGACGGAGCGTCGGCACCACCCGGTTGCATCACGTTCCAGAACAACGAGTGGTTGAAGTGCCCGCCGCCGTTGTTGCGGACCGCGCCGCGGATCGCCTCCGGGACGGCGGAGAGATCGCCGATCAGCTCGGTGATCGATTTCTGTTCCAGATCGGCGTGGCCTTCGAGGGCCTTGTTGAGGTTGGCGACGTACGCCGCGTGATGCTTGCCGTGGTGGATTTCCATCGTGCGCGCGTCGATGTGCGGCTCGAGCGCGTCGTGCGCGTAGTTCAGCGCGGGAAGTTCATGAGCCATGGGTGGCCTCCTTGGGTCTTAACTTGTAGTGAACGAGTCTGGGCTGACCGATAATCTATCACGGCTGCGGGGCTTGCCGTAGCATCCCGTCGAGCAGTGCATCGAGCCTCTTGCGCGGCGGGTGGCCGTATACCAGCGCGACGTTGCGTCCCGCGATCCTGTGCCCGGTCACCGGACCGTCGGTGACGGCCGCCGCGAACTGCTGCGCGTCACGCTCGCTGTCCCAGGTCGTCGAGAGCAGGACGACCGACTTCCTGCCGCGCGTCCATAGTTCGTAGCGATCGCCGCCCCAGCCCTCCGCGGCGCGATTGGTCCACGCGGAGCCCAGGACACCCGCCGGGTCTTGCGGGTCCGGCGTGGGCGCGCCGACGAGCACGGCCAGGTTGATCTCGCCGAGCACGCCGTCGTTCTCGAGCACCCAGCCCTTGCCCAGCGCGCTGCCCGCGGAGCCCAGGGAGACGGGGATCGGGTCGTCGCGCTGCTCCTCGTCCCAGTACTTGGCGGGGTGCAGGATCTGCTCCGAGGACGTCGGGGGTTGCTCGTAGGCGCGGTTGACGTCGTCCACCGGATAGCCGCCGGACATCCAACCCATCGCGTTCCCGCGTTGAACGAAGCTCATCCCCACGACATACGGGGCCATCATCTGCCGCAGCAGAACCTTGGGCAATCGCTCGACGGCTTCCTGGCCGACACCGGTCATGGCGGCCAGGTCCTCCTCGGACATCGATTGATCGAACGCCTGCTCGATCGAGTAGATCATCATCAGCAACGTCGCACTGCCTTCGGTGACCGCGCCGCGCGCGAAGATCTCGTCGTCGGTGGCCTCGTCCGTCATCAACAGCGCGTCCAGCGCGTAGTACTGATCCTCGAGCGCGTGGGTCAGCTCGTGCGCGGTGAGGATGTCGACCAGCGCCGCGGGCATGTCGTCCAGCAGGTAGAACTGCCCCTGCTTGGGGTCGTAGTAGCCGCCGATCTGTTCGCGGAGCGCATCGGTGAACAGCTGCATCACGTCGTCGTCGGGATTCGCCATGCCGAGCAGCTTCATCACGATCTCGGCGTACCGGATCTCCTCCAGATCGCCGAACTCTTCCAACCGCCGCATGTGTTGCGCCAGGGCCTGGTCGTCGTTGACGACCGCCACCGGCACCTCGTTCTTGAACGACAGGCCGCGCAACCGTTCCACATCCAGCACGATCCGGTCCACCACGGAGCGGGCCAGGTCGGTGTCGATTCGCTGGAGCTTCGTCTCTTCGCCGGACTCGGCTTCGACGGCGGAGCCGGGGCCGGCGAGCGGACCGAGGGATAAGAAAAAGAACAATGCGACGGGCAAATAGGATGGGGTGGTCATGACGGCAGTCTAGCAGTCGAGCCGTTGGAAAAGCTGAATTCCCGGCCGACCCGGAAAACACCGCGGGCGCGGACGCGTTCTTCGAAACTAACCCGGCAAAGCGCTTGACCCGGGCCGCACTTCCCCGTACCCGAACACCATCGAGCCACCCCCGAGACACGGAGCGTTCCCACATGACGGCAGTTCTCTACAAGGTCTATTGCTATCGCGGATCCGAAAAACAGGTGTGGTTCGAGGTCGAGGACCTGACCACGGGCCAGGGGGTCGCATGGTCCCCGTCATGCGTGACCGTCGTCAAGAAAGCCGAAAAACTCGGCTACCGGATCCAGGAACAATCCGAACCGGTGCTCAAGTTCTACCGCGCGCAGGCCAGCTAGGCCGCGCCCTCACGAGCTCCCGAACAACTCCTCGATTCCCTGCCGGAAGATGATGTCCACGGGGATCCCCGCGCCGGCCAGCCGGTCGAGGTCGCCTTGCAGCGATTCGATCCCGCTCATCGACTCGACGAACGTCTTGGCCGCCTCGTAGTCCCCGTCGCCCTGGAGCCGGAGGATCCGCTCGGAGAGCGCCGCGACGGCTTGCTTCATCTTGTCCATATCCGCGCGGTAGGTGCCGGTGGCCGCGTCGCGGGCGAAAGCCTCCATGTCGCGGAAGAAGTTGAACCGCACCATGTTGGCCTTGCCGTGCGAGCTGGTCGCGCCGAAGCGCACGGAGCGGAAGATGCCGGCGAGAAACGTCACGTAGTAATCCTCGAGCGGCTCGTCACCGATCTCGCCCTTGTCGTGCAGCGCGGTGACCATGTACAGGCCGAGGATGTCGGCCTTGCCCTCTTCCAGCGCGGACGACTGCTCCTTGAGCGCCTTGCGCACCGTGGATGACCCGTCGATCGTGTTCTTGATCCCCAAGCCGTGGGCGACCTCGTGGAACATCGTGTTGGCGAAGAACGCGTCGAACGTGATGTGTGAGCGCTGGTCTTCGGCGATCAGCACCTCGGAGATCGGCACCAGGATGCGGTCGAACTTGGCGCGCATCGAGTTCTTGAGCTGCAACCGCCGCGTGCCCTTGGCGAGCTGGACTTCTTCGTCGTTGGGCAGGTTGATCGCGATCGTCTTCGACCCCGCGTTGCAGTCTCCCGCATAGTAGACGACGTCGTAGGCGTTCAGATCGGCGTCGGTGCCCGGCGTTTCCGTCTTGTACTTTTTGGGGACGGGCAACCCGCGCTGCAGCTCGGGCAGGAATCCGGCGTAGCGCGCGAGCCGCTCGCTCCATTCCAAGTCTTTGACCAGCACGTAACCGGTGAAGGCCGCCTTGGCGTTGAGCAGCCGATCCTCGTAGACCTCGATCGGACCGATGACGACGTCGAAGCGGTTGTCCTTCATGTCCATCCAGGCCAGATCGCTGGGCCGGTAGTCGTCGGTCTCCAGCGCCTCGGCGCGTAGCAACAGGTATTGCTTGAACGACTCTTCCTTGGCCACAGCGGCGGCCTGGCGCAACCGGTGCGCGGCGATCGTGATCTCGTCCTTGAAGAACTCGCTGTACGGGATCGCCTCGAGCTTCCCGTCGTCGTCGCGCCGGACCATCGTGTAGAGGCTCGTCAGCGCGCCGTCACCGGCGGCTTCAATTTCTTCCTTGGTGATATCCGCGGGGTAGAGGTTGGCCCCCGGCGCTTTTTCACCGACGCCCTCGAGGAACGGCTTGTTGGCGTCCAGCCGGTCCCATGGGCCGTAGTTGATCAGCGCGAACTGACGCAGCGCGGGATCGGAGATCGAGCCGAGGAACCTGCCCTTGTCACCGTACGCCTGCTTCCAGAACGCGTCGTCCATCGCCTGCGCGGCCTCGATCAGCAGTTCGAGCAAACGTCGGTCGGCGGCGTCGAATCCGGACACATCGGTCGTCAACGGCACCGTCGTGTACTTGCCCGTGAGCGTGGACGCATCGACGACGTCGCTACCCGCCCGAGCGTCCGGTGCGTCTTGCGCCTGCGCGCAGGCCAGCGCAACGCCGAGACAAACCACGACCGCCAAGAAACATGACCCCTGTTTCATGTCCTGTCCTCCCACTTGCCGAATGCTAACATTAGTAGGTGCCGCGACGGCGAGGGTTGGAAAGGTTCCGCATGCCCGTCGACTCCATCAAAAACTCGAACGCGCTCCTGGTGTGGCTTCTGGTGTGCGGCGCGATCGCTTGTGCGCCGGGTGGACCGGGCACTCCGGGCCAGGAAAACGACCAACAGCGCGGCCAGAAGAAACGCGACGCGTTGCTCGGGCCGCCCGATGCGAGCGTTCTGCTGCTCGGGACATTCGAGCTTCACGATGCGATCCTGGTGGACAAGACCACCGGCGCGGAGCTGCACGAGATCGTCGAAAAACTGCTCGAGTTCAAACCGGACCGGCTGGTCGTCGGTCTACCCGCGGCGGAACAGGCCGCGCTGGACCGGCGTTACGCCGGGTTCCTGAACGGCGACTACGAGCCGGGGCCCGGCATGGTCGATCGGCTGGCGTTGCCGGTGGCCGAGAGGATGGGACACTGGCGTATCTACGGCATCGATGTCGTCGCGCGATACCAACGGCCCACCGACCTGCGCGCGTACGCGCTGGAACACGGCCAGCTCGACCGGCTGTCGAACGAGTTCGTTTCGCGCTACACACGCTGGTTCGAGCGTGAAAGCAAGTACCAGGCGACGGAATCGATCGAAGACAGCCTCGTCTGGATCAACGAGCCGCGGAACATCGCTCATGCGCACGGACGCAACCTCGTCGGCGAGTTCGATCTGGGGAAGGACGGCGAGTACCCCGGCGCGGATGCGCTGACCGGATGGTACAACCGTCACCTGCGCATGTTCGCCAACCTCCAGCGCGTCGCCGGCGACGCCGAACGGATCCTGGTGGTGGTGGACGCCGCACACATCTCGTTGTTGCGCCACTCCGTCGAGTCGTCGCCGCGATTCGAACTTGTCGAGGTCAACGAATACCTCGGTGTCCCGCAGGGGGCGCAGCGGCAGGTCGTGCCTTTGCTCTGATCGTGAACTTTGTGCGAACATGAAGCGGTGGCCGGACGGCCGCGTTTCCACCCGACGAGGTACGTTCATGCATGGGATCCAACCGGCCAGGTTGAAGCCGGGTGTGCACATCAACGATCTGGGCCGTGACCGCGGCCCGACGTCGTCGTCCGGCTCCGACCGCGAGATACGCGGCAAGGCGCTGATCATCTGGGACCCGGCGAACCCGGGGCAGAAGCTCGATTCGATCGACACCGACGCGATCACGCCCGCGCAGGATTGTGTTTCCGAGAGCCTGGACGCGCTCGACGAGCGCTGGAAGGCGGGCTCGTTCCGGTTCCTGATCCCGGACTACCGCAAGCGCGTGCACTCCGGGGAGACGTTCCTGATCGCCGGCGACCGTTTCGCCATCGGCTCGTCGCGCGAGATGAGCCCGGCCGGGCTCAAGGCGGTCGCCGAGGAGGCCGGGCTGGAGATGGTGATCGTCTGCGGCGACAACATGGGCGATATCTTCCGCCGCAACGCGTTCAACCTCGGCCTCGAGGTGGTGCAGTGCCCCGAGGCCGTCGCCGATGCGGCCGACGGTGACGAGTTCGCCTACAAACCCGGCACGCGGGAGCTGACGAATCTGACCCAGGACAAGACCTACACGCCCTTCGCCCTGACCGAGAAGGAAGACGAGATCCGCCGCACGGGGGGGATCTTTGCCGTCGGGCGAAGCGAGTTCCGCGCGTCGGTGGAGCGCGAGCCACGGATCGAGTGGCCCGATGCCGCAACGGCCGCGGGGCTGACCACGACCGAACAGATCGTCTGGGCGCACCGTGTGGACAAGGACGCCGTGGTGGAGCCGGGGGCGACGCTGCGCGTCTACGCCGATCTGTTGCCCGCTTCCGACGGCACCGCGCCGTTCTCGATCCACACCTTCAACGAGATCACCGGCGGCAACACGATCGCGCCGCGGCAGGCCGCGGTGGCCAACGATCACTTCGTGTTCACCGGTCGCGAATCCGACGACCGGCAGACCGCGATCGGTCGCGATTTCGCCCGCGTCGAAGGGCTCGAGAAGCCGTACTACGCCGACCCCGGCGACGGCATCTTCCATTTCTACTTCCCCGAGCAGGGGTTGGTCATGCCGGGTCAGTTCATCCCCGGAGCCGACTCGCACAGCCGCGCCTATGGCGCCTACGGAGCGGTCGGTATCGGCGTCGGCTCGACGACGCTGGGCTTCGGCTGGGCGACCGGTTATGTCTATTTCACGCTCGCGCGCGCACGACGTGTGGCGATTACCGGACGGTTACAACCCTGGGCCAGCGGCAAGGACATCGTCCTCAAGCTGCTCGAGCGCTGGGGCAGTGACCAGTCGCAGGGGATGTCGGTCGAGTTCGTCGACGTCAACGGGCAGCTGCCGATCGCCTACCGCAACACGATCTGCAACATGATGGCCGAGGGCGAGGCGCAGAACGGGATCTTCGCCGCCGACGACATCACCTACGCCTGGTACGAGAAGAAGGGGATGCACGAGCTGCCCTACCCGCGAATCGCTCCGGGTGGGAACGCGCTCTACGAGATCGACGAGACGCTCGACCTGTCCGAAGTCGCGCCGATGATCGCCAAACCGTTCAGCCCCGGCAACGCGTACCCCGCGACCGAAGTCGCGGGCGAAAGGATCGAGTTCGACCGCGCCTTCATCGGCTCCTGCACCAACGGCAGCTACGACGATCTGTTGCAGGCGGCGCTGGTGTTGCAGGCGGCCAAGCAGGCCGGGCACACCGAGGCGCGGCGTAAGTTCGTCATCTTCCCCGGCTCGATCGGTGTCAAGAAGATGATCGAGAACAGCGACCCTCGTCTCGGCGGCGAGTCGATCGCCGACGTGCTGCGTTCGGTCGGCGGGATGATCCGCAATTCCTGGTGCGGGCCCTGCTTTGGCCAGGGCGAGGACGCCCTCGAGCGTGGCCAGGTCGCGATCACGTCGTTCAACCGCAACTGGCAAAACCGCATGGGTGTCGGCGGGGAGGGTTACCTCGCCAGCCCGGCGGTGGTCGCCGCATCCGCGATGCTCGGCTACATGGGTCCCCCGAGCGCCCTCGGGATCGACTGGGAAGCCGAGCGCTTCGGGATCTGACCTTTGGGAGGCCGGCGGGAGCTCGTCTGGCTGTTCCTCGGCCTGATGCCGGGGGCGCTCTCGGCCGGGACCGAGCGACCCGTCGACGACGCGCTCCTCGAAAAGCTCCACCGCGTGGTCGGCGTGGTCCGGGAGAGCGCCGGGTTGGAGCCGCTCGCGCACGCGGATCTCTTGCGACGGCTGGCCGAACGACGCGCGGCGGACATCGCCGCGGCGCCGGTGGAGCGCCGCCTCCCCCATCCCGTCCCGCTCGACGATGCGTTGGACGACGTGGCCGAGCTGGAGGGCCGGACGGTCGTGGAACGCGTCACGATCGTCCCCGCGGGAGTCGCCGGAGACGATCGGTTGCGCTCGGCCTGGGACAGCCCGGCTGAGGACGCGCCGGTCCTCGACGATACGATGATCGAGATCGGGATCGGCGCCTGGACGGCCGTGGACGGAGCGCTCGTCGTGGTGGCGCTCTACGCGACGGCGGGACCGGAGGCGGAGCGCGGAACGCTCGAGCGAGTCATCGTCGACGAGATCAACGCCGTGCGCGCCGAGCACGGGCTCCGCGCGCTGACACCGAACGTCGAGCTCCGCGCGGTGGCACGAGGTCACAGCGAGACGATGGCGGAGGGCGACTTCATGGCGCACGAATCGCCGGACGGCTCGATGCCGGCCGACCGCATCCGCGCCGCGGGTATCGGGTTTCGGTTGTCGGGAGAGAACGTGGCGCGCTCGCGACGCGCGCTCGGCGCGATCCACGGCGTCGTCGAGGAGTGGATGGAGAGCCCAGGGCACCGGCACAACATCCTGACGCCTGATTTTCGTGAGACCGCGGTCGGCGTCGCCATCGCGGACGACGGCACGCTCTACATCACTCAGTTGTTCCTGGAACCCTGATCCCCGCCGCCCTGCTCCGGCATCTTCTGTTCCGTCGTGACGCCGTAGAAACGGTAGTTCGTGTAGAGCTGCTTGACGCTCGAGAGCGTCCTCTCGCGATAGCCCGAGCTGCCGTTTTTGCCCCACACGGTGAAGCGCTGCTCGCGCATTGTCACACGGGTGGGGAGACGCAGGTCGTTGCGCTCCTCGCCGAACTCCGTCCGGAACGAGGTGATGACGTGCTCCGATCGGTTCGGCTCGGCCGCCTCGGCCGCCTCGGCCAGCCGGCGGTCGAACTCCAGCTTCCGCTCGTACTCGAACGGCCTCCACGCTTCAAAGACCAGCGGCCGGTAGGTCTCGCGGTCGAACCAGGCGACACCGCACCAGTCGTTGACGTGTTGAAACACCTCGCCGCGCGGGCGGAAGGCGATCCCCAGCGCCTCGCGTTCCAGGCGTTGCTCGATCCCGACCCACTCGAAGTGCATGTACGCCCGGCGGCCGGATTCGAAAAGGAAGATCCAGAGGTACGGGTTGGTGTTGGCGGGCGCGGCGGGGTTGTGCCGCCGCTTGACCGGCTGGCGCAGCTCCACGTGCTTACCCTGCTCGTTGAGCGTGTAGATGTGGCGGAAGCGGTGCGTCTGGGTCGTTCCACCGCTCCTGAGCACGACCTTCTCGTCGGAGGTGAAGCTCAACGCCTCGGATCCGTAGAGCCGGGCGACCTTGTCGATCTCGATGAGCGTCTCGCGGAGCGACGGCAGCTCGTCCGCCGGAGCCGGGACGGCGAGCGCTTGCGACGACAACGCCAGCGTCAGGAGCCACGCGCGAACCATGCCTCAAGTCTACGTCCACGCCGGCCTCCGCGCCGCGTGGCCGGAGGACGCTTCAGACGTCGAGTCCCGTGGCCCGCATCAGCTCGAGCGCGTTGCCCTTTTGGACCGGCCCCGGGCGCAGCCTGTAATCGAACGCCAGCCTGCCGTCCTCCATGTGATCGACGAAGTGCACGTTGGCGCCCGCGGCCCCCATCTCGTCGGCGATCCGGGCCAGGGCCAGGTCGTGCGTCGTGATCATCCCGATCGCCCCGGCTCGCAGCAGGCTCCGGACGACGGCCGCGGCGCCCGCGCGGCGGTCGGTCGAGTTGGTGCCGTGAAGCACTTCGTCGATCAGGAAGAGAACAGGTTGCGGCTTTTTGCACAGCTCGACGATCGCGTGCAGCCGTTTGATCTCGGCGTAGAGGTGCGACGTCCCGTCGTGCAACGAGTCGACGATGCGCATCGACGCGCCGAGCTGCAATACGCTGAGCCGCATCTCGGTGGCCCGCACGGGCGCCCCCGCGAGCGCGAGCACGACGTTGACCCCCGTCGTGCGCAGGAGCGTGGACTTGCCGGCCATGTTCGAGCCGCTGACGATCCACAAGCGCGTCCCTTCACTCGAGAGCGCGACGTCGTTGCGCACGGCCGTCTCGACCGGCAGCAGCGGATGGGCCAGCCCCCTGGCGTCGAGCATGGCCGGTCCGTCGTCGACCGTCGGGAACACGTCGGCCGGGTTCTCGTAGGCGTACCGGGCCAGCGACGAGAGCGCCTCGAACCTCGCCACGGCATCGACCCAGACCGGGACGGCGGAACCGTAGCGGGAGCGCCACCGGCCCAACGCGTAGGCCAGGTGCGTCCCGGCCAGGACCATGCCGCCGAGCGCGCGGAAGATCGCGTTGTGGCGCGACTCCTCGATCTGTACGATGCGGGTCAAACGGCCGATCGCGCGCGAAGGGACGACACCCACCACGCGAAGATCCCCCGCCAGCTTCCTCAGCTCCGTGCTTTCAAAAGTCTCGCGCTGGACCCGCTCGAGTACATTCGCGAGTAGCTCCAGGTCGTGTTGAGGCCGGTCGGCGTCGTGCAGCACCTGACGGACACGGCCACCGTGGAGCGCCGTGAACACCATCGAGGCGAAGAGCGAGACAAAGAAAGGCGCGGCCCCGGCGAACACGTCGATTCGCTCGCCGCCGCGTGCCGCCTCGACCGCCTGCTGGAACACGGGGGCGAGCCATCGGGTGAACGTCGCCATGTTGGCGATCCCGAGTGCCGCCGCGATCCACTGCGGCCAGCGATGCGCCAGCACAGCCGGCGAGCGGGCCCACTGCACCAGCCGCCGCGTGTCTACCGTGGCTCCGATCCGTTCACCCAGCAGGGCCAAGTCGAGACGCAACCCGGGACGCTGGCGCAGCTCGGCGACGGCTTGTTGTCGCTCGATCACGGTCGGCGGATCGGCGGGGTGGGCCAGCCAGCCGGCGAGCCGCGCCTCACCGTCGGCGGTGCGCGCGGCGCAGATGTAGTCGAACAACGACCCCGATCCGAACAGGTCGAGGTCCGACGCGTAAGGGTGCTCGGCATCGATGAACCGCGCACCGTCGGAACCGCGTCCGATCCAGTCGCCTTCGATCCGATCGAGAGCGCTCCGGAGAACCTCGGAGGCGCGCCGCGCGTAGCGGTAGCGGCGCTCGACGTTCTCGTGGACGACCGCGACCAGGACGAACCCGGCCAGCGGGAGCCACAGCCAGTGTGGCGAAAGCCGATCGGCGAACAGCGCCGGCCAGACCATCGCGATCGCGGCGACGACGAGCGCCAGGCGTGTCCAGGACAACGCCCTCGAGCGTTGACGAAGCTCTTTGCCGAGACGCTCGAAGGACTCGAGCTGCCTGCGGTAGGAACCGTGCGGTGGCTCGGGTGCGCTCACACCCGACAGGATAGCGGGTCAGCCTAGGCCGAGCAGGCCGCGACTTTCCGGACTTCTCGGGCTTTGCGCTCGATTCTCTTGTTGCGCGTTTCCTCGGCGGCCTTCTCGATGTGGATCACCATCTCGGTGCAACGGTCCCCTTCGCGGATCGAGAAGTCCTCGCGCGGCGTGACGGCCGTCGCCGGGCTCACCATCGCGTCCAACCGGAGCGGCTTGAGCTCGAACTTCGTCGGCTCCGGCGCGGCCCCGGTCTGCGGGGTCAGCGAGGCGAGGTCCAGCTCCGTACCGCCGCTTTCTTCCAGCGGGGTGAAGCGCACCGAGAGCGCCAGCAGAATCACCACCAGGAGGATCCCTGCGTCTTTGAGTGGCCTCATCCTCGTCCTCTCTTCCCCGCCCCTCGTTGGGTAGAACGCACAACGTACGCTCGTGGTTTCCCTACGGGTGTCAATCGACGTCAATCCTCCCTGCAGGGGTCGTGCCAGCTCTGAAGACGGGGCCGCGCCGACTGGGGGCGGTTGATTTCACCCCATATGGGGCATGGAGGCTCTATTGGGGTGGGTCAGCCGGTCCATTCGCTGGCGCGACCGCCGAATTCCTCGCGGTCGAAGCCGTGTTTTCGGATCCGGTACTGGAGCGTCTTGTAGGAGACGCCAAGCAGGCGAGCGGCGGGCCCCAGGGCGCCGCGGGTCCGCTCGAGGGCCTGGCGGATCAGGTGTTTTTCCAGCTCGGCCATCTTCACGCCCCCGGGCGGGAGCTCGAACAGCTCGGCCGATGATGCCGCAGCCCTGCGACCCGGCTGCAGGTTCGTCGGGACGTCGGCCATCGTCAGCCGCTCGCCCTGTGCCAGGACGACCATGCGCTCGATGCAGTTCTCCAGCTCGCGGACGTTTCCGGGCCAGGGGTATCCGGTCAGGAGCTCCAGCACCTCCGGCGCCATGTGCACGGGACCACGGTCGAACTTCTCGCCAGCGGCGGCCAGGAACCGGTCGACCAGCAGCGGGATGTCCTCGGTGCGCTCGCGCAACGGCGGCAGGTGGATCGGGACCACGTTCAGCCGGTAGTAGAGATCCTCGCGGAAGGTCTTCTCGCGGATCGCCAGCTCGAGGTCCTCGCAGGTGGCGGCGACGATCGCGACGTCGACCGGCGACGTCTTGGTCGATCCGAGCCGCTGGATCTCCTTTTCCTGGATCGCGCGTAGGATCTTGGCCTGCAGATCGGTCCGCATGGCCCCGATCTCGTCGAGGAACAGCGTGCCGCCGTCGGCCTGCTCGAACTTGCCCGAGTGCTCGCGATCGGCGCCCGTAAAAGCACCCTTCTCGTAGCCGAAGAACTCGCTCTCGAGCAACGTCTCCGGGACCGCGGCGCAGTTGAGCGCCACGAACGGCCCCTCCGCGCGTCGGCCGTACCGGTGGATCGCCCGCGCGACCAGCTCCTTGCCGGTCCCCGTCTCGCCGGTCACCAGCACGGGCACGTCGGTGGGCGCCACCCGCTCGATCAACGAGAACACCTGTTGCATCGGGGCGGAGCTGCCGACGATGTTGTTGAGGCTGTAGCGCTCGCGCAGCGTGCCTCGAAGATCCGCGACCTCCGTTTCCAGCTGCTGCTGGCGTAACACCTTCTGCACCACGATCAACAGCTCGTCGCGCTCGAACGGCTTGGTCAGGTAGTCGGCGGCGCCGCGCTTCCTGGCCTCGACCGCGGTCGAGACCGACCCGTAGGCGGTCATCAGCACGACGGGCAGGTCCGGGTGGTCGCGTCTCGTGCGATCGAGCAGCTCGAGGCCGTCGAACTTGGGCATGCGCTGGTCCGTCAGCATCAGGTCGTACCGATTCGCGTGGAGTAGCTCGAGTGCTTCACCGCCGTCGCGGGCCGCATCGACCTCGAAGCCGGCGCGGCCCAAGAGGGAAGCGAGCATCAGGCGTTGCGGCTCCTCGTCGTCGACGATCAGCAGACGTGCTTTGGTTGCGGGGCTCATCCTTGTTGCTCCGTTGGCTCTTCGGCGGCTGCGTCCGTCGTTGCGGTTTCGACCGGGAACATCAACCGAACGCGCGTGCCGTCACCCTCGGTGGACTCCAGCGTGACGCGGCCGTCGTGGTCCTCGACCACGCACTGGTGCACCATCACGAGCCCCAGACCGCTGCCGCCCTCGCGGCTGGAATACCCGAAATCGAACACTTTTTCTTGTTGATCGGCGGGGATCCCCCGCCCCGTGTCGGCGACTTCCAGCACCACCTCGCCGTTGCTCCGGCGCAGTGAGATGTCGAGCTTCCCGCCCTTGGGCATCGCCTCGCAGCTGTTGAGCACGAGGTTCAGCAACGACGAGCGGATCGCCTCGACGTCGACCTGGAGCTCGGGGACCTCTTCCAGATCGAGCGACAGCTCGATCCCGCGCCACTGCGCCTCCTTGCGGAACAGCCGTTCGGTCTCTTCGACCAGTGCTTTCAGATCGACCGACCTCCGCTCGCGGTTGTCGCCGTTGGCGAACCGCAGGAAGTTGACGACCAGCTGGTCCAGCCGGCGGATCTCGCCGCGGATCATCGTGACGGATCGATCGAACTCCGCCGCTCGTTCGGGGTCCAACGGACGACCGGTATCGTCGAGGTGCGACAGCGTCAGACCGATCGAGTGCAGCGGGTTGCGCACGTCGTGCGCGACGCCGGCGGCCAGCCGCCCCAGCGCCGAGAGCTTGTCGCGGCGGACCATCTCCCGTGCGCGATCGCGGTTCGCGCGCATCTTGCGCGCCATCTCGTTGAATGCGAGACCGAGCCGCGCCATCTCGTCTTTTCCCCGTACCTCGACCTCGGCGTCGAGATCCCCCTCGGAGATGTCTCGAAGCGCCGCGTCGAGCCGTCGCGTGGGACGCGTGAAGCGCGCCGCCGCGCCGGCGGACAGCGCGATTCCGACGAGGAACACACCGAGGAACAGGAGCATCGACTGCCTCCGCACACGGTCGAACAGGCTTTCGTAGTCCTGCACCGAGATCGGAAGCTGGATCTCGGAGACGACCGCCGGGGGCTCGTCGGAATCCGCCCGCTCGACGAGCTGCACGTCGTCGGACGTCCACTCGCCCTCGACCTGCCCTGCGTCCTGTCCGGTGGAGTGCGGGTCCTGCTTGAACGTCGGGATCGTGAGCGTCAGCTCCTCTCCGTCGGCGCTGGCGTGGATGTCCTCGACTCGAACGAAGACTTCGTTCAGCTCCGCGCCGGACAGTTGCCGGTGGACCCGGACACAGTTTTCCTCACCCCGCTCGTCCTGGGTGCACTCGACGGTCACGAACCGGCCGACCGTGCTGAAGCTGTACTTGGGTGGTTCGCCCGGCACGCCGCCGTCGACCGGAACCGCGACACCGAGTCGCCGCCGGGCGACTTCCTCGATCAGCTTGCGGGTCTCCTCGGGGTCGACGTCGCCGACGATCCGCAGCTCGGTCCGGTCCCCCCTGCCGGGTGGCGCCGGAGGCATCTGCGCCTCCCAGGCCAATCCGTCGGGCCGACGCGCCTGGTTGACGTGGAAGAAGTTGCGGTCGTGCGAGGCATCCAGCGTGGCGAAGATCGCCTTCGCCGACTCCGATGCGATCTTGGCCGCCTCCACCATCACCTGTTCCTGAAAATGGTTGGCAATCAGGCCAAATGCGCCCAGGCACAGCAGCAACACCACGCTCATCACCGCTACGAGTCGTAACGTCATCACGCGCTCCTGCCGGGGGTCCGGCTCGTTCTTTCCCGTGCCGTACTAACGCAAGAAGTGTACCAAGAGCCCTGCACCGTGGCGTCCCGGGCTCGGAAGCGGGGGTCCGTTTGAGGGTAGGATCCCGGCGGCTTCCGGTCTCTCGAAAGGAGGGTTCCCTTGCATCGTCCATTCCTCATCCTGGCTCTGCTCGGCCTGATCGTGGGCTGTCACCCTTCAGCGCCCCCGCCCGACCTCGTTCTCCGAGGCGGCACCGTCGTCGACGTCGTGACCGGTGAGACGGCGGAGAGCCAGGACGTCTGGATCCGCGGCGAGCGGATCGACCACATCGGCGGGTCCGGCGAGCGCCGTGTCCCGGCCGGCGTCGAGATCGTCGACGTCGCCGGCCGCTACCTGATCCCCGGTCTCGTCGACGCCCACGTTCACCTCGACCACGTCGACGAGCTCCCGCTGTACCTCGCTCGCGGCGTCACGACCGTCTTCAACCTGCGCGGCGTACCCCATCACCTGGAGTGGCGTGACGCGGTCGCACGCGGAGACCGCGTCGGCCCGACGATCTACACCTGCGGGGATTACCTCGACGGCAACCCGCCCTACATGGAGCCGATGCTGAGCCTCGACAGCCCCGAGGACGCCGCGGCGGCCGTCCGCGCCCAGCACGCGGCCGGCTACGACATGGTCAAGGTGTACACGCAGCTCAGCCTGGAGCAGCTGCAGGCGATCGGGCAGGCCGCGCGCGAGTTGGGGATGCCGGTCGTCGGGCACGGCTCGGGCAACTATTCGCTGGAGGAGATGATCGATGCCGGGCAGGTCAACCTGGCCCACGGGAACGACCTGGTCCGCTGGTGGGGAAACGAGGAGCAGGACCGCGGCGTCCCGGCGATCCTGGAGACCCTTCGCGGCAAGCCGTTGACGATCACCGCCAATCTTGCCTGGGACGAAGGACTCCTCCGCCAGGCCGAAGATCTCGAGGGGCTCGTCGCCGACCC
>JBFFZZ010000017.1:0-22590 GCA_041568335.1 Candidatus Polarisedimenticolaceae bacterium | reverse complement strand
GATGTGCCTCGAAAATCTGGAGCTGCTGTTGCAAGGTGCGGCTCTCGCCAAGTTCGCGGCGGAGGTGTGGCAAGAGAAATACGCGCGCTACGTCGAGAGATTCGAGCCGAAGTTCGGCACGCAGCAGGGGATGCCGGAGAACAACCCCGCGTCCGGCGAGTAGGCTCCCGGACGACGGACTACATCGTCCCGACGAGGTTGACGAACGCGCCCTGGTGGTCGTAGCTCAGGTCGGTCAGGTCGTCGGAGAAGTCGGTGAAGTTGTAGCCGCCGCCGACCTTCAGGTGCTTGCCGATGTAACGGTAGATCGCGAGCAACGCACCGGAGCGCCGCTGGTCCAGGTCGGGGAGATCCAGTAACCGCATCTCGGCCAGGCTCTCCCAGCCCTTGCGGAACCGCCAGTCGGCGCGCAGCACCGCGAGCTGCGCGGTATTGTCGAAGAACACCGGCTGGACGCGGTCGAGGCTCACCTGTCCCAGGCGGTAGGCCAGCTTGCCGCCGATGGACCAGTCGGCCGTCAGGTCGTAGGTCACGTCGACGGCGCCGATGTGGCTCTTCTGGATGAACTGCGCCGATGTATTATTGAAGCCCAGCTGGTCCGTGGTCGGGACGTTGTAGAAGTACGTGTACTTGGCCAGCGCGTTCAGCCGATCGTTGTTGACCGGACGGTAAGCGTACCCGAACACCGCCTCGGTGTAGCCGCCGTCGTAGAACTCGCCGAGCGAGCTTTCGCTGAACGAGTGGTTGAGCTTGCCGAGCAGGCGCCAATCCGGGTTGAGCTGGTACTTGAAGCTGTTGCGGAACAGCCAGACGGTTCGTTCGGTCACCGTCGTGTCGGGTTGCTCGGCGTCGTCCCGGCGATACTCGATCGCGCTCGAGAGCTGGACCTTCTCCCGGCCGTAGCCCGCGCGAACGCCCAGCGCCCTGCGATCCGTCTCGGCACCGGTGAGCGAATGCCGTAGCGTGCCGGCCTCGGCGTTGGCGCCGAAGTTCCAGCTTTCCCTCGCCACGAGGTGGATCCCTCCGGCATGGGTCATCCCGGTCAACGCGTCGCCATGCTGGTAACGCTCCTCCAGGTACACACTGGTGCTGTCCGAGAGCCGCTGCTTTACACCGGAGACCAGGCTGCCCCGGCGCGCGCGCAAGCCGTTGTCCGTACGCTCGTTTTCGAGCGCGTAGTTGAGATAGAGGCTGGTTCGGTCGGACATCAGGAAGTCGGTCCCGATCTTGGCACCGGGCCCGAGGTCGCCGCCGGAAACTTCCCCGTCGACTTTGAAACGCTTCGAAACACGGTAGGAGCCGCCCGCGCCGATGCGTGCGTTGTCCTCGCGGCCGCCGCTCGACGCGACGGTCTCCTGCACGAAGCCATAGGCGCGCCACGTCTCGCCCGGATCGTACGCCACCTGGACGACCGCGTCCGTGCGCTCGCCCTGATCTTGGGTCAGCGGGACGACCGGCGAACTGTCCTCGCGCAGGTCGTTGCGTACGCCCGTGCTGACGGTCCACTCGTCGGTCACCTTGTAACCGACGTTGAGCTCGATCGCGCGGGTCTCGAGCCCCTGTTCCTCGGTCTTCTGATCGCCTTTGGCCGTCACACTCAAACGGTCCGTCACGGGCATCTTGAAGGTGACGCCGTATTGGTCCGTATCCTTGATCGTCGCCTGGCCGGGGGCCGAGTAGCCGGCCTCGATCGTTTGCACATAGAAGCCGGCGCGGCCCTTGTTGCCGTCGATGAAATCGCCGAAACCGACGCTCAGATCGGCACGGTAGGCACTCGCCTCCGCGTCGGTGAACGCCGGGGTGGAGGGGCCGGTGAAGCCGAACCCGCCGTCGTCCGAGCGCAGCGAGGTGGAGAGAAGGCCCTCGCTCCGGCCCGCCTGCACCTTGAACCAGGAATCGGTGCTCATCCGCAGGGTCAGATCCGCGGCGCCCAGGTTGCTGTCGACGTTGCCTTCTTCGTTGGAGTTGACGGTCGCGCCGAGGCGTACGTGGTCGTTGAACCAGTAGTGTGCCTGGCCGCCGACGGCGACGGCGTCCAGCTCGTCGAAGCCCGGTGTGTACTCGTAGCGCGCCACGAGGTAGGCTTCGTCGCCGCTCAATCCGCTGCTGCGTACGAGCAAGTTGTCGTCCGCGGTCGATGAGAGCGGTTCGGAAAGCAGGATCCTCCCCTGCAGGTAGTCGATGTCGTAGTCCATCGCCGGACGCAAATCGAGCACACCCGTGACGATGCCCGAGTCCTTGTCGCGCATCTCGATGCGCACGCGCTCGGATCCGGTGAGGACGTCCTGATGGCGCAAGTAGTAGAGCGAGCCACCCGTTCCGCGGAATTCCTCGTGGCTCGGTATGGTTCCGGGCTCGGCGGCGAATCCGTCGACGACCAGCTTTTCGTCGCCGAAGCCGGTGGTGGCTTTGGTCTCGTAGTGCGCGTTGGCGCCGTAGAGACCGCGATCGACGTGGGCCAGCTCGTTGCCCAGATAACCGACCTTGAAGTTGCCCCACAGCCCGTGGTTCTTGCCGCGGCTCGCCTTGACGTAGAACTTGCCGAGCGTCGGCGCCATGTCCTCCACGACGCTGTCGTCGCCGAACGTGGGATAGTGATCGTCGGGATCGATGCGACGGAACAGCGAGTCCGGCGACTTGTCGAGAAAGTTGCTGAACATCTCGTCCAGCGGACCCTCACGGGTGTCGGCGCTCGCCGTCAGGTGCCAGTCGTTGCCGATCTTGCCGTCGACGTAGAACGCCAGCCGGCCATCGAGGGACGAATCGAACGGCTGCGGATCGTTGGCACCCTGGAGCAGCTCGGCCGGTCCGCTCGAACGGTTTTCGGACAGCGTGACGTCGGCGATACCGACGTAGAACAGGTCCTTGCGGTCAAACTCCAGATCGCGCAGGTACAGCGTGCCGTTGCCCGCCGCGTCGAGCACCGCGACCTCGACCGTGTGTGCGCCGTGCGGAAGGATCTCCTCAGCGACGAAATTGCCCTGCGCGTCGACCGGGATCTGCCGCCCCGCGATCCAAACCGTGTGGTCCGTCGGGATGCCGGCGCCCTGCACCTTGACCGCACCACCGCGGACGGGGATCTTCCGGCGCGCCAGATCGCTCTCACCGTAGGCGGCGAGCAAGCCGGGCGCCGGGGCCGCCGAATCCTCGACACCGGAAGCCGGCTCGTGGACCAGCCACAAACTCGCCGCGTCCGTCTCGTCGTAGCGCCCTTCCGCGTCGTAGACCCTGAGGAGGTACTTCAGCTCTCGCTCCCCACCGGCGAGGGTTTCCGAAGACGGCTGCCACTCCGCCAGCCCCATGTCGTCGAGCGGCACGGTCTCCAGCGGTTGCGACCTTGGAGACTGCCGTTTCTCGAACATCCGGATTTCGGCACGCGCGATGAAACTCGAGTAGTTGTCGTACATCCGGAAGCGCAGCGGTGGACCGCCGGGTGTCACGGTAGTCGGATGTGCCGTGACGGCGAGTCGCTGCCGCGACTCGAGATTGTCGAAACGGAACCGGATGTCGGCGCTTTCCAGCGCGACATCGGTACAGCGCTGGACGTCGGAGGAGCTGCGACCCGGGTCGTCGATCGGCTCGCCATCGACGGTGATGCGCATCACGTTGAGCTCGTACGGGCTCTTCGGCTGCAGCTCCCGGGTGATCGGCGTGATATCCATGCCCTCGTAGTCGTCGAGCGGCACCGGTTCGTCGTAGACCGCCTGTACGCGGACGAACGACTCCTGGCCCTGTATGAACCCGGCGTTCACGACATCCTCGGAATGCACGTAGCCGCGTCCTTCGTGCTCGGCCGGTGCGCTCACCAACAGCGGATCCTGTTTCAAGATTTCCATGGTTCGTCGCGCGCGTGCCGCGGAAAGACCGATGTCGTCGCCGTACACCGATGCGGTTCGCCGGTCGAGGCGCTCGTTTTTCGTGTAGCCGACGAACCGCAAGCGCGGGTTGGTTCGATCCTTGATATCCGACAGCGCGCGATACAGATCCGCGGCGAAACCGGGCGGCACGACCGGGACGCCGTTTTTCAGCGGCAGCGTCGGAAGACGGCCCCATGGGGGATCGTAGACCTTGGTCATTATTTCCTCGCCGAATTCGTCGGGGCAGGGCTGCGGGTCGTCGGGCAGCTCCTGAAGTGGATCGTCGTACCAGAACTCCACCTCGACACGCCGGTTCAGCGTCCGGCCCTGAGCGGTCTCGTTGTTCGCCAGTGGCCGCGCGGTGCCGCGACCATCGCTTTCGACCGCCGAGGTCGGGAGGTTCAAGGTTTCCTGCATCGCCAGCGCGACGCGCAACGCGCGTGCCTTCGACATCGACAGGTGGTCGCCGTAAATGCGTTTGTTGCGACCGCTCAGCGGCGCGTCGTCGGTGTACCCGATAAAGCGGACCGCCACGTTCTGCCTGTCCCCCAGGTTGTCGAGCGCCTGCCGTACCTGGGTCACGAACGTATCGGAGATCGGCGTGGTCTCGTCCACATACCGCAGCGGCGCGACGAGATTCCGGACACGCGCACGTCGGGAGTGTCCCTCGCGGTAGCGCAGCTTGCAGACCGTCTCCATCCGGCAGACCTTGATGCGCTTGATGTCGTCGGTGACGACGACCTCCTCGTCCTTGACGGCGTCGCGCGCCTCGTCGTACCAGACCTCCACCTCGACGCGGCGATTGAGTGCCCGGCCCTCCTCCGTCTGGTTCGAGGAGATCGGTTGTGTATCGCCGAACCACTCGTACGTTATCGCCTCGGCCGGCAGGTTCAACGCGCTCTTGAAGTATTCGGCAACTTCGCCCGCGCGTTCCCTGGAAAGACCGGCATTGTCCTCGAACACACGGACGAGGGCATCGGAGAGCCGCTGCGAGTCCGCGTGACCGACGAAATGCAGTCGCACGTTTCTACGGTGCCGCATGGTTTCGAGGATCGCGTTGAGCTTGTCGACGTAGTCGCGCGGGATCTGCGCCACACCCGATTCGAACCGGATCGGGGGTACGACGTTTTTCAACTTGACGGTCTCGTACTTCTCGCCGGCGACCCGGCGGACCTCCAGCCGGTCGCCGCGTTCGCTGTCGAGCAGATCCGGGTCCTGCGACCAACGCCGGAGGGTTTGGTCGGGGGACAGGTGGTGCTCGACCGTTTCGCCCGGTTCGGTGGTTTGAACCTGGGCCCAGCTCGCTCCCGCAGCCAGGAAAACACCGAGGATCAACGGCAGGTGATGCTTGTTCATGGCATTCACCTGCCGTCCGGGACGCGCACGTCGCGTTTTGCGTTCGGGGCGCCGAGGCGCCAGAAGATTTCGGGCTCGATGCTGAGCGGGTAGTCCGTCTCGTCCCAGACCTCGGTCACCTGCTGCTTGATCGCTTCGATGCGACTTTGGACGAGTGCAGGATCCTCCCGGTCGGCCACATAGGACAGCCGCAGTACGGACGGGGCCCGACGCAGCTCCTCGAGCAGCAGCCCGAGGCGCGGCCTCCATTGGACACGGATCTCGGTCGTGCCCGGCTCGAACGCGGGATCCGAAAGATCGATCGCGACGACGCGATGGATCGACGCGCCGAAGTTGATTCGCAGCGCCTTGCCGCGCGTGGCGCGCTTGATCCGGGTCTGGTCCGTCGACAGCCGGAAGCCGGTCGGCAGCGTCCGGTCGTCGAGCTTGAGCGCGAAGTTGCTGCCACGGCTCTCGTGAGGCGTGATCGCGCAGGTGATGTGGTAGCGCCCGTGCGCATCCGTCGTCGCTCGCAGGCCCCGTGCGGTCACGACGCGAACGCCGGGAAGACCCTCTTCACCGTCATCCTGCAAACCGTTGCGATTGGCGTCGTTGAAGACCTTGCCGATCACGTCGGTGCAGTCGAACGTCGGGTCGGGCACGATGCGGACGGTGGCGGTCGCTTCACCGGAGATCGCGCCGCCGGTCGTGCCGTTGATCACCTGGGCCCGGTTGACGTACTCGCCCTCGGTAACGCCTCCACCGACGGCGAGCAGGAGCTTCACCGTGCGCGCCCCGGTTCCCGTGATGATGAGGCCGCTCCAGGTAAGCTCTTGGCCCACGACCGTCGGCTCGTTCGGCACGTCGTCGATGAGCGCCGAGCCCGGGACGTAGCTTAAGCCGGCCGGGAAGCGATCCACGATCGTGACGTCCGTCAGCAACGCACCGGAGACGTTGTTCACGACGATCACGTAGGGCACCAGCTGGCCGCGGGTCACGTTGAGCAGTGGGGTCGTCTTGGAGATCGCGGTCGAACCGCTCAGCTCCGGATCGAGCGGGATGTGGTTGTTGAAGATCTGGCTCGAGCCCGGCGACTGGCTGCCGTCGAGCGTCAGATGGACGTGGTGGGTCGTGCCGGCGCTGTTGGCCGGAACCGCCGGGCCGGGCGCCAGCTCGGATGGTTGCACCTCGCAGAACTGGGTCGTGCCGGGAAGGACATCGTTGACGCTGCTCGGGCAAGCCGGCACCGAGAACGGCGCCGTGGTCGGATCGGACAGCGGCGGGATGATCTGGGAATAGCCCGCGATGTAGGTCGTTCCCGGCGGGACCGCCACATCGATGACGTAATCCCCACCGCTCGGGCAGGCCGGGTCGGTGAAGTTGAGGTCGAATTTGTAGTAGCCGCTGGCCAGCGTGACCTGGCCCTGCTGGACCGGGTCGTCGAAGCACGTCGGCGGCACGGGAGTCGCGCTGCTCGCGTTCAGCAGGGTCAGGGTCGCCCCGGCGACGGGGATCCTGGCGATCGAGTTGTAGACGACGCCGTTCGGATCGAGGGGCAGGCTCAGCCCCTGAAGATTGGCGGCCGGTGTCACGATGATGTCGGCGACCCGCTGCAACCCGTTGGTGAACGGCGAGGAGGCCAGGCCAAGCATCGCGGTGGACGCACCCGCGCCGGGCGCGCGGAACCTTATCTCATAAGCAACACCGTTCGTGTCGTTGGGCTGGACACCGATGATGCTGTAGTCGCCGTTCGCGTCCGTGAGCGTGGTGTGCAGGAGCGACCCGTCGCGGTACAGATCCACCGGCCAACCGGTCAGCGGCAGCTCCCCGGTGTCCCGGACGTCGTCGAAGTCGGCGTCGTGCCAGAGGGATCCGTTCAGGACTGCGACCCCGGGTATCCCTCCGACGATGATCGAGACGCTGGCGCTCACCGTTTGCGTCGGTGTGTTCCACGCGGCGACGGCGGTGTTCGTCACGACGGTACCGTCCGTCAGCGCGGTGTCGAGGGTCGCGCGGAACCGCAGGATGACGATCTCGCCGGGGGCCAGCGTGCCGTAGGCTCCGGCGTAGTCGGCGGTGATGGTCGAGCCGGCGAAACTGACACCCGTCGAGGAGCCGTTCATCGTCGCGGACCCGGGGACATAGCCGAGCTGGCCGGGTTGCGGTACGTCGAGGTCGTCGGTAATCACCACGTTGAACGCCGGAACGGCGCCGATGTTCGTGACGCGTACGACGTACTCGAGCTCGGCACCCGGGACTGCGGCACCACCGCCGACCACGGAAACCTGCTTGGTGATGGAAATCTGCTGGCTGTCCCCGACCACGACGACCGTCGGCTCGGGGCCCGTCGCCGGATCGCCGTCGCCGTCGGTCAACAGGTCGGGCAGCTCGGTGCTGGTCACGGTTGCCTGGTTGCTGATCAGGGTCCCCGCGGGTGTCCCCGCGTTGACAACGAGATCGAATTGGAGAACCGCGACCTCACCCGGCGAGATCGTCCCCGCACCGGGACCCGGAAGCGGAGGCGTTTGGTCGGACGAGCTGATGTCGATACCCGAGGCGAGCGGCGAGACGCCGCCGTCCGGCTGACCCACCGGGAGGCCGTTCAATAGCGTGGAGTTTGCGACGTAGGTAGTGTTTGCGGGAACCGCGTCGGTCAGAACGACGCCGGTCGCAGGAATCGCAGCGGAGTTCTGAACGGTGATCGTGTAGCGCAGCGTGTCGCCGGGATCGACGATGCCCGGCGATCCCAGATCGCCGAACAGTACGACGCTCTTTTCCGCATAGAGCAGCGGTAGGTTTCCGACGATGTCCCTCGTGGGATCATCGGCGATCGGCGTGTCCGGGTCGTCGGACGGGTCGTCGATGATCCCGGCGTCCGGCGCGCTGACGAAGCCCTGGTTGGAGATGATCGTGCCGTCGACGACGCCCGGGTCCACGACCACGTCGAACGTGAGGGTCGCGACGTTGGCCGGATTGGCGGATGCGTCGGCGGGCATCGAGCCCGGCGTCGGGTCGGCCGGCGAGTGGATCGGCATACCGCCGACCAGCGGAGACGTCCCCCCGGAATCGGGAACCGGCGTGCCGTTCAGCGTCGTGCTCCCGGCGACGTAGGTCGTGTTCACCGGGACGGCGTCGCGTAGCGTCACGTTGACGGCGTCCGCGTTACCGATGTTCTTGACGGTGATCGTGTAGCGCAGCGTCTCACCGGCGAGTAGCACGTTCGGATCGGCGGTCAGGTCGGTGGAGATCTTCTGCACCAGGAAATCGGGCGCCGATACGATCGTCACCCGGGTCGGATCTTCGTCCCCGGAGATGTCCGGGTCGGCGATGCCGTTGACGTTCGGGTCGTCGCTCAGCGCGAAATCGGTGCCGTCGCCCAGACGCAGCGTCGACTGGTTCGTCACCACGATGCCGTTGGTCAGGCTCGGATCCAGCGTGATGTCGAACTCGATGACCACCTCGCCGTCGGCCGACAGGTCGAGGGCACGGATATCGAGGACCCCGGTTCCGGCGGAGCCGCCCGTGCCGCTGGTGTTGCTGACGTCGGCCAGCGGCGGGTAGGAGACGAGCGTCAGCGTACCCGCGGTGAACGCGGCTGGGGTGTTGAGCGCGTCCAGCTCGTCGAAGATACTGAAATTGGCCAGCCCCTGATCGGTCGAGCGAAAGCGCAGGGTGTAGCGCAGGGTGTCACCGGGCGCGGCCGTCGTGGCGGGGTTCGCACCGCTGGTGAGATTGGCGACCGTCTTCTCGAAGAAGAATCCCGTTAGCGCCACCGTCACGGTATGCGCGTCCTCGTGATCCGCGGTGCCGACCGTGCCGTCGGTCAGGGTGCGGCTGTAGGGCAGGCGGCCGGGGTTGGAGCTGTCCCCGTTGAACCACTGGATGGCGCCGGCCACGTTGGTGAGCGCAACGCCGTCCTGCGTGTCGCCGTCGAGCTGGGTCCGGTAGGTGACGATCAGCCGCTCATCGGGCCCGATCACTCCCGCGGCCGTCAACATCGTCATGTCGAGCCGGCAGCCGGGCGGCCCGAGGTAGCTCAGCGCATAGTCGCTGCCGGGGTTGAGCGGACCCTTGCCCGGGACCGGGGTGATGCCGTCGGCCGCAAAGACCCGGGCGCTCAGGATCTCGGGCGTCAGGTCGCACATGCCGCCGGTCGGGCCGTCCGGGAACAGGTCCCGGAGGGTGACATCCCAGGCATCGCTCAGCCCGCTGTTCTGAACGTCGATGGTGAAACTGCCGAACTGGCCCAGGTTCATCGTCGCCGGGCCCGATTTGGTGACGACGAGCTCGGGTGCGGCGATCGTCAACGGTGGCGAGACGCCCCACTCTCCGGGCAACGGCTCGTAGAACACGTCGTCGATGAGTCGACCGAAGTCCCACTTCGCCGTGTTGACGAACACCGTGCCGGGAGCGTTCGCCGGTGTGTCGTTGAGGATGACCGTGAGCTCGATGACGAACTGGTCTCCGGCCGGCACGACCGGGAAATTGTCGAACGTCAGGAACCCGCCGAGATTCGTAAACGTGTGGGCAACCGGACTACCGTCGCTCAGCCAGTAGGCGACGTGGCTCACGTAGCTGAGATCCGCGCCCGTGGCGTTGAGATCGTCCCAGACCGTGATCCCGTGCAGGTCGTTGAGCGACCCGTTGAAGTTGATCACGGTGCCGGTCGCCGGATCGAACAACACCGGGATCGTCAGCGTATAGGTAAAAGGGACGCCGATCGTGGCCGTGGTCTGTCCGGCGGGTGTTTGCTTGTCGATTTTTTCGACGGGGATCAGGAGGTTCTGGCAGCCCTCCTGGATCGAGCTCGAGGAGCCGTTGGTGAACCAGATCTTGTGACCCGCGACGGAGTTGCAGGCCATCTGACCCGTATGCACGACGTTGTCGAAGATGATCAACCAGCGCTCGTCGGTCTGGCCCGGTTGCGTGAAGAAGCTGAAATTGGTCGTCAGCGGGTTGGACGCCGGGAAGTTCCGGATCGTACAGTTGGCGTCGATCTGGATTTGCGATGGCGGGACGGGGTTGACGAAGCCGTCGATCAGGCCGCCATAGGCCTGACAAGCCTGCGTCTCGGAGGACGCACCGATCCACAGGACGGAGAACGCCAGCAGTGGGAAGAGAATCTTCCCACGACCTGTTCCCGCGCCGATTGAACCGTTGAATGTCATGGCTGCCCTCGTGCCGCTCGCCGTGCGATCGTCGCCGTTGGGAAGGGCCGAGGCAGTCCATGTTTCGGACTGGATTCCGGCGGTCCCGCTGCCCTTGGGTCCGAAGACCCTTTAGGCCGGTGACTTTGCGCCACCACCTTTCGGCGGCTTTGCCTTTGTCAAGAATCGCGTTGGGTCAGTCGGTCAGACTCGCGGTGTCTCCTCGTCTCCTGGTTACCGTTTCCATTCGATTCCGTTGTCTCGTCAAGCCTTCGGCAGGAAGTCGATCGGGTAGACGATCGTCAACGCTTCCACGCCTTCCTTGGCACCGAAGTTGATCGTCAGGACACGCGCGACGACCTGTCCGGCGAGAACGGGCGCCTTCATGTCGCTCGACTGCAGCTTGCACATCGAAACGCTGCCGTCCGGCTCGATCGTCAGGCGCAGCACCATCTGGCCGCGCAGGGTCGGGTCGTTGCGCAGCTCCCGGTTGTACATGCGGTAGAACGCCGCCTTGTAACGGTCGAAGACGATCTGGATCTCTTCGTCGGTGCGGGATGGAGCCTGTCCTCCGCGCGCCCGTGGCCGGCCGCCGCCGCCGCCGATGGTGTTGATCGTGCTGGTCGCGCGTCCGACGGGCACACCCTGGATCCCGCCGGTGCCTCCGGGACCGCCGCCGGCGCCTCCGACGTTGCGACTCAACCTTCCGATATGGATTCCGCCGCTCGAGCCCGGCGCGTTGGTCGTCAGCATCGATCGCGACGGCATCGCCGACCTGCTGACGTCATCGGCATCGCCGTAGCGCGCGTCGGCGCCGAGGCGCGGCGCGATGTCGTCTCTTGCCAGGCTCGCAAACTTGTCCTTGAACGCCAGGATACCGGCCTTCCCCACGTTTCTCTGCGGCTTGGCGGGAACACCTGCGGGTTCGGGCCCGGGCGGACCCGGCAGCTCGGTGGGCGTGGGCTCGGCTGCAGCGATGGCGTCCACCTCCTGCGGCGGCTCGATCGGGTCCGGCTCCTCCACCGGCTCCGGCTGTTCTGCCGGGCTGTCCGGGACGGTCGGCTGCGGCAGCGGTTTGGCCTGTTCGGGTCGAACGAGTTGTGCCAGTCGCCGGGGCATGTCTTCGGGAACGAACGGCTTGGGCAGCGGTAGCTTGATCAGCGGGAGCAACGCCCCGAGGAGCAGGCTGACCGCAAAGCACGCGGCCAGCGATTTGTGGAAACGCCTGTCCTCCTCGCCGCCCCGTGCCCAGGCCATCCGTTGGTCCCGACGAGACACCGCGTTGATGTCTCGTTCCACGATCCATTCGGCCTTGCGCCGTTCTTCCTCCTCGCGAATGTAGTAGAGGTCCTCGCCGAGGATCCCGAGGTTCTGCTCCTCGCGACCGATGTTGTCGAGGATCGTCCGGCGTTGTTCGTCGAGCTCGCCGAGTTGCTCCTGAAAGTCGTTGACCAGGCGGCGCGCCTCGCGCAACCGATCCGCGACTTGCCCGCGCTCGTAACTCTCGCCCCAGAAGAGCGAGCCGGCTCCCAGCTCGTCGAGTTTCTCGAGCGAGCCACAGGCCCGATCCAGCAGCTCGTGCTGCTCGCGCTGCGGCCGTAACCGCTCGACCTCGTCGTCGACGAGCCGTAGATCGGCGGCCAGGTCCTCCAGTTTTCCGCGGACCTGCCCGACCCGGGCTCGTACTTCCTGTTCCTGGTGAGACTTCATCTCGTGCACCTGATCAGACCTCGGTCGATGGCGATTTCTGCACCACCGCCAACGACACGCGCGTATAGCCTTGCCCAGTGCAGCTCGCCATGACTTTCTTCAACACGCTGAACGGGACCGACTTGTCCGCGAGGACGGTGATCTCCTGACTTTCGGCAACCGCCTGCGTGCTCAGTCCGATGACGCTCTCGCTCAGGTCGGCGAGCCGTTCGCTGATCGGCCGGATCTCGCTCTCGCGGGTCGCTTCGATCTCCGCGATGCTCGCCACCCGGACGCCTTGCACCAGGACCTCTTCCGTGCCGACGAAGATCACGACGGTCTCACGTGGTTTTGCCTCGACCGCGGATTCCGGCAACGTGATTTGCTTGGGCTGTTGCAGCGTCTCGACGGATGCCGAGTTGATCATCAGGAAGAACACCAGGACCGTGAAGACGTCCATCAACGGCGTCAGGTTCAGTTTCGTGATGCCGCGTTTGTTGCGCGTCATCCGTCTTATTCGACGTGAGGAGTTCATGGCGCATCCCCTATCGATATCGCCGTGAAGAGATCGGCTCGATTCGTTTGCCCGTCGTCGGCCGCTTCGAGCTCGACGCTCCGCATCGTGTCCATCACCTGGATCAGGTAGTCGTACTCGATGTGGGGTTCGAGCAACACGGAAGCGTCGTCCTTCTGCGGGTATTCGCTCTTGATCGCGACGAGGTACTCGGAGAGCCTGGGTAGGTCGTACGCATCATCGACCTTCGGGATCGCCGCGATCACCTGCGTGCCGTCCATGATCTCGAGCCCCGCCTCACGCACGACCACCTCCACCCGGAAGGTCGGTTCGGTCGGCGCCGGACCCTGAGCACTGGGCAAGTCGAGCTCGACGATCGTGATGCGCGAAAACACCGCCGTGATCAGCAGGAAGGGCACGAGCACCACCATCAGGTTCATGAAGGTGGTCATGTCGAGCTCGGGCGCTTCCTTCTGCCGGCGCCGGTAATGGTGTGCTCTGGCCATCTCGTTACGCCGTGACTTCCTGGCGTTTTGCCATCGCCGTGATGACGTTGAGCGCCTTCACCGACGCCATCTCGAGGCTGTCCACGATCTCGCCCGTCTTTGCCGTGAGCACGGAATGCGTCACGAGCAGCGGAATCGCGGCGATCAACCCGAACGCCGTGGTGTTCATCGCCACCGAGATGCTCGCCGAGAGCAGGTCGGCTTTCTCCGCCGGGTTGGCGTTGGCGACAGCGGTAAACGCCTGGATCAGGCCCATGATCGTGCCGAGAAGACCGAGCAAGGTGGCGATGCTCGCACCGAGTGCGACGTAGTTCGTGCGCTTCTCGAGTTGCGGGATGATCTCCATCATGCTCTCTTCCATCGCGATCTCGATGTCCTCCCGGCGGCGCACCGCGCCCTGCCGGGCCAGGCCCATGGCCAGCAAACGCGACACCGTGGAGTCGTCCTCGCCGGTCATCTCGCGCGCCTTGTCGAAGTCACCGTCGGCGAGCGCGGGCTGGAGCTTGCTCCACATGCCCTCGTTGCGGCGCCGGACCTGGGTCAGCGTGACGTAACGCTCGATCGCGATCGCGGTACCCACCGAGAACACGATCAGGATGGGGTACATGAACGGCCCCCCCGATACGAAGAACCTCACCATGGAATAGATGGCATCCATTTTCGAACCTCCTGCGAATGACCTTTCAATCGTTTCCTTAAGGTCTGGTTTCCGATCTGATCTCGTAGTACTTGAGCGACCGCATGAAGACCTCCTTGTCGATCGGTTGCCTGGAATCGTCCAGCATCGTCGAGATGCCGAGCGAGTCCCCGAGAACCGAACTCTTCCAAGGAACGATGACGAGCGATTTGGGTGCTTCCTGGTTGCCGAGGATCGACATGCCCGAAATTTCCTTCGCGGCATCTTTCGACTTGTTCGTCTCGGCCTGTTCGTCAGCGGTTGCATCGGCCGGCGTTTGCCGCTCCCCGACATCGCCCCCTTTGTCCGACTCTCTGTCGGCCCAGGCGGCGCCTGACGTGAGCAGCAGCGCCACAAGCAGTAGGATCCGGCTCATGGGGTCTCCTGTCGGCTCGCGCGGTTGCGCAGATCGGCAATCCACTTGGTCACGTCGGTATCGCCGGGAACGATCCGGCTGTACGCCTCGTAGTGCTCGAGGGCGCACGCGTCGTCACCGAGATACAGATCGCACAGGATGGCCAGGTTCCGGTGTGCGTGATGGAAATCCGAAAACCGGGCCAGCGCCGCTTCGTAACTGGCTCGCGATTCCGCGAACCGCCCCGTGCGTCGTTGAACGAGACCGAGCTCGTTGTGGACGGCTGGGTTTCGAGGACTCAGCTCGAGCGCCCGTTGCAGGCTGGCTTCGGCCCGTTCGAGGTCGCCGTCACCTGCGTACGCCACCCCCAGCGCGAGGTGTGCCGCCGCGACCTCGGGGGCCCGTTCCGTCACGTTCGACAGCATCGCGATGGCGGCGGAGTATCGCTCCGCATCCAGCATGCGCAGGGCCGCCGTGTAATGGTTGCGAACGTCTGCCGCGACGTCGATCTGCTGCGTGATCGTGAAGCCGTCCGGTTCCTCGGCAAAGTCGACGATCACGACCGGCGGCGCTACCGGATCGAGGTCCGCCGGCGTTTGGTGTACGGTCGTCGTGGACCGGTCGGTCGTCGTGGACCGGTCGGTCGTCGTGGACCGGACGGCCGGTGAGCATCCGAGCGCGAGGCTCAAACCGCACCACGACAGGCCGAGACAAAGCGCCCGGATGGAGCGCGTCTTAGCGAGGGTCCGCATCTTCCACCACTCCTTCGTTCACCGCCACCGGAGAAACGGGCGTCCTGTCGCCCGGCTCCTCCTGCGGTGTCGTGTCGGCGATTCCCGAGCTCGGACCGTCGATCAGGCAAGCCGGGTACCGGTACGTGTACCTGTCGATCGCGCCGCGCAGATCGACACCGGTCTCCTTCTTCGCATAGCGCCCGGGGACCAGCTCGGCGAGCTTGCCGAGACTCTTCTCGGTCCACGCGTTGAAGACCCCGGCCTGCAACAGCTCCAGGTTCTCCTCGTGCAGGTCGATCGCCTTCTCCTCGAATGGGAACGCTTCCTCCTCGAGAACCGACTCGTACTCGGCAAGCTCCGCCGGCTCGAGGTCGGTCGGCCGTTCGGACTCCGCCAGCGCGCGACTGAAGTCGAAATAGGACTCGGCCATGTAGAACGTGGCGGCCGCCGTCACCTCGCCGATCTCGTAATCCACGAGCCGACCCATGGACTCGATCGTCCGATCCATGCGCTGTTGCTTCTCCCGCAAGCTTTCCTCGAACGGTTGCAACAGCTCGACGGCCACGAACTCTTCGTAGATCCGCTCGGCCAGGACCAGGGCCGAGCGCGCCGCCAGCGTTCGCGTTCGTGCGGTCCTTTCCGTACCGGCTTCCGCATCGATGCGCACGATTTGCGACAACTCCTGGTGGTAGCGCGACTCGTCGTGTCGCGCCGCGTAGATGCCGGCCATCTTGAAACGGGTCTCGAGGGCCACCTCGACCGGCTGGGGGAACTCGTTGACGTAGAGGTCGTAGACATAGAGAGCGCGATCCTGCAGGGTGGACTGCTCGTAGAGGTCGCCCGCCACGAGCAGGGCCTCGCCGCGCAACGTCGGATCCTCGGACTCGAAGGCGATGCGCTCGTACTCCTCGGCGGCCCGCGACAGCTCGCCGTTCTCGCGATACGCCACCGCGATCTGCCGCGTCGCTTCGAGCTGCAGCTCGTGATCGGGGAAGGTGCTGCGGAACGCTTCGAGCACTTGCGCCGCCGCCGGCCAGTCCTCCAGCCGGATCAGCGCTGCGCCCGCGTCGTACTCCGCCGTTGCCCGGATGTCGGACGTCGGCGCGGCCGACCGGATCCTGAGGAAGTGATCGGCCGCGGTGCGGTAGTCCTGCGTCTCGTTGGCGAGCTCGCCCTGCTTGTAGATCGATGCGGCGAGATGTTCGACGAACGCGGTGCGCGACTCGTCGTCCTCCGGCGTGACCGTCAGCACCCGGGCGTAGGCTTGTTCGGCCGCCGGATACTCGGCCAGCTCGAACGAACCGTGCGCGACGACGATCCACGCCGCTCGCCGGATACCGGGCTCCGCGTCCGGGTAACCGTCGATGACCCGCCGGGCCGACTCGATGGCGGCACGGTAATCCTGCATCTCGTACATGTCATCGGCGGCGGCGCCCAAGACGGCCGCGGCGTGCTCGTGCCGGGGGAACGTGTCGACGAACCTGAGCGAGCTTGCGACCGTGGCTCGCCGGACGACGTTTCGTTGCTCGTCGTCGACGAGCTTCAACTGCTCGCGGTAGGCGTAGATGGCCGCATAGCCCGCCGCCGCCGATTGGTCGTGTTGCTCGTACTCGTACGCCGCGCGTTCGTACTGCCCGGCCGCTTGACCGAACTCCCCGTGCTCGAGAAGAAGGTCCGCGAGCCGGTAGTTGACCGCCGGTGAGTCGGCGTCGGTGGGAAAGGACTCGAGATAGTCGCCGTACCAGCGGATCGCCTCGCGATAGCTCGCGAGCTTCTCGTCCCCTTCCTCGAGGCCTTGATACTCGGCGTGATAGTGCGTCCCGAGGTCCCTCAGGTTCGCCTTGAGATAGGCCACCACCTCGGGCGAATCCTCGGGTGTGAAGTGGCGCCAGTATTCGGCTTGCAACCCGTATTCGGCGGCGAACTCGCGCTTCGCCTCCAGCACGAGTTGTGGGAACTCGCCCCGGGTGAACGTCTCGACCACGCGCATGCTGAAATGCGGCGCGGCGCTGTGGAACGGGTAGAGCCCGACGAAGGCCCGGTAGGTCTTTGCGGCGTCGTCGTATCGCAATTTGGCCAGGTAGTGCTCACCGAGATTGCCGTACACGCGTTCCTCGTAGGCGCGATTCCCGAAGGTGGAGAAGTAGTCGGGGACCGACTCCGGCCCGCCGAGATTGCTGAAGCTCAAACTGATGACCCGAAAGGTGTCGGAGACGCGACGTTCGTCTTCCTCGGTCTGCGTTTGATCGAAGTCGTAGCCGATCGAGACCTTGTGGTCGAGCAGCGCGATGTAACGGTGGAGCGCCTCCTCGTAGAGCTCCTGCTTGTAAAACGTCCAGCCGAGCTTGTACAGGGCGAGCTCGTAGTACGTGGAGTGTTCACCCAGCTGGAGGATCGACAGATAGGCGTCTTCCGCGTCGAGGTAATTCTTGCGTGTAAAGAAATATTCGCCTCGCCTGAATTGCACTTCGTCGAGATGCTCGGAGTGCGGGTTCGCCTCGATCAGACTCTCCATCGTCGCGATGGCCTCCTCGGTGCGTCCGAGCTCGTCGTAGGCGCGCGCCTTCTGGTACAAGACCTGGTCCCGGTGTTCGTAGTTCGGGTACTCGGTCAGGAGCCGGTCGTAGAGCGCGATCGCCTCGAGCGGACCCGACGGATCGATGTCGTCGGGCAGCGATCCCGGTTGCTCGCCGCCGGTCGCAACGATGGCGCTCTCGGCGGTCGTGCGGGCCTCGAAGTCCTGGTCGGATTCGCGCCGCCCGGCGTCGTCGACCGTGGGCGTCGCGGCCGGGACGGCGGTTCCCGTCTTGGCGGACTCCGGCGCGGCCATCGGACGCGGCCGGTCGTGGGTGATGCGTTCGCCGAACTGCTTTTCGATCTGCAGATCCGCGAGACGCCGCATCGCCTCCGGGGTCATCGCGGTCTCCGGTGCTTGCTCGAGAAAGCGCCGGTAGTGCTCCATGGCCTGCTCGAGACCCTGCTCGACCTCGGCCTCCCGGACGTCGGGTTGCATGTCGCGCAGCTCGGCCAGCGTTCCCTGGCGGGGGACGGTCGGCTCCTGACGCGCGGCGCAGCCGACGACGAGCGCCGGAGCGAGCATCATGGGGATCCCGAGCCGGCGCATCAGCGTTGCTCCAGGGCGGACCCGGCCCGCGCCGCCCGGTCGTAGCTGTCGGCGACGGCGTAGCGCGCCTGTGTCTGCTGGGATACCAGCCGATTCCGGCGCGCGTTGAGCCGGTGAATGGCGACGGTCTCGATCATGTGCCCCTGGCGAGCCATCAAGGTCTCGACGCGTTTCCGTGCGTCGCGAACGCGCTCGCGGAGCCGCTCGATCCGGACGTCGTAGCCGACATAGCTGTGCGTGGCCGCCTGCCGCGCGCGGACGAAAGCGTCGTACTGCCGCGTGAGCGCATCGACATGGACGTTCAGCTCGCTCAGGTGTTGGTGCGCCGCGGTCAGCCGCTCGTGGTACTCGGTCTCCAGGCTCCAGGTGAGCGCGCCACGCAGGCGGGCCACGCGTTGCCGCAGCGCGAGCGAGGCTCGATCCTCGGCGGCGCCGAGCCGCTCCTCGATCGCCGTGAGCCGCTCGCCCGCGATCAGCTCGTCCGCGGTAGCGAGGTGCTCCGGCCGGGGCGCGGTCAGCATCGCCTCGAGGCGATCACCGAGGTGATCGCGCTGCTCGAGTCGCAGCCGCATCCTCGAATCCAGCTCGCGGAAGCGTGCGTCCACGTCGGGCAGCAACGGCTCGTAATTCAGCTCGCGCCACCGGATGAGATCCTCGAAAGCCTCCAGGCCGGCATTCCAGCCGATGAGCCTCGCCTGCAGGTCCTCGAGGTCGAGGTAGTTCTGGAGCGCGGTCTGGAACTCGTGGGTCGCCATCAATTCCATCAGGTAGTAGGTTTCCGGCGCGTCGGGGAGCCGGCGCAAACGGATGACCCAGTCCTTGTCTTGCCGGGTCTCCTCGCGGACCAGCGCATCGAGGAATCGTCCTTCCCGGATGCTGGCGATCGACGCATCGACACGCTCGATCTGATGGCTGTAAAGCTCGAGCGCCCGCCCGTACCCGAGCGCGGCGCGGCCGTGCAGATCGAGTCTGGCGTAGGCGTGCGGTACGGCGAGCATCGCCTCCTGAACGGCGGCATCCGTCGGCTCGCGGGCGGCCAGGATGTTCCACGGAACCAGCGCGCGGTCGTACCGCTCGGCCGAGGCCTCGGCCCAGCCCGCCCGCAGCAGAGCCTGGTTCGAAAACGGACCCCTCAGGTGAACACGATCCAGGGATTGCCTCGCCCGCTCGAACTCGTTGGCCTCGAACAGGATGCTGCCGAGGACCATGTTGGACTTGTCGCGGATCGCGAGATCCGCGCGATCGACGGCGGTCCGTTGCCCGGCCCGGTCCAGCTGCGCGATGGCCTCCTCGGGTCGGCCGTCCTGCAACAACGCGATGCCGAGGTTGTAGGCGACGAAGCCGGCCAGACCGGCGTCGCCTTGCAGCCGAGCGAGCACATCGACGGCCTCGCTCGGCCGGCCCGTGGCGATTTCGATATTGGCCCGCAGGAACTCGACGTCGTCGCGGATGTCCGCCGGCACCTCCCCTTCGATCCGTGCAAGCGCGTGCAACGCGTCTTCCAGCTGGCCCTTCTGGAAGTGAATCCGGGCGAGCCGGAACGCGGCCTCGTTCCGCACGGTTTCGTCGACGGCACCCTCGAGCACCGCTCGGATGGCACGTCCCGCGCGGTGATGCATGCGATAGTTGAGCTCGAAGTCACCGACCGAGAACTCGGCGTCGTGGACGTGACCGTGCAGCGTATCCAGTCCGGGCTCGTCGAGACCGTGGTACTGCGCCAGCTCGACGTCGAGCCGTTGGAGCGCGTCGAAGAACTCTCCCAGGTGGGCGTGATAGAGCGCCTCACCGAAATGGAGGTCCTTCAGGTCCGAGCCTGCCGCCGGTGGGACGGCAAGTCCCACCGCCAGACCGAGGCCCAGCAGTCGAGGTCGCGCTCGCATCGCCCTACCAGTCCTCGAGCGCGATCGGAGTGGGGGAAGCCGGCCCGGCCAGCGTCAGCCCCACCAGCTTCGGCCCGACTTCCTTGGCAAACGTGAATTGCTCGGTGCGCGTGAAGTCCTCGCCGTTCTCCAGCTTGCCGTCGACCCGAACTTCGAGATCGTGACTTCCGCTCGAAACGTTGCCGACGTAGATCCGCTGGACACCGCCCTTGCGCAGGGCCTCGAGCTCCTTGGCGCTGTAGATGGAGTGCGCCACGAGCCGGCCGTCGACCTGGAGCCGTACCGCGTCGAGACGCATCGTGTCTCCCGCGGCCAGCGCGACGAAGATCGCGACCTGCGTCCCCGAGGGGTACAGCAGTTTTTCTTCCAGCCGGCTCAGCTCCTCGGCGATGCCGAGGACGTCCGACTTGATCTCCTGGACCTGCTCGTCGAGGCCCCGCATCTGTCGTCGGTCGTCCTGCGGGTCCGAGCCGTGGGCGTCCCCCACGCAGAACAAGAGGGCGACCGCGAAGACACACGCAGCCGCTCCATTGCCCATGATCCGGTTCCGTCGGGTCATGACATCCTCCCTCGTCTTGACACGGCGACCGCGCGCGGAAAAACCGCCTGCAGCGATCGCAGCGTCGACCACGAGAGTGCAAGCCGAATGCCACGGGCCGAACCGGGGGTTTATGGAGAATCCGGGTAGTCCGGATAACCGTTCGGAACTCTGCTTTTCCGAATTCGTACTTGGCGGCACGAGGCGGGGCGGGCTCGAATCGTCAGTCCAGCACCTCGACCTGCGCGCTGTCGGATCGCCGCGAGGATGAACGGACGACAGCCGGCAAACGTCATTTTGGAGAATCGTGCCGACGTGTTCAGCGCGCTCGCTTCATCGTGACCCACTGACACGCCTCGAGGGCGCCCTTGCTGCCGAGCTCGAGCACCATCTCGTAGCCTTCGGAACCGTCGAAGCGGAGCACCAGGCGTGCGGCCATGTCGGGGAACCCTTCGGTGGATTCCGGCTCGAAGTTCAGTCCGCGTTCGGGTCCTTCGATGGGGTCGATCGTGAAGGTGTTGATGAAGCCTTCACTGAGGAAGTGACGGAATCGCAGCACCTCCTCGGCCGCGCTCCAGCTCGCGTACCCGACGTCCTCGCGGACGGTTTCCTTGCCCTCGTCGTCGACGATTGCCGAACGGGTGGTCAGTCGCAGGAACTTGCCGCCGAGGACGGGCTCCCACCGGTGGTTGACGTCGGCGACCTGGCCGAAGCCCTCGCTTTGCCCCTTCCACGTGCCCTCGAGGATGCGCAGCGGCGCGAACGGGTCGTTCGGCTTCGCGGTTTCCTGACCGACCGCGGCCGTCGACGCCAGGCACGAGACCAGGAGCGCGCAGGTCAAACGATGCATGGTTGCCTCCTTATTCCGGCCAGTTGTCCAGGGGCCTCACGACCCGAGCCCTCGAGGTCTCGCTTCAGCCATCCTTCTCGACAGCCTTCCGAGATAGGCTGGTCATCACGGCGGCCCAGGCAAAGTTGCAGAACGGCAGGGGTGTCTCGAGGATGCGGCGATTCTCTCACAGGCTGGGCGAAGTCTACCGCGCCGAGGACCCCGCGCTCGACCGGGAAGTGGGGGTGTTACCCATGTCTCCCGTATGAACCGTTACCCATGTGTCCGGAATGGAACCAGGGTTTCCACCGGTGTCCAGGGATTCCATGGCGTTGCGTCGGATCTGCATAGAGTCGCGGGAGATCGCGAACACGTGGCGAGGGGTAGGAAACTTGAACGCGACGTCAGTGGTTGATACTGCTCGAAGTCTCCAAAACGCGGCTGCTCCGGCCTCTGATCACTTTGGCGACGTACGGCGAGGTCATCGCGCGCACCAGTGCACTGTAGTTGAGTTGGAACCTGACCTCCGCACCGACCGAGATGCGGTTGGGGCCGGACTCCGCGACGAGGTGGTCGCTGCTGTGCCCGAGCACCTCCATTCCCGGAGGCCCGTGGAGACCACATGGATCCGTGTCCTGCTGTCCGACTGCCAGAATCATCTGCAAGATGTCCCCCCGGTCGGCGGTCGGTGGCTTCTCTCCGAACGCCGTCTGTGCGATCTCGCCCCAGGGCCGCGAGGGCTTGATCTTCGACTCGATTACTTCGGCAACGAGCGTGATGGCGTCGGTATGCAGCCCGTCGATCGGCTGACGATGGAGAGTTTCTCGACCGAGCAGGATGGATTCACCCAGGCGAAGATCGTTGATCCGGCCGGTATCCGCGTCGCCGAGTGCCCATGCGAGGTTGGCAGAGTTACCGCCGGAAACGGTGGAGACGGCCAGACCGAATGTCGCCTCGATCGAGATTGCGAGGCTCGACAGCTCGGACATGTTCCTGGCGTCGGGCGACACACCGCTGCGGCAGGCGAGATTGGTTCCGATACCTCTTAGGTTGATATTCGGGAAGCGCAGCACTTGACGCACCGTACTGTCGAGCTCCCCGGGCATGATGCCCTCACGAAGATCACCGAGCTCGACCATGAGCACGACTCCGTGCGTACACCTCGCTTCCTGCGCGGCCCGAGAGAGTTTGCTGATCACGTCGAGCTCGGTATTGAAACTCACGTCGGCGTGAGCTACGACCAGCCGCGCCTGGCTGAGCATTGGCGACCGGATCAGCGTCATCGGTGCCCGTACGCCAGCTCGACGCATCGCCGCGAGGTTCTCGATACGGGAATCCCCAACGGCGCTGACTCCCGCCCCGAGCAATGTGCCGGCGATTTCGGGGGAGCCGAGAGTTGCTTTGGT
>JBFFZZ010000016.1:0-23677 GCA_041568335.1 Candidatus Polarisedimenticolaceae bacterium | reverse complement strand
GGCTGCGATCGAACGCGACGATGCTCTACGGCCACATCGAGACCTACGACGAGCGCATCGAGCACATGTGCCGGCTGCGTGCGCTGCAAGACGAGACCGGCGGGTTCATGTGCTTCATCCCGCTGGCGTTCCACCCGGAGAATACGCAGATCGACCACCTCCCGGGACCCACGGGGCATGACGACCTGATGACCGTCGCCGTATCCAGGTTGATGCTCGACAACTTCGATCATATTAAGGCCTACTGGATCATGATTACCGCGCGGATCGCCCAGACGGCGCTCAACATGGGCGCCGACTGCATCGATGGAACCGTCGTCGAGGAGAAGATCGTGCACATGGCCGGCGCCAAGACACCGGTCGGCCTGTCGATGGACGCGTTGCTCAAGCTCATTCGCGAGGCCGGACGCGAACCGATCCAGCGCGACTCCGAGTACAACGTGTTGCAGCGTTTCGACGCGGTCGCCTAGCGAGGCCCGGTTTGAGCGGCAAGATCCGCATCGGCGCGGTCTCCTACCTCAACACGAGGCCGCTCGTCTTCGGGCTCGAGCAGGGTCTCGCCGAGGAGCGCATCGAGCTCTCCTACTCGGTCCCCGCGGTGCTGACCGATCGCATGCTCGCCGGCGAACTGGACATCGCCCTGATGCCGGTGATCGAGCTGGCCAAGGCTCCGGAGCTCGAGATCGTGCCGGGGTTGGCGATCGGGACCTCGGGACCGTCGCGCTCCGTGGTGCTGATCTCGCGCAAGCCGATCGAGGAGGTGACCTCGATCGCGCTCGATCGCGAGTCGCGTACGAGCAACGCGCTGGTCCAGGTGCTGTGCGGCCGGGTCTGGAAGATCGCGCCCGAGTTTCGGTCGGGGTACTCAGGCCTGGACGAGGCGCTGCGGGATTGCGACGCGGTCGTCCAGATCGGCGACAAGGCACTGTTCGCGGAACCTCCGCACGACACGGTCGTGTACGACCTCGGTGGCGTCTGGTCCGCGGCGACGGGCATGCCGTTCGTCTTCGCGGCGTGGTTTTGCCGGCCCGGCGTGCTCGACCGCGAGATCTACGAGGCGTTGCACGCGTCGCGGCGACGCGGCGCGAAGGCACTCGGTCCGATCGCCGAGGATTACACCTGGCGCGGTCGCCAGTACCCGCAGCTCTCGCGGGACTACCTCGAAAAGAACATCCGGTTCCGGCTCGGCAGCGCCGAGCTGGAGGCGATGCGCGCCTTCTTCGATGGCGCCGCGGAGATCGGACTGATCCCCGCCGCGCCCGAACCGAAGCTCGCGCTGACGCGATGGACGCAATGCCACGAAACCGCTGCAAACGCGGGAGAGGCCCGACATGCCGAACCCTGAATCGAGAACCCGGCTGGATCTCATCCACGACAAAATCCTTCGCGGGGCGCGCATCGATGCCGACGAGGCGCTGCTGCTGCACTGTCACGAAGACCTGACGCGATTGGGCGCCCTGGCCGACCTGGTGCGGCGCCGCAAGCACGACGACCGCGTCGTGACCTACATGATCGACCGCAACGTCAACTATACGAACGTCTGCAATGCGTTCTGCACGTTCTGCGCGTTCTACCGTGCACCGAACCACGACGAGGGGTACACGCTCCCGATCGAGACGATCGAGGAGAAAATCCGCGAGACGTACGAGCTCGGCGGCAACCAGATCCTGCTGCAGGGCGGGCACAACCCCAAGCTCAGAATCGACTGGTACGAGGATCTGTTCCGCCGGCTCAAATCGAGCTTCCCCGACCTGTGGCTGCACGCGTTGTCCCCGCCGGAGATCGTGCACATCTACAAGGGTTCGCGGATCGGGCTCCCCGAAACGATCGAGCGGTTGCGGGCAGCCGGGCTGGACTCGATCCCCGGCGGAGGCGCCGAGATCCTCGTCGACCGCGTCCGCAAGGAGCTGGCAACCAACAAGTGCTCGGCGCAGGAGTGGCTCGACGTGATGGAGGAGGGGCATCGCCAGGGGTTGCGCTCGACCGCGACGATGATGTTCGGCCACATCGAGACGGTCGACGAGCGCATCGAGCACCTGCAGCGCGTACGCGACCTGCAGGATCGCACCTCGGGGTTCACCGCGTTCATCTGCTGGACCTACCAAGCCGACAACACCGCGTTGGGTGGCGAGGAAGTCACGACCGCGGAGTACCTGCGCACGCTTGCGGTGTCCCGCCTGTTCCTCGACAACGTCGACAACTTCCAGGCTTCGTGGGTCACGCAGGGGCCGAAGGTGGGCGGCGCCTCGCTCGCGTTCGGCGCCAACGATATGGGGAGCACGATGATCGGGGAAAACGTGGTCGCATCCGCCGGCACGGTGCACGCGATGAACGAACCACAGATCGTCGCCGCGATCCGCGACGCCGGATTCACGGCGATGCGTCGCGACATGACCTACGCGAAGCGTTTCGAGCCGGCGATCGCGGGCTAGGCCTTACCCTTCAGCTCGTCGACGATCGCCCGGATCTTGGCCCGTGTCGTGTCGGAGAACCAGCGATCGAGGAAGTCGACCTCGAGACGCGCCTCGTCGGCCATGATGCGCTCCACCGTCGGCGCCCGAAGGTAGCGTTTGGTGATCGCGAACGCCGCCGCGTCCTTGTTCGCCAGCGACTCGAGCCGGATCCCGCAGTGTTCCTCGAATCCTTCGGCCGCATGTACCTCGTGGACCAGGCCGACGTTCGCCGCCTCCTCGCCGCGGTAGTTACGCCCGTAAAGGGCGATTTCCTCGAGATGCCGCTGCGGGACCGACTCGCGCAGGATCATCGCGACGCCGAACGGGAACGGTACACCGACGCGCACTTCGTTGAGACCGATCATCTTCTCGTGTTGCAGCACGCGCCAGTCCGCGGTGAGGGTCAACACGCAGCCTCCGGCGATGGCGTGACCGTGGATCGCTGCGACGACCGGCTTTGCAAACGTATAGAGGCTGAGGATGCAGGCGTTGAAGCGCTCGAGGAAACGCGCCATGTCGCCGCGTTCGAGCTCGATCAGCTCCTGCAGGTCGAGACCCGGGCTGAACAGCTTGCCGGCGGCGGCGAGCTGGACGCCGCGCACCGCGTCGTCTGACTCCAGCCGGCGGAACGTCGAGGTAAGCTCGTCGACCATGTCGAGGTTGATCGCGTTGCCGTGCCGCCGGTGGAGGCGCACGGTCGCCAACCCGTCGCGGATGCTCGTTTCCAGTGTCTGGCTCATGGCCTCGGAAGCATAAAGGATTTTTGGATTAAGGTGGGCGTATGAAGGTGATCGCCATCGAGCGTTACGGCGGACCCGGGGAGCTGGTCAAGCGGGGCCTCCCGCGACCCGAGCCGCGCGAGGACGAGCTGCTGATCCAGGTCGTGGCCGCCGGTGTCAGCCGGCTCGATACGACGGCCTGCCGTGGCGAGTTGCGGGACTCGAACGCGGTCATGTTCCCGTGGGTTCCCGGCTTCGAGATCGCCGGTGTGGTCGAGCAGCTCGGCGCGGGTTGCCGGCGGTTCCGAGCGGGTGACCGGGTCTGCGCGCTGCTGCCGGACGGTGGCGGTTTCGCGCAGTTCGCCCTGGCGAAGGAGGACCTCGTGATGCCGGTGCCGGCGTCGCTGCTGTTCGAAGAGGCGGCGGGTCTGCCGCTGGACGGCTGCGCGGCGTGGTACGCGCTCTTCGGCGAGGATCGAAACACCGGCGGCTCGAGCACGGTCGCCGTGTGCGGAGCCTCGACCGGCGCCGGGCACCTCGCGGTTCAGCTGGCGCTCGGCGCGGGTGCTCGCCTGCTCGCCGCCGCGCCCGAGGAGCCTCGCTCGTTTGTCGAGCGGCTCGGACGGGTCGAGTGGTTCGAGCGCGATTGCGACGCCGACCTTCGGATCAACGCCGCCCACTCGCACGAGAGCGATGACGGCTGGATCGACCTGAGCGGTGGTGGTGGCTCGCTCCAGGCTCGACTGGTTCGCGACGGGGCGGCGGAACCGCTCACGGGCCTGCCGCGGACCCTGGAGCAAAGACGGGTTCGACCATGGTTCTTTAAAATCCTAAACTTCGGATCGGCGGACGTGGCCTATCGGCTCGTCGAGGACGACGCTACGTACGGCAAGCTCGCTCTCACACTCTAGATCCGCCCGAAACAAGGCGTGAACGGCCGCTTGTTCACGGGGTCGGGGAACCTATATTCGCCCGCATGATCTTCACGCCCGCGTTCTGGGTCCTGCTCGCGATCGTCGCCCCGGCGCCGGATGCGGTGGTGACCCCGCTCGACTATTTCGACGACGGACGCCGGCACGTCGATGTCTTCCTGAGAACGACCTCCACGAATCCCGGGCCGCTGCTCGAGAAGATCGAACGGCTGAAAGCGCGATGCGTGCGGGTCGAGGTGAGCTCGGATTACCCGGGTGGCAGCATCCGCACGGTGTACGGTAGCGGGGTCGTGCTGGATCGCGAGGGTCACGTGTTGACGGCCGGCCACGTCGTGGACGACTCTTCGGCGGACAGGATCACCGTGACGCTTGCCTCGGGGGCCCGGTTCACCGCCTCACGGGTCAGCCACCGCGACGACCTGTTTGGAGATTCGGGCGAGGATTGGGCCATCCTGCAGCTTCGTGACCCCCCCGATTGGGACGGTTCTCTCGAAACGGGCGAGACCACCCTCGGCGCGCTGGCCATGATCCTCGGCTACCCCGACCACATCGGGGTCGCCGCCGACGGCCGCATGGCCTTCGCCGAATCGTCGTCCCATTACCTCGAGCCGATCGTCACGCTCGGATCGGTCCGGCAGCAACGGCCGCTCACCTTGGCCCCGCACGCCGGCGCGGTACCCACGGGAGGGATGAGCGGCGGCCCGGTGTTCGACATGCAGGGGCGCCTGCTCGGGATCCTCGTTTCCGTGCTCCGGCAATCGGGCCGTGAATCCGAGTACCGCTATCGGATCGTCCCGCTCAGCGTGCTCCCCGATCGGACGTTCGCCGCGGACCACTCTTCGCCGTAGCGACAGCCCCGTTCCGAGCGGAAGCCCGCTTCCACAAAGTGACTTCCCTGTGAAAAAATGTGTCCATCCTGGAGGAACGGATGGTCGATCGTCAGCCCGATCCCGATGGCGAGCTGGTCTCCCAGGCGCAGGCGGCGGGCGAGGGGGATCACCGTCCGTTCGAGGCGCTGGTTGAGCGTCACCAGGAGAAAGTCGTGGCCAACTGTCGGTACATGACCCGCTCGGCCGCGGATGCCGAGGATTTGGCCCAGGATGTTTTCCTCAAGGCCTTCTTCGGACTCCCCAAGTTCAGGGCTCAATCCAGCTTCAAGTCCTGGCTGCTGCGCATCAAGGCCAACCACTGCCTGAACTTCGTGCAGCGACAGGCCGGGGGAAAACAGGTCGATATCGACGAGGTAAGTGAGGCCGGCGCCGAGGAGCTGCACGTCGAGCCGCGCGCCGAGCAGCGGGTGCACGCGGAGGACACGCGTGAGCAGATTGTCGCCGTGCTCGACCGCATGACGGATACACTCCGGATTCCGCTGATCCTGCGCGACATGGACGGGATGACCTACCAGGAGATCGCCGACATCCTCGGCGTGAGGCTGTCCGCGGCGAAGATGCGTATCAAGCGGGCGCGCGAGAGCTTCAGGGAGCTCCACGGCGAGATGACCCATCGAGAAGGAGCCGCTCCATGACGAACGGGACGGACGATACCCGGCCACCCGGGGAGGAAGACGTCGACACGGGCGAGCCGATCACCGAGCTGGCCACGCTGGCGGCGCCGATCCGAGTCGGTTTCATCGGCCGTTTGCACCGGCGCATCGACCGCCGCACACTGGCCAACAACGCGATTACCGCGTCGTGGCATTTTCCGATCCTCGTGATGCTGGAGTTCGTGGTCATGATCTTCGAGGTATTGGGTTTCGGTAAGCAAGACGACGAAGGAGGTCGCCGGTGAAAGAGAAACTGCTGGAATCGTTCAAGGGCCTCCTGGACTCCGCGGCGGCGGCCGCCCCCAAGGTGGTCATGGGAATCCTGCTCTTCCTCGTCGCCCTGATCTTCGCCAAGATCGTCGAGAAGGTGTTGAGGGCGATCCTCACACGGGTCCGTTTCGACTCTTTGGTCCAGAAAGCCGGCATCGACAAGACGTTGCAGCGCATGGGTCTGCGGCGGGAACTGAACGAGTTCGTTCCCCGATTGGTCTATTTCCTGCTGTTGTTCCTGCTGGCCAAAATCCTGGCCGATGTCCTCGGCCTCGTGGCCATCTCCCAGGCGTTGACCTCGTTCTTCGGCTACCTGCCGAACCTGATCGCCGCCCTGTTGCTGATCGTGCTGGGTAGCGCGGCGGGCCAGTTCGCCGGCGACATGATCGCGCGGGCCGGCGAAGAGGCCGGACTCGAATTCGGCAAGCAACTCGGCCGGCTCGTCTCCGCGATGATCATCTTCATCGTCGGGATCATGGCCCTGACCCAGCTCAAGATGGACACGGAGATGATCCGGCTCGTCACCACCATCCTGTTGGGCGGGATCGTGATCGCGTTCGCGATATCCTTCGGGCTCGGGGCGCGGGACGTGACGCGCAACCTGCTGGCCGGCTTCTACGCGCGCAAGGTGCTGCGTGTCGGCGACCGGTTGGAGATCTCCGGGCAGAGTGGCGTGCTCAAGGCGGTCACACCGACCCACACGTTGATCGAGAGCGGCGAGCGCACGATCAGCCTCTCCAACACCCGCTTCATCGATGAAGTTTCGACCCAGGAGCCCGCGGAGAGTTGACGCCGTCTCAGTGTGAGATCTTGGGCTGGGTTCGTGAGGCCTGCTCGATCCACCGCGTGGTCATCGGCACCCCCGGGCTCGTGCGCGACAGCCTTTTCTCGGCGTTGACCTGCTTGAGCTTTTCGGCCAGGTTCTCGGGGTTTCTCGTGCGGAGCTCTTTGATGGTGTCCACACCGGAGGCCTCCAGCAGCTCGGCGAATTGGCGGCCGATCCCGGAAACGCGCATCAGGTCGGCCATATTGGTCCAGTTGAGTAGCTGTTTCTCGCCGATGCCGCACATTTTACCGATCTTCTTGCGGCCCTCGGCGGTGCAACAGGCCTCCAGCAGCTGACCGGTCGTGTCGATCCCGACCTCGCGCAATCTGTCGCGATAGACCGGTCCGATTCCCTCGATATCTTCGATCCTGTATGTCATGGGTCGATCTCCTCTGTCTTCGTGAATGCACCCCCCTAGACCGGAAATCGCCCGCCAAAGTCACATGTTTCGACCGAGTTTGAATTTTTTGGATCCGTGAGGTGACTTTCGGTCTCGCGGCTTGTCCTCTATAGTGTCGGGCGCGCCGTGGTCGGCGCTGCCCCCCCAAACCACAAAAATCACCCCGGCTGACAACGCGCGGGGAAGGAGGAATGATCGTGAAGACCCGACTGAAAGTCTGCGGCCGTATAGCTTTGGCGGCCTTCGTTTTGTTGGTGTGGCCTCTCAGCGCCGCCCAAGATACGGGCTGGAAAGACACGGCCGAGTTCAGCCTGGTGTCTACCAGCGGCAACTCGGAAACCACGACTCTGGGATTCAAGAACACGCTTTCCCGGGCCTGGGAGCGGTCGGCGTTCGTGCTCAAGGCGGGAGCGGTACGCGCGGAGTCGACGACGACGACCAGTTTTGCCGTCGGAAACACGACGACCTTCAACGTGTTCAGTACGGATATCGACACGACCACGGCGGAGAACTACTACCTCAACGGTCGCTTCGACCGGAAGATCACCGACCGTTTCTTTTGGTTCACGGGCCTCGGCTGGGATCGGAACGAGTTCGCGGGGATCGAGAACCGCTACATCGGTGAGGCAGGCGTGGGCAACATCTGGCGCGATGAGGACGACCTGAAATTCTCCACCGCCTACGGCTTGACCTACACCAAACAGGACGATGTCTTGGTGATTCCCGGGGTCGAGGACAAGTTCCTGGGCGCCCGGGGTTCTTGGGTCTATCTGAACAAGATCGGCGACAACACGACCTACGAGAACCTTCTCGTGTTGGACCTCAACCTGGACGAGACCGAGGACTGGCGGGCCGACATGATCAACTCGCTGGCCGTCGCGATGAACCACCGCCTGGCGATCAAGCTGACTCATCAGCTACTGTACGACAATACGCCGTCGTTCAAGAGTGCCCCGCTGTACGACTTGGATCCATCGGACCCCTTGGCCGTGCTCCTGGGAACGGTACCCGTCGAATTGGACGAAGTGGACAGCGTGTTTACCGCCTCGCTGGTAATTAATTTTTAAAGAACAGAGTGCAACGGATTCCCATCGACGACCGAGGTGACTTTTTCTCGGAAGCGGGGTCTGTTTTAAACGAGGGGTTCAGGTTTGATCGGCAGTCGGTGCTCCCGCGCCTTGGATGACTCCGGTCCATGCAGTTGAAACTTAGGAGGAAGAGATCGATGAAATACGGAAGACTGATCCTGGTCCTGATCGCGGCCAGCTCGCTTGTCTTCGCCGGTTGCAGTGCCCGTCAGGCCTCGCCGACGGTGGACCTCGAGAAGCAGCTCGAGAGCCGCGACCGCGAAATCAAGGACCTGCGTACCTCGATGGGCCGGCTGGAAGCCGACCTTTCCAAAAAGGACGCGCAGATCGAAGCCAAGCTTGAAACGGCGAAGGCCGCCGAGCGCCAGGCTCGTGAAGCCGAAGAGCGAGCGCGACTGGCGGAAGAGTCCGCGAAGGCCGCGGCCAAGACCACGGCCGTGAAGACGCCGGCGGCTGCCGGGGCCGAACTGCTCCCTCCGGATGCCAAAGCGGGTCAGTGCTACGCGCGTGTGTTCGTGCCGCCGACCTACCGCACCGAGACCGAGACCGTGCTCAACCGTGAAGCCTCGGAGCGCATCGAAGTGATCCCGGCCAAGTACGAATGGGTCGAGGAGAAGGTGCTGGTCCGGGAAGCCTCCGAAAAACTGGAGGTCGTGCCGGCCACCTTCAAGACCGTCGAAGAGCGCGTGCTGGTCAAGGAAGCCTCCACGCGAATGGAAGAAATCCCGGCCAAGTATGACTGGGTCGAGGAGAAGGTGCTCGTCAAGGAAGCGCACACGACCTGGAAGAAGGGCCGCGGTCCGATCGAGAAGGTCGACAACGCGACCGGCGAGATCATGTGCCTCGTCGAAGTTCCCGCGCAGTACGAGACGGTGCGCAAGAAGATGCTCGTCAAGCCGGCGTCGACCCGCAAGGTCGAGGTCCCGGCCGAGTACAAAACGGTCAAGCGGACCGTGATCGACAAGCCGGCGAAGACCCGGACCGTCGAGATCCCGGCCGAGTACAGCACGGTCAAGGTGCGGAAGCTGGTCTCACCGCCGCAGGAAAAGCGCATCGCGATCCCGGCGGAGTACGCCAATGTGACCAAGACCATCAAGGTCACCGAAGGTCAGATGGCCTGGCGCGAGGTCCTGTGCGAGACCAACATGAACCGCTCCACGGTGTCCGACATCCAACGGGCGCTCAAGAACGCTGGGTTCGACCCGGGTCCGATCGACGGGATCTACGGATCGCGCACCCGCGCGGCGGTCCAGGCTTATCAGAAGGCCAACAAGCTTTCGACCGGGGGCTTGACGATCCGCACGATCGAGAAGCTCGGCGTCCGTATCTAGGCGGACAGCGGTCGCCGTTTTTTCGTTGGTTACGAGGCCCCGCGCCTGCGGCGGGGCCTTTTTTTGTGTCGATTGCCTCACGGAGGTTGCGGCAAACGTCCGCAAGTCCTGAGGTAGGATCGATGCGCTCGACGGTGACAACGAACTCGAGGAGGAGGTTGTAATGGATTTTTCCGCCATGCTGGATTCAATGCAGAGTACGTTCGGGGATATCTTGCCCGGAATCTTCGGAGCGCTCGCCTTTCTTGTGATCGGCTGGATCGTGGCGCTCGTCGTCCGGGCGCTGGTCCGCAGAGGTCTCGGCAGCCTTCGCACAAACGAACGGATCGCGTCGGTCACCGGGACCCAAATGGATCTACAGCGAGGCGTTTCGACCGGCGCGTACTACCTGATCCTGTTGCTCGCGCTCATCGGTTGTTTCAACGCCCTCGACCTCGAGCTTGTCGCCGGACCGCTGCAGGCGCTGGTGGACCAGTTCTTTGCCTACGCGCCCAAGCTGATCGGAGCGGGCGGGTTGATCCTGGTGGCCTGGATCCTGGCCACGATCCTGCGCAAACTGGTCACTACCGCCCTCGCTTCGACGAGCCTCGACGAGAAGCTCAGCGCCGAGGCCGAAGTCCGACCGCTCAGCCAGAGCCTGGGCAACGTCGTCTACTGGCTGCTGATCCTGTTGTTCTTACCGGCGATCCTGGGGACGCTGGGGCTCGAAGGGTTGCTGCTCCCGGTTCAGGGAATGGTCGACTCGATGGTCGGCATGTTGCCCAACATCTTCGCCGCCGTCGTGCTCGGCGTCGTGGGTTGGTTCGTGGCCAAGCTGTTGCGCGACCTCGTGACCAACTTGCTGTCGGCCACCGGCATCGACCGGCTCGGTCAACGAGCGGGTCTCAAGGAAAAAATGTCGCTGTCCCGGCTGATCGGCCTGGTTGTCTACATCTTCGTCTTCGTGCCGGCGCTGATCGCTGCGCTCGAAGCGCTCCAGATCGAGGCCATTTCCGGTCCCGCGACCAGCATGCTCGGGTCGTTCATGGCGGCCATCCCGAACCTGTTCGCCGCCGCGATCATCCTCGCCGTGGCCTGGTTCGTCGCGGGGTTCGTGGCCAGTCTGCTGACCAGCCTGCTCTCGGGCGTGGGCTTCGATGACCTGCCGGCCAGGCTCGGGCTCGGCGGCCTGTTCTCCGCGAACCTGACCCCGTCGTCCCTCGTGGGCAAGATCGTGGTGTTTTTTGCGATGGTCTTTGCCTCCGTCGAGGCGGCGAACCGGATCGGCTTCACACAGGTGGCCGAGCTGGTCGCGACATTCATCGAGTTCGGCGGCCAGGTTCTCCTCGGTGTGGTCATCATCGCGGTCGGCATGTGGATCGGGAACCTCGCGCATGGCGCCATCCGGGGGTTCGACAGCCCCAACTCGGCGTTCTTTGCCGGTCTGGCGCGTTACGCCATCCTCGGGCTCGTCCTGGCCATGGGACTGCGTGCCATGGGCATCGCCGACGACATCGTCAACATGGCGTTCACCCTGACCCTCGGGGCCGTGGCCGTGGCCGTGGCGTTGTCCTTCGGTCTGGGGGGGCGCGAAGCCGCCGGAAAGCAGATGGATCACTGGATGGCGCGGCTGCGCGGCGAGCGCTAGATCGTGTTTAAGACTAAGGAGAAGCATTCGATGATTCGACGATGGGACCTTGTGTGGGCTTTGCTGGTTCTGGTGGGTGGATCGGCGGCACCCGCTGTGGCGCAGGAATCGAGAGAAGAAAGGAAGACCCCTGTCGAGCGAACCACCGAGGCCGAAGCGAAGCGTGAGCCGACCGCCGGGTCCACGCGGCCGGACAGACCGGCCGCTGAATCGGCCGACAACGAAGACGTCGTCCGCGAGCGCCTTCGCGAACGGCTGCGTCGCGCGATTCGCCTGCCCGGGGCGGTCCAGGAATCGAGGGACGCGGGTGTACCCGAAGACAAGGTCCGCGACGTGCTTGATTCGGCTCGCGAGCGAGACGTCCCCGCCGGTGAACTGGAACGGATCCTCGAAGTGGAAAACGAGGCCCTGCGGAAGGGCGGCAGCGCGGACAACTTCGGTGCCGCTGTCCAGCAAATGAAGGCCAGCGGCCTGCGCGGGCGCGAGCTGGCGGAGGCGATTCACGCCGAGCAGATCGCCCGCGGGATGAAGAAGCCGAAGCACGGCCACCTTGACAGAGACAAGGGCAAAGGCGAGGACCGCGACGTCGACGAGGCTATCGAGCTCGGCGAAGACGCCCGGGCCAAAAGCAAGGGCAAGGGTAAGACCAAACCCGAGAAAGGCAAGAAACAGAAGTGATGCACACGATGAAGAGATCCGCGTCTTGGATGGTCACCGCTGCGCTTGTCGCGACGCTGTTCGGTGGTTGCGCGGCGAGCCCCGAAGACGCGGCAGTCGAGGAACAACCCGACTTGGTGGAGCGGGCGGCCACGATCGCGCTGGAGATCGAAGCCGCCCCCGAGGCTACCGAGGAGATCCTGGAGCGTCACGGCCTCGACGTTGAGGAGTTCGAGGAAATGCTGATGACGATCAGTGAGGACGAGGAGCTGCGCAAGGCCTACAACGCCCGTCTTGGCGGCTGAGGCCGGTGACAAGCGAAGCCGAGGCTGCGACCGAACGACGCCTGGGACTCTCCACCCGCTGGGAGCGGCGAGTGCGGCGCACGGCCGCGGTCTTCGCCGGCGTCGGGCTGTTCGTGTCGCTGACGTTCGGCGCCGTGCTGGCCTGGGGCCGGCCCGCTGCGTGGCTCGTGGTCCCGCTCGCGGCGCTGATCGCGGGGGTCGTGTACGCGGGGCTGACACGCAAGATCCGTCGCCGACGGAGGATCCTGGCCGAGCCGTTCCCGGCCGAATGGGAGGCGATCCTGCAGCGCGAGGTGGTGTTTTTTCGCGCGCTCGACCCGCAGCGGAAGGCCCGTTTTCGGCGCGAGCTCCAGGTGTTCCTGGGCGAGAAGCGAATGACCGGGATCAAGCTCGACCTCGACACCACGACCCGCGTGCTGGTCGGGGCCAGCGCGATCATCCCGATCTTCGGCTTCCCCGACTGGGAATGGGACCAGATCAACGAGATCCTGGTCTATCCCGATCGGTTCGACCGGGACTTCGCCTTCGACGGCCCAACGCAGCGACACACGTTGGGGATGGTCGGGACCGGCGCACTCAACCGCTTGATGATCCTCTCCAAGCCGGACCTGCTGGCAGGCTTCCGGAACCCGAAGGACAAACGCAACGTGGGCATCCACGAGTTCGCTCATTTGGTCGACAAGTCGGACGGGACGATCGACGGTTTGCCCACCGTGGGGCTCGAACGGGACGCGATCGGTCCGTGGATCGACCTCGTTCGACGCAAGATGGACGAGATGCGTCGCGGCGATTCGGACATCGACCCGTACGGGCTGACCAACGAAGCCGAGTTCTTCGCCGTGGCGTCGGAGTACTTCTTCGAGCGCCCCGGCGTGATGCGCCGCAAACATCCCGACCTGTTCGCGATGCTGTCGAAGGTCTTTCAGCAGGACCCCTGGGCGCGTGCAGAGGCGTGGGCCCGGGAGCTGACGCGTGAACGCCCAACCTTCGGGCGCAATTCACCGTGTCCCTGCGGCAGCGGGACGAAGTACAAGAAATGCTGTCTCAAGCGGTCCCGGCGTCCCTCGGCTCACTCGTAGAGCCGACCCCGATGCCGGATCCAGCCGCCCGGGTGGTTCCCGTCGGGATCGTGATGAGTCCAGTGCACGACACCACCGCGCTCGTTCCATTCGTACTGACCGCGAATCTCGACAAGATCGCCCTCCGAAAGCGGGACTCGTGGTGCGAGATCGATGTTGTGGCTGACGAGCAGCGTGTGCCCCCCGGCCATTCGCAGGATGAAGCGCTGGTGCCTGGAACCCTCGAGGTCGTCCGGGAGCGTTCGCTCGATGACGCCGCTCGTTTCGACGAGAATCCCCGAACGCTGCTCCGCAAACGCGTCCAGGATCTCGGCATCGGCGGCGTGCGGCGATTTCGGTCCAGGGCTCTCCGTTCGCTCGCTCAGCGCGTAAAGCACCACGAGCAAGAGCAGGATCGCCAGCAAACTCCATTTCTTGGTCATCCCGGTCAGCGCTCCCTCGCAGTCATGACCTCGAAGTTTACGTGAAGCCCATCCCCTTTCCCATGAAGCCGTCCGATAATCCGTCCGTCACCCCTTGCCAAAGGAGCGAGCGCCATGAATCTAGATCCTCTGACCTCGAACATCCTGGTCGTCGGCGCCCAAGCCGTCGTCTTGCTCATCCTGTTCTTCCTCGTGAACTGGATCCTGCACCGGTGCCTCGGCGCGATCGCTGCGCTACCGGCGATGCGGCGCTTCGCCGGTACGATGAAGCTGTTGCAGCGAAAAACCCGCCTCGCTTCGGTCATCGTCTTTCTGTTGCTCGTTCTCGGGCTCGGGGGAGCCAACGCCTACTTGTTGATTCGCGGCGAGAACCTCGCCGAGTACGGCCTGGAGGCGCTGCGCGGCCTGCCGCGGAGTGTGTGGATCGACCTGGCGATCGCCCTGGGGAAGGTCGCCGGCCTCGCGATCGTCATCGGGGTCGCCACACGCTTGCTGCGGTACTTCCTGGACGCCGCCTGCAAGTCGACCAAGGCCTTCGACGGCATCACGGCCAACGATGAGAGCATCGACCGCTTTTTTTCGGCCACGAAGCGGATGGTCGGGCACGCCGGCTGGCTGCTGCTGACGGCATTCGCGACCATCGCGTTCGGCTTGCCGGCGGCGGTCGCACAAGGCGTGCTGGTCGCGCTCAAAATCTATCTCATCGTGGCCCTCGGGGTGCTTTGCTGGCGTGCTCTGGGCGCACTGATCGACAGTGCCGATGGGCTCAGCCACAGGTACCCGATCTCGAATATGGTGCTGGATTACTACCAACAACTGAGGCATTTGGTTCCGCTTCTTCGACGCTCGCTGGAATACGTGATCTACGTCACCGTGGCCTCACTGGTCGCGCTTCAGGTTCAGTTGATCGCCCCGCTGGCCGGTTGGGGACCGCGTTTGATTCGGATCATCGGGATCGTCTTCCTCAGTCGCGTAACGATCGAGCTGGCCAATCTGCTCGTCGAGGAATTTTTGATCAAGCGGGCACGCTTGAGCCCGGACGCCAAGCAACGGCGTCAAACGATGGTACCGCTCCTTCGCAGCGTTCTGAAATACGGCATCTACTTCTGCACCGCGGTGATCGTGCTCAAGGAGCTCGGCGTCAATCCGATGCCCGTTTTGGCTGGCGCGGGGATTGCCGGGTTGGCCGTCGGCCTCGGCGCTCAGGAGCTGATCAACGACGTGCTGTCGGGCTTCTTCATCTTGTTCGAGGAGTACTACCTCGTCGGAGACTTTATCCAAGCCTCCGAGGCCGAGGGTAAGGTCGAATCGATCGAGTTGCGAACCACGCGGATCCGCGACAGTGCGGGCCGGTTGCATATCGTGCGCAATGGGAGGATCGGCGACTTGATCAACTACTCCAAGCGGTACACCCACGCGGTCGTCGAGGTCGGTGTGGCCTACGAATCCGACCTGGACCGCGTGTTGCAGGTGCTCGAGACGATCGGCAAGCAGCTCCATGAATCCCATCCCGACGTGCTCGAGCCGACCGCGGTCAAGGGACTACAGACGTTCGGCGAGTCCGAGCTGACGCTGCGCACGGTCACGAAGGTCAAGCCGGGCCGCCACCTGCAGGCCGAACGGGACCTGCGGAAGATGATCAAGGAGACATTCGACCGCGAGGGGATCGAGATCCCCTATGCCCGGCGGGTGGTCATCTTGCAGGGCCCGGAGCCTCAGGTCGCCGCGGGCGGCGCGGCGGCGGAACCCGCGGGTTGAAGACCCGTGCGGGGAATCGGCTATAATGTCCGGCACGGGATTCACTCCCTTTCAACACAACCGAATCAGGAGGTTTCGATGTCGTACAAGATCGACGAGATTGAGGGTATTGGACCGTCTTATGGGGAAAAACTGACCGGTGCCGGGATCAAGACGACCGACGATCTGCTCGAGCTCTGCGCCACTCCGGCGGGCCGCAAGGCGATCGCCGAGAAGACCGGGTTGAGCGAAAAGCACATCCTCGGGTGGACCAACATGGCCGATCTGATGCGTGTTTCCGGTGTCGGCCGCCAGTACGCCGAGCTGCTCGAGGCCTCGGGCGTCGACACGATCAAGGAGCTGCGCAACCGCAACCCCGAGAACCTGGCCGCCAAGATGGGTGAGATCAACGCCGCGAAGAAACTGGCCAAGGCGACGCCGTCGCAGTCGGTCGTCGAGGGTTGGATCGCGCAGGCGAAAAAGACGGAGCCGAAGATCACTTATTGATCGACTCCCTGGATCGAATGCGGGGGCGCCCCTCGGGGGCGCCCTTCTTTTTGTTCGCTAGCTCCAGAGGGCGTCGGATCCGTCGAACGGGGCCCAGGCGAGGGTGACCGTCTCGACGCGTACGTCGGAGCGTCGTGGACGGAGCGCCGTGACCTCAAGTTCCTCGGCGACGGCGTCGAAGCGGTCCTCGAGGGCGTCGAGCTCCTGTTCGAGCTCTCGGTTGAGCTCGTCGAGCTGGGCCTGCAGCGCCTCGGCGTCTCGCCGCGCGCGATCGACGTCACGCTTCTCCTTCGACGTGCGCCCCATCCCCCGCATCGTCGTCGTGGCCCGGCCGACGGACGAGCGCGAAACACTCTTGCGTCCCAGAAACGCGGACAACACGGTGGCGCCGAACGAGATCGCGTTCTGCACACGCTGATGCCCGACCTGTTCCTTCTCCCTTTCCACCTTTTGCATCGCCCTGCGAATACGATCCTCGAGACGCGCGACTCGCCGGGCGTACTTCTGCCGGAGCTTGGAAGATTGCTTGTCGCGTTGTTGCCTGGCCTGATCGGTCAACCTCACACGAAACGCTCCTTCGTCCTCTCCGGGTTCCGAGATCAGGCCGAGCTCGGGACTCCGCCACAGCTCCAGTGCGCGGTTGCTGTAGAGATGGTCGGAGAACTGTTTCTTCCACGAGCGGTAGCTCGTCGCCTTGCCCGCTTCCTTCGGCACCGCGGCGTAGCCGGCATCCCCGTCGGGCTCACTGTCCAGGTCTTCGCGAACGAGATCCGCTTCCGCGGCGTCCTGCCAGTCGACGACCGAGCGTTCGTCGAGCGCGAGCGCCAGCGCGACCTCGTCGACGTGCTTCGTGCGCTTTGTCTTCTTGTCGATGAACTGCACGGAGCCCAGCCCCACGAGGTAGGGCCGGTACTGCAGCTCACCGTCGCCCCGCCGACGCAGTGGCAGGAAGGCCTGGGGGACGCCGGGGGAGAGCGCGGGTCGCGAGGACTTTGTCGAGGTTGCCCCACGGGCAGGGGCCGCGGTTACCGGAGCAGGGCGCGGCGCGGTTGTCGGAACCTCCGGCTTGAGCTGCTTGATCTGATCGCGCGTCAGCGGTCCGCACAGGTAGGACATCACCCAACGCGTGTGAAACAGGGCCGGCTCGCGCTCGTGGACGTTGTGCATCAGGAAGACGCGCTTGTCCAGCCCGCTGAGCGTGCGCTCCATTTCCTGCCGGTCGAAGGGCGCCCCGCCGGAGGCACCCTCGAGTCCGTCGAGCACGCGCAGCTTGTCGCGCTCGGTCTGTAAACGTCCGAGCAGCCAGGTCCCGGTGTTGGACAGTCCCTTGTAGTCCAGGTCGACGGGGTTTTGCGTCGACAGCACCACGCCGAGCCCGTAGGCACGCGCCTGCTTGAGCAGCGTCAACAACGGACGCTTGGAGGGTGGCTCCGCCGTGGGCGGCATGAACCCGAAGACCTCGTCCATGTAGAGCAACGCGCGCAGGCTCGTCGTTCCGGGTTGGGAACGCATCCAGCCGATCACCTGGTTGAGCAACAGCGAAACGAAGAACATGCGTTCCGGCTCGGACAGGTGTGCGATGTGCATGATCGCGACGCGGGGCCTCCCCTGCGCCGTGTAGAGCAGCTGCCCGACGTCGAGATCGGGGCCGTCGAGCCACACGGAAAACCCCGGCGCGGCGAGCAGGTTGTTGACCTGCATCGCCAGTTTGAAACGCTCCTTCGCAGGGTAGAAGGATTCCAGCTCGAGCACGCCGATGCGGTCGACGGGTGGACTCTGGAGCAGATGGATCAGTCCACCGAGATCGAGATCGCGACCCTGCCGCCAGACCTGGTCGAGGATCGTCGAGACCAGGATGTGCTCGCGGCTCTGGATCGGGTCGGCTTCGATGCCCATCAGCGTGAGCAGGCTGGTGGCGGTCGTGGCGACGCGCTCGCGCATCAGGTCGCCGTCGGAAACGACCTCGGCGGGCGGCGTGGCGAACGACGAGAGGATCGAAACCGGCACCCCGGCGTTCGAGCCCGGCGTGTAGATCGTGAACTCGGCGGCGGCCTTGAGACGCCGCACGCGATCCGCGTCCTGATCCCACTTGGCCAGGCCGGTCTTCCAGAGCTCGGCCTGCTGTGCGGCAAACTCCGCGGTCGACAGATTCTTGCGCGCCGCCTCGTCGCCGTTGACCCAGGGCAGGAAGTCCGTGGCGCCGAAATCCGGGAAGGTCAACAGCAGGTTCCCCAGGTCGCCCTTGGGATCGATGACGATCGCCGGGATGCCGTCCAGCGCGGCCTCTTCCAGCAGCCCGACGCAGAGACCGGTCTTGCCGCTACCGGTCATCCCGACGCAAACGGCGTGCGTCGTGAGGTCCTTGGAATCGTAGAGGCAGGCCGTGTCGGTGACCGCATTCGCTGCGTCGTCATACAACCGGCCGAGATAGAACGACCCCAGTTTTTCGTACGGTCTGGTCATTCGCGAGCACTCCCTGGGGCGCCACACGCCCCGAGTCGATAATAACGAAACATCACTTGCTTTTCTGGCCCCGTCAGGCCGTAGGCTCATCGCCGTGCGCGTCCGGATTGTGTATTCTTTGCGCGGGTCAAGTCCACTTCTTAGCAGCACTACGAGGGGAAACGCAATGTCGTCTTTGCTGGAGACCATCATGCAACAGGTCGGCGGTCCGGGGCTTTCCGGGGTCGCCCAACAGATCGGCGCCGGTGAGAAGGAAACCACGGCCGCATCCGGTGCTGCGGTCGCGACGCTGCTTTCCGCCCTCGCGCGCAACGCGAAGAGCAATCAGGGGGCGGCGGCGCTGCAGGGCGCCCTCGAGCGCGATCATGACGGCGGACTACTCGACGACATCCCGGGGTTCCTGAAGAACCCGCGGGTCGGAAACGGTGACGGTATCCTCCGTCACACGCTCGGCGCCAAGCGTCCGGTCGTGGAGCGCAGCCTGGCCAAATCATCGGGACTCGACCCCGTCCAGGCGGGCAACCTGCTGGCAACCCTCGCTCCGATCGTGATGGGCGCGCTGGGCCAGCAACAACGCCGACGCGGTCTCGACGCTGCCTCGCTGGGTCAGTTCCTCGGCACGGAGCAGCAGCGGATCGAACGCGACCAACCCGGTGCGGGCGGCATTCTCGGCGCGCTGCTCGACAGTGACGGCGATGGCGATGTCGACCTCGGCGATCTTGCGAAACGAGGAAAGGGTCTTCTGGGCCGTTTTTTGGGCGGTTGAGGATCACCCGTTCAAAGCTGTGGTAGACTGCGGTCCGCATTCTCTAAGTAAGGAGGAGGAGTTTCGATGGGAATGGTCAAGGAGTTCAAGGATTTCGCCGTCAAGGGCAACGTCGTCGACATGGCGGTGGGTATCATCATCGGCGGCGCGTTCGGCACGATCGTGAAGTCGCTGGTTTCCGACGTCATCATGCCGCCGATCGGGTTGCTGCTGGGTGGTGTCGACTTCAGCAACCTGTTCGTCGTGCTGGGCGAAGGCAGCTACGACTCGCTCGACGCCGCGCGGGAAGCGGGCGCGGCGACCGTCAACTACGGTGTGTTCTTCAACAACGTCATCAGCTTCCTGATCGTCGCGTTCGCCGTGTTCATGCTCGTCAAGGGAGTCAACGCGGCGAAGAGAAAAGAGGAAGAAAAGCCGAAGGCTCCGCCCGCGCCACCCGCCCAGGAGGTGTTGCTCACGGAGATCCGCGATCTGCTGAAGCAGCGCTGAGGGTGTAGCCTGGGTCCGATGGTTCGTTCGCCTCCACCCCGGGTCATCGCCCACCTCGACATGGACGCGTTCTACGCGGCCGTCGAGATCCGCGACGACCCGAGGCTGAAGGGACTGCCGCTGATCATCGGCCACCCCGGTCGGCGCGGCGTCGTCTCCACCTGCTCCTACGAGGCGCGCAAGTTCGGCGTGCGTTCGGCGATGCCTTCGGTCACCGCGAAGCAGCTTTGCCCGCAGGCCGTCTGGCTGCACGGCCGGATGCGTACCTACGTGCGCGAGTCACGGCGCATACGCGCGATCCTCGGAGAGGTGTCGCCGCTGGTCGAGCCGCTGTCGATCGATGAGGCGTTCATCGACCTGACGGGGATCGCGCGCGATCTCGACCACGGCGCGCGCATCGCGCAGGACCTGAAGGACCGGATTCGAGAGCGCGTGCGGTTGAGCGCCTCGGTCGGCATCGCGGCGAACAAGTTCCTGGCCAAGGTCGCGTCCGACATGCGCAAACCGGACGGTTTGGTGATCCTGCCCCACGACCGGCTCCGGGAGCTGTTCCACCCGTTGCCGATCGAACGGTTGTGGGGTGTCGGACCGCGGACGGCGGAGCGGTTGCACGGCGGCGGTGTGAGCCGAATCGGCGACGTCCTCCGTGTCCCGGAGGGCGAGCTGGTCGGTCTCGTCGGGGAGCGGGGCGCCGCGCACCTGCGCCGGCTCGCGCGGGGACTCGATGACCGCAAGGTGCAGGGCAGCCGCCGGGCCAAGTCGATCTCCGAGGAGCGTACGTATGGTGCGGATCTGCGCGACCCGGAGGAGATCGACCGCGCGATCCTCGCGCGAGCGGACGGCGTCGCTCGCCAGCTGCGCCGCAAGGGGTTGACCGCGCGAACGGTGCATTTGAAGGTGCGCCGCGGGGACTACACCACGTGGACCCGATCCGAGACACTCGCGCGCGCGACGGACCTGACCGAGCCGATCGTCGCCGCCGCGCGCGAGCTGATGCGGCGTCGCATCGACCTGGGCCATCACGGGATCCGGTTGCTGGGCGTCGGCGTCAGCACGCTGGCGACACGCGGGAGCGGCCAGGCGGAGCTGTTCGTCGACAGCGCGGAGCGCAGGGCGCGGAAGCTGGCACGCGCGGCCGATGCGGTGCGCGACCGCCTGGGTGAAAAGAGCGTGACTCGCGCCCGGCTGCTCAAGCGCAAGGGCCGTGCCGACGACGATGGTGAGGCGAGCAGCCTGCCGGCGGTTGACTAGCGTCGCACTTCCAACATAGGGTGGCGTCCCATGTCGCCCCAGCGGTTCCGACCATCGTTCGCGACCTTCGGGTTGTGCCTCTCGTTCCTCGTCTTCGCCGGGTGTTCCGGTCAACCGGAAGGCGGGGAGTGGAGCGAAAACCACGCGCGGCTCGAGACGATCGGCAAGCGCGGTCATACCGGAGAGGACGACGTCCCGTTCGCTCTGGACCGGCTGGAGAACGGCAGCGCGAGTGAGCGTGTGCTCGCGGCGTGGGCCCTCGGTGAGATCCGCCACGCCGCTGCCGAACCGTTGCTCCGCGAGGCGCTCGATGACCGCGATGCCAACGTTCGCGGCAACGCCCTGGCGGCGCTACTCAAGTTGAAGCCGCCCGACTGGGTCGACCTGCTGGCTCGCGGGCTGCAGGACGAGGATCCGTTCGTTCAACAAACGACGTTGAGCCAGATGCCGGATCTGACGCCTCGGGCGCTGGTCGAGCCGATTTCCGGGTTGCTCGTCGACTCCGCCGACGAGGCGGTGAGGATCGGTGCGGCCGACGCGCTCGGCGAGGCTCGCGGCGACGGGGTCGCCGATGCGCTCGCGCGCGGCGCGGCGGATGACGCCAAGGACGTCCGCGTCCATGTCGCCTTCGCGCTGGGCAAGATCGAGGACGATGCCGCGGTTCCCGTGTTGACCTCGCTGCTCGACGACGAGTCGTGGGAGGTGCGCGCCAACGCCGTTCAATCGCTTGGTAAGTACCGTAACCCCGAGGCCCTGGAAGCGGTGCGCGGGATGCTCGAGGATCCCAACGCCTCGGTACGGGCGGTCGCCGGATCGATCGCCGGCGGGGGGTAGAATCCCACTTGATGAAACGACTGCTGCTTGCCGCGACGTTGCCGGTCGTCCTGTGCCTTGCCTGCACCGCCACGAACACGCCCCGGACGGGACCGTGGCGCGCCTGGCTGGACAGCCCCGGTGGCGAGTTGCCCTTTGGCTTCGAGCTGACCTCGACCGACGGGGAGTGGGCCGCCCGCATCGTCAACGGGCCGGAGCGGCTGGAGATCGATGACGTCCGGATCGACGGCGACGAACTGACGTTGCGCATCGCGCACTACGACGCGACGGTCGAGGTTACGCTGGCATCATCGACACGAATGGACGGCCGCTGGTGGAAGACGAACAAGCTCGGCGCGATCTCCGAGCTACCCTTTCACGCCGTCCACGGAGGGACCCACCGCTTCACTCCGCTCGATGTTGCGGACGACGGCGGGTCGATTGCCGGCCGCTGGGCCGTCCGCTTTGCCGGCGAGGAAGATCCCGCGCTCGCCGAGTTCGAGCAGACCGGTCGGGAGGTCACCGGGACATTCCTGACCACGACCGGCGACTACCGCTACCTCGCCGGATCGTTCGAGGGCGACCGCCTGCGGCTGTCGGTGTTCGACGGCGCCCACGCGTTCCTGTTCGATGCGCGTTTGGCGGAAGACGGCACCCTGTCGGGAGACTTCTGGTCGCGCGAGAGCTGGCACGACACCTGGACCGCCGTGCGCGACGACACCGCCGTCCTCGACGCCGCCACCGACCAGGTCGCCTGGGTCGGGGGCATCCCGCTCGACGAGGTCGTCTATCCCGATCTCGACGGCACCCCGCGCTCCCTGAACGACGCCGCGTTCGCCGGCAAGGCGCGAATCCTCGAAGTCTTCGGCACCTGGTGCCCGAACTGTTACGACGCGACGGAGTACCTCGTCGATCTGCACGAACGATACGGCCGGCGTGGCCTGTCGATCGTCGGTCTGGCGTTCGAGATGACGGGCGATTTCGAGCGCGATGCGGAACAGGTGCGGATCTACCGCGAGCACCACTCCATCCGCTATCCGATCCTGCTCGCAGGGACGTCGGACAAGGCCGAGGCCTCCAGGGCGTTCCCGCTCCTCGAGCGGGTCAAGTCCTACCCGACGACGATCTTCATGGACGCGGACGGAAACGTCCACACGGTGTACTCCGGCTTTTCCGGGCCGGCGACCGGCGAAGCCTACGCACGGCTGCAGACTTTGTTCGAGAGCACCATCGAGGAGCTTCTCGGGGACGAGTGAGTTGACGGGATCCCTCGAAACGAACCGGTGTTGGGTCATCGCCCATCGCGGCGCGCCGCGACGGTATCCCGAGAACACGCTGGCGGGCTTCGATCGAGCGCTTCGTTTCGATTGTGACGGGATCGAGTTCGACGTTCAGATGAGCCGCGACGGTGTCCCGGTCGTGTATCACGACCGCACGCTCGCACGGGCGGGCGGCGGGCGGAAGCGCGTCCATCAGCTCGACCTGAGAGAGCTGAAACGGCTCGATGCCGGGGCGCGTTTCGCCGGCGCGCGACGCCATCACCGGATCCCGACGCTCGACGAGGTGCTCGATCGTCTGCACGGCCGCACCCGTCTGCTCGTCGAGGTCAAGACCCGGGAGGGTTGCTGCGCCGAGCGCCATCATGAGCTGGCGGCGAAGGTCGCGCGACGCGTTCGCCGCATACCCGAAAGCTGGGTCCTCTGCTTCGATGCGGATGTGCTGGCGACGATCGCCCGCGTGGCGCCGAAACTGCCACGCGTGCTCAACGCGCGACCGTTGCTGCCCGGGCTCGCCTCCAAGCTGAAACGGGCCACCCCGGAGGTGGTCGACGCGGACGTGCGCGGCCTCAGCCCCGCCTTCGGCCGCCGGGTGCGTCGCACCGGCCGTTCGCTGTGGTCGTTCACCTGCAACACGCCGAAACAGGTCCAAACGGCCCTTCAGGCCGGGGCGACGGCGATCATCTCCGACCGGGCGGACTGGCTTGCCGAGCACCTGGAGC
>JBFFZZ010000015.1:0-23876 GCA_041568335.1 Candidatus Polarisedimenticolaceae bacterium | reverse complement strand
TTTGATCGGGGTCGACCTGGAAATCCAGCTCACCGGTGAGCGCGAGGACCGGGACATGCACCTCCGGAAGCACCGTTCGGGGATCGTGCGTCAGGAAGGAACGCATCCAAGGGGTCATCATTCCCGCGACGTCGGACGGTTGAACGTCCGTCGGATCGCCTTGAGCGATCTTCAGGAGGGCGAGCTGATCCGTGATCGCGGCCGCGGTGCCGCCCTCCACGATCAGCTCGTGCAGCTTGCGCGCCTCGGCGGCGGAAGCCTCGATCGCCTCCTCGTCGATGCCGAGCAGCCGCATGTGCGACTGGAGCTGCAATTCCATCACGTCGATGCCGGGAACTCCGGTTCCGGCAAGCAGGACGATGAAAGCGACGTCCTTCGAGCGCGATGCGGCGAGCGGAGCGACGATCCCGCCCTCGCTGTGACCGAGAAGACCGATGCGTGAGCCGTCGATCTCGGGACGCGCGGCGAGAAAGCGCACGCCGGCGAGCGCGTCCTCGGCGAAGTCGGACAGGGTCGACTGACCCAGGTCGCCGTCCGAACCGCCGACGCCGCGGTCGTCGACACGAAGCACCGCGATCCCCGCCCGGGTCAGGTGATCGGCCCACACCAAGAACGGCCGGTGGCCGAGGATCGTGCTGTCGCGGTCCTGGGCGCCGCTTCCGCTGAGGAGGAGCACGGCGGGGAACGGCCCGGCACCTTTCGGGATCGTCAACGTGCCGGCGCGAACGACCTTATCGCTCTTGTAGGTCACCTCCTCCTGGGTGTATTCGAACGGCGGCTCGGGAGTTTGGGGCCGCAGCACGGCCGGTTTCTCGCCGCGCTTCAGCGAGAACGGAACGAGGGCGCCACCCTGCGAGAGCGTTCCGGACAGCGTGTCTTCCCCGATCTCGTTGGCGACGAAGGTCGGCTTGCCGGGGATCCCCGCGATCTCGAAGACGGCCTTCGCCGCCTCGACACGCACGTTCCCGAGCGGATGGTCCATCAACCCTTGCGCCGGAACGTCGATGGTCCCCGACCATCCGTCGTCGCCTCGTGCGAGCGAGATTGCGATCTCGATGGATGTTCCCGGCGCTTCCAGCTTGCCGATCCAGTCCCCGGCGATGTCGGCCTCCCGGCCGTTCGCCTCCTCTTCCGGTCGGCCTCCCGGCGGTTCGGCCGTCGGACGGTCGAGATGCTCGACGGTGAAAAGCCCACCGATCTTGCCGTTCGGAGCGAAGGCGACGAGCAGGTCGCGGGTGCCCTTTTCAAAGCGGACCGGGACGCGGTAGCGGCGGTAGCCCTGGACCTCGTCGACGTGCCAGGGTTGGCCGATCTCCTCGACCGCCCCCAGCGTCGCCGCCAGCACGTCGCGGACCTGCCGCGACACCTCGGGCGTCATCGCCTCGGACAGCGCCTCGTCCATCAGGTCGGCGATCGCGGCGTCGTTGGCGGCGAGGAACTCCTCGCAGAAGCGCTGCGCGGTCGCCACCTCGCCGGTCTCGTCCGCCGCGGCCCGGTGCAGGAGCAGGCTGACGAGGATCAGGACCACCGTGATCCAGAAGAGCCGTTTCATCCCAGCCTCCCCAAAAACCGGGGTTCTTCGCCGGTTCCGTGCCCTGCTAACCGCGAGCCGCCGGTTTATTTGTTGGAAATCAGACCGTGGCCACGCGGAGGGCCAGACGGCAGCCGTCCAGGTACTCGCGGACGTCCACGTACTCGTCCACGGTGTGGGGGCCGTGCTGCCCCGCACCCATCGTCACGGTCGGGATGCCCTTGGCGTTGATGTGGTTGGCGTCGAGCCCGCCTTCGGCGGATCGCAACCGGAGCGTCAACCCGATCTGCTTGCCCGCGCGAACCGCCTCGCGGACCACGGGTGCGCGACGGTCGATCAGGAACGGGTCGTAATCCGTCTCCGCTCGAAAGGCGATCTTGCCACGAACGCCCTTGTGGTTCTTCACCCGTTTGGCCTGCCGTTCGAACGCCGCGCGCCAGACGTCGGTGATGCGAGCCTTGAACCGAACGTCGTGGCTGCGCGACTCGCCCTTCACGAACACGCGGTCGGTCACCTGGTTGGTCGCCTCGCCGCCCTCGATCACCCCGACGTTCGCGGTGCCCTTCTTGCCCTTCACGCGGATCTTGCCGAAGTAGCCCCGCGCCGCGGCATCCTCGATGGCGCGCGCCGCGATGAGCGCGGCCGAGACGCCGTGATCGGGGTGCACGCCCGCGTGGGCGGACACCCCCTTGACGTCGACTTCCCAGCGATCCGCGCCGAGAGCGCCGATCCACAGATCGCGCGGGTCCCCTCCGTCGATGTTGAACCCGAGCGTCGGATTCGAGAGGTCTTTCTTGCGCACGGCGAGCGCTCCGCGCAGCCCCACCTCCTCGCCGACGGTGAAGCAAAACGTCAGCGGCGGGTGGTCGAGCCCGCGGGTCAGCACGTTCTCCAGCACGGTCACCATGCAGGCCACCGCCGTCCGGTTGTCGGCCCCCAGACCCGTTTTGCCTCGCGAAACGATGCGGTTTCCGCGACGCACCGGGACCGCGCCGCGGCACAGCGGCACGGTATCCATGTGTCCCATCAGCAACCGACGGGGGGCTTGGACGGTTCCCGGGAGCGTCACGATCAGGTTGCCGACCTGATAGCCGTCGCCGATCCGCTTGGCCGCGTCATCGAAGCGTATCCAGCCGGGTCGCGCCCCCGCCGCACGCGCCTTCTTCTTGACGGCCGCCGCGACCCTGGTCTCGCTTCCGCTGAGCCCCTCGATCGCGAGGAGATCCATCAGGTGCGCGAGCGCACGTTTCTCGTCGATCCTCATCGCCTGCATCGTTCGTCTCCCGTGAAGGCGGGGATTATGACGTAAGGTGGTCCGTCCGTCGATACGTCAAGGGCGAGACCGTCGCCTCGTCACGAGACGTGTCAGCGGCCAGAAAAAACGCCCGACCAACCCGCGTGGGTAGTTCTCCATCCCGGCAAAGCCGAGACGCTCGGGCATGTCGCGATCCCGCGGCCAGTAGGCGGTGCCGAACAACCAATCCCAGACGCTGAGGACCTGGCCGAAATTCTGGCCTCCGCGGCCGTGCGTTTCCACATCGTGGTGCCACACGTGCATGCACGGCGAGTTCAACACGTAGCGCAGCGGCCCCCAGGAGAACTTCAGGTTGGCGTGGTTCAAATCGAGCATCACGGTCCACAGGATCGCGATCGCCAGCAAGACACGCCAGTCGACACCGAGCACGACCAACGGCACATAGGAGAGGGTCTTGTAGACGATCACTTCGAACCAGTGAAAGCGGAAGTTCCCGATCCAATCGAGCTCCTCGATGCTGTGGTGGAGCTTGTGGAACTCCCACAGCCAGGGGACGTTGTGCAACAGCCAATGGATGTTCCACTCGACGAAGTCCTTCAACACGAGAAACACGATGAATTGCAGCCACAGCGGCAAGCCTCCCAGCAAGGCCAGAGTTTCGGGTAGCGGCAACCCGGCACGTGACAGCACGCCGTTGAGCGCCTCGATCACGTGCCCGGTGCCGAGAGCCAGCAACAGCCCGAGGTAATGACCGTTGAACACCAGCCAGGCCAGGTCCTGAGCGATTCCGCGACGCAGGACACGCTGCTCGCGCCTCCAGGGAGCGACCCGCTCCAGCACGAAACAGCCCAGCGACGCCAGCACCAGCCAGAAGTAGTACTGCACGTAAATGGGCATCCCGACCGACAGATTACACTTTTGTTCGGCTCGAGGGCCCGTCGCGCGTGGGATCCCGTGCGCGAAAAGGGGCGGTCGTGGCCCGCTTCCCGAAAACGGCTGCGGGGACGGTGGACTGGGCGCCGTCCGCGACCTACTTATAGAATGGATGGGCACGGTCATGGACACCTTCGGCGACCAGCTCAGGCAGGAGCGGGAGCGGCGCAATGTCGCTCTGGATGAGATCGCCCGCCTGACGAAAATCCGGATGCGCTATCTCCAGGCGCTCGAGGACGGACAGCACGAGAGGCTTCCGGGGATCGTCTTCGCCAAGGGGTATGTTCGCGCCTATGCCGAGACGATCGGGGCCGATGCCGATCGTCTCGTCGGGGCCTACGTCGCCGAGCAACGCTCGCTGGGACGGCTGGAAACCGAAGCCTCCCAGGAAAACGTGCTGGAAGCGCTGGCGGCTGCCGTCGAGACCGATAAGGAAATCGCCGAAAAACGTAGCAAGCTTGCGCTGATTGCGGGCGCCCTGGTGATCGTGGCCGCGGTCGGATTCTGGTTCGGCGTACGACCGTTGCTTCAACAGGAGCCGGCGCCGATCGCCACGACCCCTCCGGCGACTCCCGTGGCGGGCCAGGCTGAGGCGGCGGACGGAGTCGATGTGATCCCCGTCGATCCGGAGCCGATCGCAGCACCGCTCGACGACGAGGCGTCGAGCCCGGTCTCGCCGCCGGAAACGGTCGAGACGCTCCCCGCTGAACCCGTCGTGACCGAAGCCGAGCCGGTTCCCGTCCCGACCGAAGCGGAACCGGCGCGCGTAGAACCCGAGGCGGTCGTCGCGAAGACCGAGCCGCAACCTCTCACGGCGAACGAGGACATGTCGGTCTCGGAGTACGGCGTGGGCACCGACGTAAGACAACGCGTGCTCGTCGGCGAGGCGTCGGAGTTCGAAACGGGGACGATGGTCGTCTTTTGGAACCGGGTCGTTGGCGGGGAGCCGGGACGCCACATCCGACACGTCTGGTTTCATGAAGGTAGCGTCAACGGCGTACGCGAGCTGTCGATCGGCGCCGCGCACTGGCGGACGTACTCCAAGCAGACGCTTCGGCGAGGCGGCCTCTGGACGGTCGAGGCCCAGGACGAACAGGGACGGGTGCTGGCCCGCGAGACGTTCGTCGCCACGAGCCGAAAGCTCTAGTTTTCAGCCTTTTCCGGAGAGATTCTCGGGCTTGGGGTGGAGCCTTCCGTCCCCTCGCGTTGGAGTAAGATGCGGCCGTCGTGATCGACACCCACTGCCACCTGACGCACGCGAAGCTCATCGGCGAACAGAGCGAGATCGTCGCGCGCGCGCGCGACGCCGGTCTCAGCGCGTGCATCACGATCGGCACGGGGACAAAAGACGCGCGGGCCGTGCTGGAGTTGGTGGAGCGCCATCGCGGTTTTCTCTACGGGACCGCCGGGCTCGACCCCTTCACGTCGCACCGCGCCGGTGACCGCTTCGACACCGAGCTCGAGGCGCTCGCGGATCTGATCGGCGAGGGCGGATTCTGTGCGCTGGGCGAGGTGGGACTCGACTATCACTACGATCTCGACCCGAAGCCACGTCAGCGGGAGCGGTTCGCGCGACAGCTCGAGCTCGCCGCCGAGCGGGATCTGCCCGTCGTGATTCACGTGCGCGAGGCGCACGGGGACATGATCGACGTGCTCGCGGCCCATCGGTCCAATCGCGGCGTGATCCACAGCTTTACCGCGGGACCGGCCGAAGCCGATCGGTACCTCGAGCTGGGCTGGCACCTCGCGTTCAACGGCGTGCTGACGTTCCGGAACGCCGCCGCGGTGCGTGAGGCCGCCCTGCGAACACCCCCGGACCGGCTGCTCATCGAAACGGACAGCCCCTATCTCGCGCCGGTCCCGAAGCGCGGGAAACGGTGCGAGCCCGCCTACGTCGCCTACACTTTGGCGGCGCTCGCCGAGCTGAGGGACGTTTCCACCGAGGAGCTCGGCCGGCGGACGTCGGAGAATGCGCGCCGCCTGTTCGGCTTGCCCGACCCGTTGGAAGGTCCCTGACGGGGCCGCTATCATCCACGCTCGAAACGCGAGGTCCCCGTGTCCCCTGTTCTCCCGGAAAGCCGTCTTTACACTTTCATCGACGAACCGCGCGAGTACGCGCTCTACTTCCTCGAGGGCCAGAGGCTGATCCAGGACCTGGCGCTCGTGCACCCGATCCAGGGTCCGGGTTTCGCGTACTTCCGTGAGACGGTGCTCAGCGTGCAGCCGATGATCGCGTTGCTCAAGGGCGGCGAGCAGATCGGCTTCTACCTCGATTCCGACGAGCCTGATTTCAGATTGAAGATCGAAACGAGCCATGCCGGCGCGACGCGCTGCATGCTCCTCCCCGAGGACTTTCGGGAGTTCCCGGCGGCGATGCACGGCCTGATTCGCCTGCTCAAGCTGTTCCCCAACAACAGGCCCCCGTACGAGTCGGTCATCGAGGCCCGCGGGCTGGCGTTGCGGCAGGTCGTCAACCGCGTGTTGACCGACTCCTACCAGGTCAACTGCGCGATCCAGATTGCCGATGCCTCGGATCAGAGCCTGATGTTGCACCGGCTGCCGATGGTCGAGGACGGTGACGAGAGCCCCGACGCCGCCAAGGACAGACGCGACGGCATTCGCGAGAGGGTCGAAGCGCTGTTTGCGCAGGCCCTCACCGACCCCACGGAGATTGCCGCCTCGTTCGCCGCGGTCGGCTTTCGGCTGCTCGCGCATCGCCCGATCCGATTCGAGTGCACTTGCTCGCGCGAGCGCATGTTCGTCAACCTGATCCCGATCTACGAACGCGAGGGTGAATCGCTGTTCGACCCGGGCAGCGAAACTCTCGAAATCCGCTGTGAGGACTGTAAATCCCGTTACGAATACACGCGGGCGGAACTGCGGCAAGAAACCGGGGGGACGGTCCATTGACGGGCACCAGCCGTTCTCCGCGACCTTGACAAAAACTGCCCCCGATCCCAACAGGGTGGTTACCTGAGGGAAGTTGAGGAGATTTGATGCGCTGGTCGATCCGGCTGGGGCGCCTGTTCGGGGTTCCGGTCTACCTCCATTTCACGTTTTTGCTGTTGCTCGGTCTGGTGGGTTTCCTTGGGCTGATCCAGGGTGGCCCGCTGGTCGCCGTGTCCGGCGTCGTTCTGATCGCAGCGGTGTTCGCCTGCGTCGTGCTCCATGAATTCGGTCACGTGCTGGCCGCGCGACGCTACGGCATCCCGACGAGGGATGTGATCCTGCTCCCGATCGGCGGCCTCGCCCGGCTCGCGCGCATGCCGGACGAGCCCCGGCAGGAGCTCGTCGTCGCCCTGGCGGGACCGGCCGTCAACGTCGTGATCGCGGCGCTGTTGTCACCGCTGGTTTACCTGGGCTCGAGCGGGTTCCTCGGCCAGCTGTTCGCGATCAACGTGATCCTGTTCCTGTTCAACATGTTGCCGGCCTTTCCGATGGACGGCGGGCGTGTCCTGCGCGCTTTGCTGGCGCGGCGCATGCACTACGTCCGCGCGACGGATCTCGCCGCGTCGATCGGCAAGGGAATGGCCGTGTTGCTGGCGCTCGCCGGACTGTTCGGTATCCCCGGTTTGTGGAGCGCCAACCCGATGCTGCTGGTGATCGCCTGGTTCGTCTGGAGCGGTGCCGGGCGCGAGGCGGAGATGGCTCGCCGCAGTCGTTTCTTCGGCTGGCCGCTCGAACCGCGTCCCGCCGGCGACGTCGTCCACGAGGCCGAGGTCGTCCGGGACGGGTCGTCCGACGGCTCCGGACGGGACCCCCTGACTCGCCGTCGGTACTACCGGGTGGGACCGCTTCTCGTTTACCGCGACGAATGAGATTCAGTTCCCCGATTTGTCCGGGTGCGTCGGCGGCAGGACGGGATCGACCGGCTCCTCGGCGATCTTCTTCTTGAGGTAGTCGATCGCCGCCTGGAGCTGCGCATCCTCGCCCTTGAACGTCGCGTGCGGCAGGTTGTCGACGACGATGTCGGGCTCGACACCCCAACCTTCGATCAGCCACTCCCCCTCCGGACCATAGACGCCGAACTCGGCGGCGGTGGCGATCCCCCCGTCGACCAGCCGGTTGCTCGATGTGAGCCAGATCTCTCCGCCCCAGGTGCGCGTACCGATCACCGGGCCGAGGCCGAGACGGCGAAAACCCTCCGAGAAGGCCTCCCCATCGGACGCCGTGCGTTCGTTGCACAGGACCACGACATGGCCGCGGAACGCGTACTGCTGGTTCCACGACGGCGCGTGCCCGCGCCGCTGGCTCCAGTAGAACCAGGGGCGGCGCATCAAACGGCCCAGGATCCAGCTGTCGATGTTGCCGCCGCGGTTGTGCCGGACGTCGACGATCAACCCCTTGCGGTTGTAGGCCGGGTAGAAGTCCTTGGCCCACTCGGTGAAGTTCCGGCCCCCCATCGCACGCAGGTGCACGTAACCGATATCGCCGTCGCTTTTTTCGTCGACCTCGAGCCGCCGTGTGTACTCCCACTCGTGATAGCGCAAGTCACCGGCCGCCCCGAGCGTGAGCGGGGTGACGATGACCTCGCGGCTCGCCGATGCCCCCGCGTCCCGCACGTGGAGGAGGACCTGGCGACCCGCTTGCTCGCGCAGAAGCGCCCCGATGTGCGGCGCATCCAACGTCGGGCGGCCGTTGATCTTTTCGATGACCGCGCCCTCGGCCACATCGACCCCGTGTATGGAAAGCGGGTTGATACGGTCCAGGTCGTCCGGGTCGGTACGGTAGAGGTGCTCAACGCGGTAGCCTCCCGCCGCAGTATCACGTACCAGCACCGCGCCCAACGAAGCCACGCCGATCTCGTCGTCGCCGTCGCGCTGGTCTCCGCCGAAAACGAAGATATGCAGCGCCGCCAGCTCGGACACCATCTGAGCCATGAGATCCGAAAGCTCGGCCCGATCGGTCACGCGATCCACCAGCGGAAGGTACTTTTTCAACATCGCGGGCCAATCGACCCCGTGCATTCCCGGATCGTAAAAGTAGTCGCGCTCGAGTCTCCAGGACTCGACGAACATCTGCCGCCATTCCTCCCGCGGATTGATGGATAGCTTCCAGTTGTCGAGGTCGACCGCGCTCTTTTTCAGATCGGCCGATTTGGGCTTGGCGTCCACGATGTGGATCTTGTCGCCGAGTCGCACGAGGATCTTTTTGCCGTCCGCGGACAGATCCCAGTAACCGACGTTCTTCGCCACCGTCTCGACCTTGACGTCCTTGCGCTGGATCGGAGCCCCGACCAGGTTCGACTGGAACGTCCCCGTGTCGCGGCTGAGCCAGAACAGCGCCTTCTCGGTCGCTCCCAAGGTGAAGTAGTTCCCGGGCGGAACGGGGACCCGTTGCAACCTCGACGTGAGCCCCTCGCGATCGATCCTTACAGAGACTTTCTTCTCCTTCGTGTCGTCCGCCGATTTCTCCGCGTCGCCTCTGTTCTTCTTGCCGGGCTTCTTGCCGGGTTTCTCTTCGCCGCCGTCCTCGGTGTCGTCCTTGGATTCCTCGTCGTCGCGGTTGAGCTCGTCCTCGGGAGCAAACGGCGAGCGCAGCCCCTCGATCAGCGCGAGCATGAAGATCTGCGAAGTCTTGTCGAGGAACGGTTCGGGTTGGTAGTTGCCCCAGGGGCTGCCCACGATGGACCGCAGATTCCGGTCGGACATGAAGTAGAGCCACTTGCCGTCGGGACTCCACGCCGGGCTGTCGCTGTCGTATCGATCGGTCGTCGCGCGGAAGGACTCGCCCGCGTCGAGATCGTAGATCCGGATCGAGCTGAAGGTGTTCTCCTCGGCCTTCGTGTAGGCCAGGAACCTCGAATCGGGGGACCACGAGAGGTCGTTCAAGCTCGAGATCTCGGACTCGTCGATCTTGACGTTACGCCGGGTCTCGAGGTCGAGCAGCCACAGCTGCTGATTCTTGTCGCGGTGAGCGGCCCACTTGCCGTCGGGCGACGGCACGACTTCCCAGCGCAACACGTCGCCGTCGTCCGTCATTTGCGCCGCACCGCCGACGCCGTTCGACGGCAAGGTCCACACCTCGACTTCGCCCGACGCATCGGAAAGAACGATCAAGCGGTCTCCGTCGGGGAGGAACCGCGCCTGCCGGAACCGGACCCCCTCCTGATGACCGGCCTCGACCAACCGTCCCTGGCGCGCGGGAGCGACGTAGACCCGGCCGCGGGCGGTCAAAGCCACGTGATCTCCGTCCGCCGACAAGGCGATGGACGATACGTAGTCCATCGGTTTGTCGACCCAGTTCTCACGCATGTGGTCGAAGTCGGTGCGCAGCCGAACGTCGATCTTCGTGCCGCTGTTCGCCGCGATGTCGTAGCGCCAGAGATCGGCTCCGAGTTGATACACCACGCGGCCGGCATCCAGCGTGGCGGACCTCACATCCCAACCTTCGTGCCTCGTATGCTGCGTCGGATCGCTGCCGTCCCGGCGCATCGACCAGAGGTTCATCGTGCCGTCGCGATCGCTGAGGAAATAAACTCGGTCGTTCCACAGCATCGGGTGCTTGCTGGTGCCGGGATAGTCCGTCGTCAGAGGCGTCGCCTCCGCATCCCCCGGACCGAAACGCCAGATCTGCTGCGCCGTGCCGCCTTTGTAGCGCTTCGTGTGGCTGCCCTGGAACGGCAGCCGGGTGAACCACAAGGCCCCGTCCGGAGCGAAGTCGCCGTCGGCGGCCTGCGCCAGGGGGACCCTGGTCTCGTGCATCGCGTCACCCGCTCTCTCGACCTTGACGAGCTGGGCGTTCGGAAGACCGGCGTAGGAACGGGTTGCGTAGACCAGCGTGGTGTCCGGCGTCCAACCGATCCACTCCGGCGAGCTGCCGTAGGTCACTCGCGTCGGCATACCACCGGCCAGCGGCATCGTGTACAGCTCCGTCGGACCTTCGTAGCGCGCCGCGAAGGCGATCGTGGAACCGTCGGGCGAGATCGCCGGAATCGTCTCTGCGGCCGGATGCGTGGTCAATCGTTCGGCCACCCCACCGTCGATGTCGACCCTCCAAAGGTCGCCCTCGGCGACGAAGACGACCGTTTCGTCGTGGAGCGCGGGTTGCCGATAGTAACCCTCCGGACTTGCCGCGGAGGCGGCCGTCGTCAGGAAAAGCCCCAGCAAAGCGGCGATCGTTCGACGCATCGATTCTTTCCTCTCTTTGACCGGACGTGCCGGACCTGTTTACCCTACTCCCCAGGCGAAGGCAAACCGAGCCCCAACGACGTGGACGACCTCAACAACGAACAGATCGAAGACCGCCGCCGGGCACTCGTGAGTCTCGAAGAGGAGCTGTGCCGGTTGCTCCAGGCCACCAAGGAGGGCACGCAGGTCGTCGATCTCGACGAGCCGATCGGACGTCTCACCCGCATGGATGCGATCCAACAACAACACATGTCCGCCGCCAACCGGCGCAGCGTGGATCTACGATTGCGCCAGGTCCGGCAGGCGCTGGAGCTGGTCGAACGCGGGGAGTACGGGCTCTGTCGTCGTTGCGACGACCCGATCGGGTTCCCCCGGCTCGAGGCCCGGCCGGAATCGCCCTACTGCCTCGTTTGCCAGGACGAGATCGATCGCAGGCACCGCTGATCTCGGTCGTCCGACGGTTGCCGGCAAGCCTACGACGACGTGTCCGTCACGCCGGGTAGCGCGCGCTCGTCGTGATCGCGCGGCGTGCGGCCAGACCGGCGGCGAGCAAGGCCACGACGACACTGGCAACAAACAGGGTGGGGTAGCCGAAACGCTGAGCGACGAGCCCGCTGAGGATACTGGCGATCAGCGGTCCCATCGCGCACAGTGATTGTTGCAACGTGAAGTCGGTCGCGGAGGTCGCGGGATCGCTACGATCCATCATCGAGGTGTAGATGGCGGCCGTGGCCAGACCGCCGGTGAGCGCGATCACGGTGACGACGAAGTAGAGCAGCACCGGCTGGATCGGCCCCGACGCGGGCAGCAGGTACCCGGTCAACGCCACGGCATGCAGGAGCGCGAAGAAAACCAGGCTGTTGCGGCGCCCGACGATGTTGACGAGAAGACCACCGGTGAGCGCGCCGGCCATCGCGCCGACGGACGCGGCGACGCCGGTCAGCAGACCGATCGCGGCGAGCGTCATCCCCTGATCGACGAGGAGCGGTCCCAGCATGCGCACGGCGGCGGCATCACCGGCGCGGTAGACCACGAGCACCGCGACCCAGCCCCACGCCCCGGACCGGGTGAAGAAGCGGCCGAGCGCGCCGAAGTTGAATCGGGCCCCCGGAGTCGTGCGCACCGCGGGCGGTTCACGAAAGCGCCAGACCAAGATCAGCGGAAGTGCCATGAGCAGCGCCACGGTGAACATGGTCGCGGTCCATCCGATCCGGCCGACCAGGTACAACACCAGACCACCGCCGAGGATTTGACCGAAGAAAAAGCCACCGACCTGCACGCCGTTGCCGACCCCGCGCTCGGATTCGGCGAGGATCCGAACGGCCAACCCGTCGGTGGCGATGTCCTGGGTCGCGGCGACCAGCATGAAGATCGTGCCGGCGATCGCCAGCGGCAGCAGCGACTCGCGTGGGTCGGTCGTCGCGATCGCCGCGACCGAGACGACCGCCAGCGTTTGGACCGGAAGAAGCCAGGAACGGAAATGTCCACGCGTCTTCGAACCGAACCGATCCACCAACGGCGCCCAGAGGAACTTGAAGACCCAGGCGAGCGCGAGCGCCCCGAACAGGCTGACGACCTCGAGGCTGGCTCCCGCATCGCGCAGGATCGCGGGAAGCGCGATGATGAAGAAGCCGACCGGAATCGCCTGTGAGACGTAGAGCGCCGCGATCAGGGTCATCCGCCGGGAGGTGGAGCCGGGGAACATCGGTCCAGGATAGCGGTCATCCAGGATTCCCGCGATGGAACAAACGTCGCCCGGGCGGCGTTTTCTCCCGGCTCAGGATTGGACTTGCGCGACGGCCGTCATGGACGCACCCTAGGTTCAAGGGATCGAGGGGAAAAGGAACTTGTCGTGGAAATCTCGGTACGCACCGTCGGTCGAGTCGGGCTCTTTCGAGTCGAAGGGCCGCTGCGCGAGGGCGCCCACCTCTTTCTTCGCGACACGCTCGTTCAGTACATCGATGACGGCCAATCCAAGTTCGTCGTCGATATGACGCGGGCCGATTCGCTCGACAGCGCGGCGCTGGGTGAGCTCGTCGCTTGCCTCAAGCGTGCCCGGGAGGATGGCGGGGACCAGAAGCTCGTCGTCCGCCCCAACGGCATCGTTCACGAGCTGCTCCAGATCATGCGGCTCGATCGGATTTTCCAGATTTTCGGGGACGAAAAAGAAGCCGCGGCCGCGTTCACCGTAGGCCTCAATTAACCGCCCGCACCTTTTCCATCAGCCCGACGACCCGCGTCCTGAGCTCCGTCGTGCGCGCGCCGTAGTCCGGGGCGCCTCCGGCAGGGGCGGGTTCGAACACCAGCGGCTCACCGAACGTCAGACACACGCGGCCCACGAACGGGATCAGTCGCGACAGGCGTAGGCTGCCGGTTCGCGGCCAGACGTCGTAGGCGCCCTCGATCGCGATCGGAACGATCGGGGCTTCGATGTTCGACGACAGGATCGCCGCCCCTTTCTTGAACCGCTTGATCTCGCGGTCGATGCTGCGCTCCCCTTCGGGAAACAACATGAGGATACGCCCGTCGCGCAACCCTTGCGCCCCGACCCGCATCGCACGCAACAGGTTGGTATCCGGATCGACAGGGACCAAACGGATAAAGCGGGCGAACCAGCGCATCAGGCGAGTCTCGAAATACTCGCTCGACCCGACGATGAACACCTCGCGTTGGACGCGATACGGAAGCGCGGCGCTGAGCAGGAACCCGTCGATGTAGCTCTGGTGGTTGGGACAGATGAGGTAGGGCCCCTTCTCGGGCAGGTTCTCGAGTCCACGCACGCGAAAGCCGAGGAACACCCAGGCGAACAGGTGGATCACCCGGAGACCGAGGAACATCGCCCAGACGGACAGCCGCGATCGAAAGAAACCGCTGACGTCGGGATCGCCCGCGTCGCGACGGCTGAGGATCGTCGGCCAGGCGTCCTCGAGGCGCGCCTTGTCGCCCGCGGCCCCCTCGGCCGGGCGCGTCGCCTCGACGAGATCCCGCACCGAGTAGAGGATCTGGGCGGTCTGCTCGTCGATCTCGACGCCGAATCGCGCCTCGACCTCGGTCAGGAGCTCCACCCGCTCCATCGAATCGAGACCGAGGTCGAGCTCGAGATTGGCCGAACCGCGTACCGCCTCGGGCTCGCGAACCGCAGCGCGGATCAGCTCCAGCGCCTCCGCGACGTGCGGATCGGCGAGCCATTGCGGATCGTCCGGGCTCTTGTCGGGCGCGCTGTCGGAGGCGATCTCGTATTCGCCGGCCAGGAACCTCCGCTCGATCTCCAACCGTTTGAGCTTTCGTGTCGTCGTTCGCGGCAACGGCTCGGACACGATGGTGTAACTCAGGATGCGCTTGTGATTCGGCATCCCGTGCGAGAGTTCCTCGATCTCCCAGCGAACGAGCTCCCGCGCATTGAGGATCTTCCTCCGCTTGAGCTCGTCGAAATCGGGAAAGACGATGGCGTGAAGCCGTTCGGCGGCCGGCTCACCGGGACGCGCATGGCCCAACACGCAAAGCTCGGCGATCGATGCCGCCTTGAGATAGTGCGCCTCGATCTCCTCGGGATAGATGTTCTTCCCCGAGCTGGTGACGATGATCTCCTTGGCGCGCCCGGTGATGTAGAGGCGTTGATCGACATCCAGGTAACCTAGATCGCCGGTGCGGAACCAGCCGTCGTCGAACGCCTCGGCGTTGGCGTCGGCCCGTTGGTAGTACCCCGGCGTGACGACGGGGCCGCGGACGGCGATCTCCCCGACGGGGGTCGCCGCCGCACCGCGTAGGCGGTCGGTCTGCGGCGGGTCTTGGGTGGGAATGTCCGTGGGAAGGATCTTGACCTCGACGCCTTCGATCGGCTGCCCGACCGAGGCGACGTGACGGTCGCCGCGACGCAGCACGCTGACCCCTCCGGTGGTCTCCGTCAGCCCGTACGCCTGGAGGATGTCGAAGCCGAGCCGGTAGAGGTCCCGCCCGACGGACGGCTCGAAACGCGATCCACCGGTGACGAGGATACGCATCCGTGGGCCCATCACGCGGTGAACCCTGCCGAACAGCGTCTGACCGAGGTTCAGACCGAAGGTGTCACGCAGCCAACCGTTGAGCGCGAGCAGGAACCGGAAGGCTGCGCGGCGCAAGCGGTTCGCCTTCGAGACGTTGTCCAGGACCCGTTCGTGGACGAGATAAAAGAACTGCGGCACGCAGCAGAAGACGGTGATCTCGCGCTCCTGGAGTGCCCTCAGCAACTCCCCCGTGTTGATCGTCTCGATGAAGACCGACCGCGCACCCATCGACAACGGCATGGCCAGATTGGCGACCTGGGCCAGGGCGTGAAACAACGGCAGGACGCTGAGGACGGCGTCGTCGTTGGCGAAGCCGACGGCCTGTTGCGCCGAGCGGCAGACGGCACTCAGGTTGTCGTGCGTCAGGACCACACCCTTGGGGTCGTGCGTCGTCCCCGATGTGTAGAGGATCAGCGCCGCATCGTCGCCCGCGGGTTCGGCGGCCGGGCTGCCGTCGGGTGTAGCCTCGAAATCGACGCGCTGGAAACCGTCCCGGTCCGTGTCGAGCAACAACAACGTCACGCCCGGCAAGCCCTCGATGGCCTCCCTGGCAACCTCAAAGCTGGCCTCCGAGGCGACCAGACCCGTGGCGCCGCAATCGGCCAACAACTTGGCCACCTGCGACGCCCGGTAGTTGGTGTCCAGCGGGACGGCGACCAGGCCGAGCCGGCTCATGGCGAGATACGCCGCGCACCACGGTGTTCCGTTTTCCGCGAGGATCGCCCAGCGCTGGCCGGGCGCGGCGCCACGGCGAGCGAGAAACGTGGCGGCCGAAACGGCCATCGCGCGGAGTTGCGCGTAGTTCACCCGATCGACCGCGTCGGGGCGCTGGACCTCGATGGCGCAACGATCGGCGTTCTGCTCCGCCGCGCGCTCGAACGAATGAAAGAAACCGGCCATGCAGGACCCCAGTGTCGCGCCTCCCCGTGGACTTTGCAATACGGGCCGGTGTTAAACTCGCCGAGGCGACGAAATGCCCGACCTGACCTCCATCGACGCGATCGTTCTCGACGTCGACGGGACCCTATACCGGCAAGGTCCCGTGCGGCGGCAGATGGCTCTACGGCTCGCCGGGGCATGCGTGACCCAACCGGTGCGCGCGCAACGGGCGGTCCGTGTGATCCGCTCCTTTCGCTCCAACCTGGAGCGAATTCGCGCCAAGCTTCCGCAGGGAGAGGATCATCCGGCCCAGCAGCTGCAGCGGACGATCGCCGAGACCGGCGTACGCAAGGAGCTCGTCGAGTCGGTGATCGAGGAATGGATGTTCGAACGCCCGCTCGCGTTGATCGGCGGCTATCCACGCAAGGGGTTGCACCGCTTCCTGGGCCAAGCGATGAAACACGGGATCCGGCTCAGTGTGTTCTCCGAGTACCCCTGCGAGGCCAAGCTCGAGAGCCTCGGCGTCCGCGAAACGTTTTCGGTCGTCGTGTCCAGCTGCGACCCTCAGGTTCGCCGTTTCAAACCGGACCCGGCGGGCTTCCTGAGCGCAGCCGCGCAGCTCGGAGCGGAGCCCGCCAAAACCCTGGTGATCGGGGATCGGGACGATGCCGATGGGGCGGGCGCGCGGGCCGCGGGGATGCCCTACCTGGAGATCGGGGGGTCGGAGTTCCCGTCCTTTGCCCCGCTGAGCGATTACCTGTTCGGTGCCTGACCCCCGGGGACCGGTCGGGGCACGGTCGATGGATCCGGCCCCCTTTGCTAGAATTTCGTTCCGCACTCGGCCGGCTTTTTCACCCTTTCAAGAGTGCGACGAAAATAAGAGACCACCGCCATGTTTTCCGACCTGTCCAAGGTGCGCAATATCGGTATTAGCGCGCACATCGATTCCGGCAAGACCACACTGACCGAGCGCATCCTCTTTTACACCGATCGGATCCGCAAGATCCACGACGTCAAGGGGAAAGACGGCATCGGCGCGACGATGGACTCGATGGAGCTCGAGCGCGAGCGCGGGATCACGATCGCCTCCGCCGCCACCTACTGCCAGTGGGACGGCCACCACATCAACATCATCGATACCCCCGGCCACGTCGATTTCACGATCGAGGTCGAACGCTCGCTGCGGGTGCTCGACGGCGCGGTGATGGTGCTCTGCGCCGTGGCGGGCGTGCAATCCCAGTCGCTCACCGTGGATCGCCAGATGCGCCGCTACAAGGTCCCGCGTCTGGCCTTTATCAACAAGGCCGATCGCTCGGGCGCCAACCCCTACCGTGTCGTGGAGGAGCTCAAAGAGAAGCTCAAGCTCAACGCGGTCCTGATGCAGCTCCCGATCGGGCTTGAAGCCGACCATATCGGTGTCGTCGACCTCGTCGAGATGCGCGCCCTCTATTTCGAAGGCGACAACGGCGAGACCGTCCGCGAAGACGCGATCCCCGAGCACATGCTCGACGCCGCCGAGGAGAAACGCAACGAGATCATCGAGGCCGCCTCGATGTTCAACGACGAGCTGCTCGAGGCGGCGCTCGAGGACAACGTGACCTCCGAGCAGATCCACGCGGGCGTCCGGCGGGGCGTGCTCGATCTGGGCCTCACGCCGGTGTTTGTGGGATCGGCCTACAAGAACAAGGGGGTTCAGCCCTTGCTGGATGCGGTCATTCGCTACCTGCCTGACCCGACGGAGATCGAGAACGTCGCGCTCGACCTCGACGACAACGAGCGAGAGTTCAAGGTCGAGGTCGATCCAAAGCAACCACTGATCGCGCTCGCGTTCAAGCTCGACGAGGGCCGGTTCGGGCAGTTGACCTACGTACGCATCTACCAGGGAACCCTCAAGAAGGGCGACACCATCTTCAACAGCCGCATGAGCCGCGACATCCGGGTCGGCCGGTTGGTTCGCATGCACGCGGACGAGATGGAAGACATCGAGAGTGCCGCTGCGGGAGACATTGTCGCTCTGTTCGGGATCGACTGCGCGACCGGCGACACGTTTACCGCGAACCGCCGGGCGGTGGCGATGAGCTCGATCCACGTCCCCGAGCCGGTGATCCACATCGCGATCAAGTCCAAGGACCGCAAGACCGAGGGCAACGTGGCCAAAGCGCTGGCGCGCTTTGTCAAGGAAGATCCCACGTTCCGGACCCGCGTCGACGAGGAATCGGCGGAGACGATCATCTCCGGTATGGGCGAGCTGCACCTCGATGTCTACATCGAGCGCATGAAGCGCGAGTACAACGCGGAGGTCGAAACGGGCCAACCCCAGGTCGCCTACCGCGAAGCGATCAGCCGGCGGGCCGAGTTCGACTACACGCACAAGAAGCAAACCGGCGGCTCCGGGCAATACGGCCGCGTGGCGGGCTATGTCGAGCCGTTCGACGCGGGCGACTTCGACTTCGTCAACGAGATCCGCGGCGGCGTGATCCCGACGGAGTACATCCCCGCCGTCGAGAAGGGCTTCCGCACGGCAATGGACAAGGGCAAGCTGATCGGCTTCCCGGTCACCGGCCTACGTGTCTGCATCAACGACGGCGCGGCCCACGCGGTCGATTCCTCGGACATGGCGTTCCAGGCCGCAGCCCGGGGGGCGTTCAACGAGGTCTACAACAAGTCGAGACCCCAGATCCTCGAGCCGATCATGCGCGTCGCGGTCGAGGGGCCGGGTGAGTTCCAGGGTGCTTTCGTGCGCTCGGTCATGCAGCGCCGCGGCGTGATCGTCGGGACCACCGAGTCCGAAGGCTTCGTCCGCGTGGAAGCGGATGTGCCGCTGTCGATGATGTTCGGCTACTCGACCGATCTGCGGTCGTCGACACAGGGCAAGGCGGAGTACACGATGGAATTCGCCAAGTACGCTCCCGTACCGGCCGAGATCTCCGAGGAACTGATCAAGAAATTCCGCACCGAAACCGATTCCCGAGGGAACTGATGCGTCGCAAGGAAGTCAACGAACGTTCACCCGTCCGGTTGCTCGAGGCCTCCATCCACGGCGGACTGGGCGCCGGCAACATCGCCGCCGTCGTCGCGCGACACGGCGTGGGCAAGACCGCATTCCTCGTCGGGGTCGCGCTCGACGATTTGATGCGGGGCCGAAAGGTGCTCCACGTCTCGCTGGAGGAACCGAGCGAACGCGTGCGTTCCTTCTACGACGAGATCTTCAGCGACCTGGCGCACGAGCGTGAGCTGGAAGACGTCTGGCGTGTCCGGTTGGAGCTCGAGCGCAACCGCCGGATCCACAGCTACCTCGACGGAACGTTCTCGATCGCCAAGCTGCGCGATGCGATCTACATGAATCGCGATCACGGCGATTTCCACCCGGTCGCGATCATGCTCGACGGCTTTCCGTTCGCCGACACCACGGTGGCCGAGATCGACGAGCTTCGCGCGATCGCCGAGGAGCTGGACGCCGAGCTCTGGATGACCGCGGTGACCCACCGCGACGACGAGACGGACGAGAACGGGCTCCCCGCGCCGGTCGCCGGTCTGGCCGACAGGATCGACGTGATCCTGCAGATGGCCCACGACACCAAGGCGGTCCATATCTCGCTGCTCAAGGACCACGACAACCCCGACGTGCCGGACCTCAAGCTGGCCCTGGATCCGACGACGATGCTGCTCCGCCGCGAGCGCTGAACCGACCCTATTCCCGGTATTTGGGGTAAAAACCCGTGAGAAAGCAGCTATTTTGGAGCGGCAAACGGCTCCGTTCGTTCCTACCTTTTCGACAGACGGATTCTCCGCTTTGTTAGGCTGCGTGAACGGGAGGCAACGGGACATGGCGTCGAAATGGCTGAACGCAGCCATCCTTTTCCTGGGGCTGGCGATCCCGGCCGGTGCGGCGGAGCTCGAGTTCCGGCATATCAACGACCTGTTCTCGGCCTCCCCGATCGAGGACGATCTCTACACCGCCACGCTCGGTCTCTCCGCGAGCGTCGACGGGTGGACCTTCCGGCTGGACGAGTATCTCTTCACCGACCGTGGCCGCGGTCTCCGGTTCGACGAGACCTACCTCACGGCCGCCCGGGAGCTGCTGGCTCCGGACTCGAAATGGGACCTGCGTGCGGAGCTGGGCGTGGCACGGGTCGGCCGCGGTCTTTACGGCGAGCGGCTGCAGAACTTCGTCCACGAGATCCTGCGGCAGGAAGAGCTTCACCTGGTCTACGCCACGGAGGTGCAGAGCCACGTGTTCTTCCGAGTCGATGTGAAGCGGACGATGAAGACGACCGAGGTGGCCACCATCGCGCCCCTGTTGGAGCTGGAATCCGCGGGGTTCAAGCGGCACGCGAAGCTCGCCCTCGGTGTGACCTGGGACCTGGGTCAGGGCTTCGAGCTGTACACCGAGGGTGGCGCGCGCTTCAGCGAGACGAACTATGCGCCGCTGGAGCCCTGGCTCGAGGAGAGCAAACCGACGGTCGCGATCGGCGCCGGATACAAGCGCTGGATCCGCCTCATCTGGACGTCGAACTACTTCGGTACGGGCGACAATCACTGGCACGTGAGCGCGCGCGCGCGGTGGGGCGCGCAGCTCAAGAACAAGCACTAGGGATCCTCGCTACTTCGACGCGACTCCCTGAGCCGAACCGCTGATGACGAGCTCGACGCGGCGGTTGCGGCGCCGGCCCTCGCTCGTCGCGTTGTCCGCCAACGGCCGATCCATGCCGAACCCGATCGCTTCGAGACGCGTCCGGTCGAGTCCCTGCGAGGCGAGGAGGGTGAGGACCGCGTTGGCCCGCTGCTGCGACAACGTGAGGTTGTGGTCGGCGCTGCCGGTCGAATCGGTGTGGCCCTCGATCAGCACATGCTGCTCGGGGAGGATCAAAAGGATGCCCGCCAGCTTCGCGAGCGTCAGCTGTGCGTCGTGCTTGAGCGTTGCCTCGTCGACATCGAAGAGGATATCGGGCAGATTGACGACGTAGCCCCGGGCGGAGTCCTTCGTTTCCGCAACGTGGGACAGGGCGGACGACAACCGCCCCTCGAGCGCGTCCTTCTCCGCCCGCAGCCTTTCGGCCAGGCGTTGCTGTTCCGTCTTCTCGACCTCGAGCGCTTCCTTGCTCCGGCGCAGCTCCGCCGATTCCTCCTCGAGCCGGGCCTTGTCGGACTGGAGTTGTCGGGATTGGGCCTCGAGCGAGGCCTTCTCCTGGCGCAGGAGTGCCGCCTCGCCCTCGATCGCCGACTTGTCGCGAAGCAACTGCGCCGATTCGAGCTGGAGCTGGTTCTTCTCTTGCCTCATGTGCACCATGGCCGTTTCGAGGGAGGCCTTCTCCGTCCGGAGAGCCGCGGTCTCCGTGGCGGTCCGTTCGCGCTCGGTGCGCGCGAGCCGCGCGTCCTCACGCGCCTGCTCCGTCAACCGTTGCGCCTCGGCGACGGCCTTTTCGGCCTCAGCCGCCCGACGCTCGAGTGCCGCAGTCTCTTCACGGCGACGCGCGAGCTCTTCCGCCACGCGGAGCGCCTCGATCCGATGATGGGAGATGTTCAGCGCCTCGTTGCTCAGCGCAACGGCGCGCCTGGAGGCATCGAGGAGCTCACGGCCACGGCTGGTCTGGCGGGCGATCGCGTTGGCGTGGCTCAGCGCCTCCGCGGCCTCGGCGTAGATCTGGGCGGCGTGTGTTTCGGCCCCGATCTCGACCGCGAGGTCGAATGCCTTGCGCGCCTGAAGCAGCTCCAACGGCACATCGGAGTCCCACTTCAGGTGGGAGATCCCGTCCATGTGGTGCTCGGGGGCTTCGACGAACCCATCGAACGCGAACGTGGAAACGATGCCGGAATGACCGGCCGGCGCGACATTGCGGAACATCAGCAGCTCGGACGGTTCGGCCACGAGGTTGTAGGCCTCCGCGGTGACGACCAGCGCGAAGTTCTTCTGGCCGCTGTAGAACGTCAACCGGCCGCTCGATTTCGGGGTGAGAAGCTCGCCGAGGTTCTCGGCGTTGCCGTCACGGGTGATGGCCCAGACGACGTAGCAGGTCACGTCCCCTCCGAAGAGGATCGCCGGCTTCATCTTCGTAAAGCTGATCTCGATCTTCGCCTGGCCCTGGCGGTGGATGACCTCCGCCTCCAGCCGCGCGGCGGGAGCGGCGGGCCGGTTCACGATCGGCAGATCGATCGCGCGTTTTTCGGGGAACGCGATGGACTGAAGCTCGATCGGCTCGGCCGCGGGCGCGGCCACGGAGGCCGCAACGCAGAGCAGGAAGATGAGGGCTGGTTTTTTGCAGGCCATTCCAATTTCCTCCAATCTCGGCGAACATAGGGCCCGCACCCGTCGCGGACCAGTTTGCCGGAGAAAAGGGCCGCGTTACGGCCCCTGTCGAGGAGAACGAAGATGACCTTCTGGCGGGTATCGGTAGCCGTCCTTTGGGCGTTGTTGGCGCCGGTCGCGGTCGCGGACGAGCTGTCGGCCGCGATCGAACGCGATTACGCGGAGCGGCTGGGCGCCCTGTTCGAGCACTTCCATCGCAACCCCGAGCTCTCGTTTCTCGAGACGAGGACGGCCGCGCGGCTCGCGGAGGAGCTTCGGAGCGGCGGGGTCGAGGTCACGGAGGGTGTGGGCGGTACGGGGCTGGTCGGCATGCTGCGCAACGGTGATGGACCGCTCGTGCTGGTGCGCGCGGACATGGACGGGCTCCCCGTGAAGGAAGACAGCGGCCTGCCCTACGCCTCGGTCGCAACGCAGGTCGACCGGACCGGGCGCGAGGTGCCCGTGATGCACGCGTGCGGCCACGATGTCCACATCACGGCCCTCGCCGGTACCGCGAAGCAGCTGGCGGAGCGCCGCGACCGCTGGTCCGGGACGGTGATGTTCATCGGCCAGCCGGCCGAGGAGCGGATCGGCGGAGCCAAGGCGATGCTCGAGGACGGCCTCTACGAGCGGTTCGGCGTCCCCGATTACGCCCTCGCGTTCCACGTCTCGGCCGGCGAGCCGGCCGGCAAGCTCTCGGTTCCGAGTGGCCCGATCGCCTCGTCCTCGGACAGCATCGACATCATCGTGCGCGGTGTCGGCGCCCACGGGGCCTCCCCGCACAAGGGTAAGGATCCGATCTACATCGCGTCGCAGATCGTCGTCGCGCTCCAGAGCCTGATCAGCCGCGAGATCTCCCCGCTACGCCCCGGTGTCGTCACCGTCGGTTCGTTCCACGCAGGGCTCAAGCACAACATCATCCCGGACGAGGCGCGGTTACAGCTCACCGTCCGGTCAAACGACACCCAAACGCGTCAACACCTTCTCGAAGGCATCGAGCGGATCGCCCGCGGCGTCGGGGCGGCGGCGGGTCTGCCGGATCCGCTTCTCCCCGTGGTGCAGCCGACCGGCGAGTCCACGCCGGTCACGGTCAACGACGACGATCTGGCCCGGCGAATCCGCGAGGCGCTGACCCGCGAGCTGGGCACGGACGCGTTCTACGAAAAGACCTACGACGGGATGGGCGCCGAGGACTTCGCCTACTTCGTGGAGACGGAGGACGACGTGCCGGGCTGTTACTTCTCCGTCGGTGGCACACCGCAGGCCGATCTCGATGCGGCCGCGGAGGGCGGACCGCCGATTCCGTCACACCACTCCCCGTTCTTCAAGATCGAGCCACGCTCGTCGGTTACCGCGGGGGTTCACGCGATGACGCTCGCCGTACTGGAGCTTCTCGGCAAGTAGGCCACGCCGTGTCATCCCTTCTTGACGACGTGCCGGACGGGCGATAGCATCCGGCCGGTATCGCTGCAGGTGCCCCGAAGGCCGTCCGGCCGAAGGGGTTCAACGGGAAGCCGGTGCAAGACCGGCGCTGCCCCCGCAACGGTAAGCGAAGTCACGGCGGTCACGACAGCCACTGTGCGTTTTGCATGGGAAGGCGACCGCCCGCGGGCCGTTGGCCCGATTCGCGAGCCCGTATACCGGCCCGCAGCCGAATTCGGAACTCGCGCTTTCGGGCGGAACGCGGAGGTCGTCATGATTCGTTTCCCTGTTTCCTTCTTTTTTCTTTGGCCGCTGATCGCGATCGCACCGGCGATCGCGGAGGAACCGGGCTCCCCGGCGCTGGAATCCGGGTACAGCGAGCAGGTCTCCGTGACGG
>JBFFZZ010000014.1:0-24052 GCA_041568335.1 Candidatus Polarisedimenticolaceae bacterium | reverse complement strand
GCTCCAATCCCTCAAGGCGACGTTGACGCAGACCCTCGTCCACGATCTCAAGAACCCGTTGTCCGCCGTCACGGGGAACCTGGATCTGCTCGAGATGCAGAACGAGAACGAGCGCGTGCTGCGTCTCGTCCGCCGCAGTCGCGCCGGCGCCGATCGTCTCCAACGGATGATCGTCGACCTGATGGACATCGCTCGCATGGAGGAGGGGCGGTTCGCTCTCGCCGAGGAGACCTTCGATCCCGTCAGGATGATCTCGCGGGCGCTGGAGAATGCGGAGGCGTCGTTCGAGCAGCAGTCCATCCACCTGGCGATGTGCAAGCCGGAGCACCCCTGCACGCTGCGCGCCGATCGCGCGGTGATGCACCGCGTGCTCGACAACCTGTTGGCCAACGCGCTGCGCTACTCGCCCAAAGAAGGCACGGTCACGGTCTCGCTGATCCCCGGCGCCGAGACGTTCGAGATCACCGTCGCCGACCAGGGCAAAGGGATCCCCGAGCAGTACCGCGAGAAAGTGTTCGAGAAGTACGCCCAGGTCGAGTTGCGTGAGGCGGGTGTGTCGGTGAACCGCGGCCTGGGCTTGACCTTCTGCCAACTCGCGATCGAGGCCCACGGCGGCAAGATCGTCGCCGACGAAGCCCCGGGTGGTGGCGCGATGTTCCGCGTCATCATGCCCGTCCACGACGAGAACGATCCGGGCACCGAGTTGCCGAAGGTGCCTGTCGAGCAACGCGATGCCCCCGCGCGCATCCGGGAACCGGTCGAGGCCGAGCCCGTCACCGACTGACGTCGCCTGCTAGACTCTCCACCGGTCGACGCTGGAGGGTCCGATGGTTCGCCTGCTCACATGGATCGTCCTGCTGGCCGTCGCGCCGGCAGTCCCGGCCGAAACCGGGGAACCGCAGTTCGAGATGGTCGAGTACCAGTTCGCGCTACTGTGGCCGCACGAGAACGGACCGGACGCCGACCACGCGGACGCGGCGACGGTCGACGCTCACGTTGCGTACCTCGGGAAGCTGAGCACCGCAGGCCGGGTGCTCGCCGCCGGACCGCTGATCGACGGCGTTCGCCGCGTGGGTGGAGCGTTCATCCTCGACGTGGGCACGGTCGACGAGGCCGAGACGCTGCTCGCCGCCGACCCCGCGGTCCGCGCGGGTTACCTGGTCGTCGAGGCCCACCCGCTGTGGGCCGCGAAGGGGATCCTGCAGAAGCCCGCCTCCGTCGACCGTTTCATGCAGCATTCGTTTCTCGGCCTGCTCAAGCGCCCCGCCGACGCGCCCGAGTTCGACGAGGCAAAGCTCGCGGAGCTCCAACGCGGCCACCTGGCGAACATGGAAGTGATGCATCGGGCCGGTGAGCTGGTGCTCGCCGGACCGATGGGGGACGACACCGTGCTTCGCGGGATCCTGATCTTCCGTACCGAAAAGCGTGACCGGGTGCTCGAGCTCGTTTCCCACGATCCGAGCGTGGCGGCCAACCGGCTCGAGCTGGAACTGTACGAGTGGCGGCTTTTCGAGGGTACCCTGCCGCCGCGACCCGCAGAGTAGAGTGGCCGGTTCTTCAAATCCACGGTATAGATGAGCCAGGCTAAGGGGATTCGACATGGCCACGCCGGCCGAACCGACGCAACGGCTACCGCTCAAGAGCCAGCACAGCGACAAACTGTTTTGGGCCAAGCTGACGGCGCTGTGGCACCGCGAGCGCATGCGTGAGGTCTACATCAAGACCGGGATGCAGCCGCACGACGCGCGGCACCGCGCGAACGAAGAAGCTCTCGATGTCGCGCTCAAGAACGGCTGGCGCGGCCAGCTGCCGCAGCTGAAGGCGCAGCTCTCCGAGCTCGTCGTCAACGGACTTTCGGGGCGCGGCAAACCGCGGCCCGGGCAAGGCATCGTTTTCTGGGAGGAGAAAGTCCACCGCGACATCATGCAAATGCTCGCGCTCCCCGCGCCGCGGCTAGAAAGCGAGCTGGTCTCCTACCTCATGGAAGACGTCGTGCTCAACGGCCGCTTCGTCGGACGCAACGGTTTTTACAGGCTCTCGTTGATCGTCGGGTTCCTGCCGACGACGGATTACCTGGACAAGCGCGAGGCCTTCCTGCGAGCGCTCAACAGTATCGGCCACGATCCACGCTGCTCGGAACGCGAGATCTATCGTGTCGTGTTGCGGTTGCTCAAGACCTACACCCATCGCCCGTTCGAGACACGGCTCGGCGAGCCGATGCCCGAGTCGGGCGTCCGCGGGGGGTTGCGGCGGATGTTCGGCTTCCTCCCGTTCCGCTCCCGATAACGCCCTGCGTCCCTTTCGCGTCGATTTCGGCTGCTAAAGTGCCGGACATCCTTTGCCAGGAGGTCACGATGTCCGACGACGCTCGCGAAGTCCCTCTCGAGATGAACGGCGCCCGCTTTCGTGAGCTGGGCTACCGCGCCGTCGACCACGTCGCCGAGCTGCTCGACTCGATCCGCGACCGGCCGGTCAATCGCGACCTGACACCGACCGAGGTGCGCGCCCTCCTGCCAACCGAGCTGCCGCACGAGGGCGAGGATGCGGCGGCGTTGATCGACGAAACGGCACGCACGCTCTTCGATCACTCCTGTTTCAACGGCCATCCCAACTTCCTCGGCTACATCACGTCGTCCGCGGCGCCGATCGGTGCGCTCGCCGATCTGCTCGCCGCAAGCGTCAACCCCAACCTGGGCGGCTGGCAGCTCTCGGCCGTGGCCAGCGAGATCGAGGGCCAGACCGTGCGCTGGATCGGCGAGCTGATGGGCTACCCGGTCGGAGGAGGCCTGCTCGTCAGCGGCGGCAACATGGCCAACATCACCGCGTTCCTGGCGGCGCGGCGTAACCGGCTCGGTGCCGACATACGAAGCGCCGGTTTGATCGGCGCGACGGAGCGCCCGATGGTCTACGCCTCGAGCGAGACGCACACCTGGTTGCAAAAGGCGACGGACATCTCGGGTCTGGGGACCGACAGCCTGCGCTGGATCGACGTCGACGAGCGGGGCCGCATCGTTCCCGACAAGCTTGAAGAGGCGATCCGCTCCGATCGCGCCACAGGTGACCGGCCGTTCCTCATCGTCGGCACCGGTGGATCCGTCTCGACCGGCGCGATCGACGATCTCGCACGGCTCGCCGACATCGCGGCGCGCGAAGACATGTGGTTTCACGTCGACGGCGCCTACGGCGTCCTTGCCGCGGTGGTGCCGGAGCTCCGCGATCGGTTCAACGGACTCGAGCGTGCCGACTCGGTTGCCGTCGATCCGCACAAGTGGCTTTACGCGCCGCTCGAGGCGGGTTGCACGCTCGTGCGCGACGCCCGAACGTTGCCCGACGCTTTTTCCTACACGCCGGACTACTACCACTTCGGCGGCGAGGAGGCCGACCCGCGGATCAACTATTACGAGATCGGACTGCAGAACTCACGTGGGTTCCGCGCGCTCAAGGTCTGGCTGGGGCTGCGCCAGGCGGGACGTCGCGGCTACGAGACGATGATCGGCGACGATTGCCGCGTCGCGCGGGCGATCTACGAGGCCGTCGACCGCGCGCCCGAACTGGAAGCTCTCGGACACGATCTGAGCATCACGACGTTCCGCTACGCGCCGGAGGCGACCCCCAGCGGGGTGACCGACCGGGAGGCCTGGCTCAACGAGATCAACACCCGGTTGCTGGAAAAGCTCAAGGCTTCCGGAGAGCTGTTCCTCTCGAACGCCGTCGTCAACGGCCGCTTCGCGCTGCGTCCCTGCGTCGTCAACTTCCGTACCACGCTCGCGGATGCCGAGGCGCTCCCCGGCATCGTCTTGAAGCACGCCGCGCACCTGACTAGGTCGGTTCCGCCGTCGGGAAGCCTGTGCCATACTCGCGCCTCATCCGACCATTCAAAACGAGGGGCAAGCTCATGAGGCGTGGTCTGCCAGGTTGTTTCGTGGTCCTTCTCGCGATCGGTCTCGCGTTGCCGGTCGTGTCCGCCAAGAAGAAAAACGAGCCCGAGACCGACAACAAGAATATCGTCGTTCACGGCAAGCTGCTCGAGAAGGTCGAGTACCGCAGCATCGGGCCGTACCGCGGTGGCCGGTCGACCGCCGTCGCCGGTGTGTCGGGTCAACGAGACACCTTCTACATGGGCACGACGGGCGGCGGTGTGTGGAAGACGACCGATGGTGGTGCGATCTGGCGTCCCGTGGCGGATGACACGTTGACCGCGGCCTCGATCGGCGCGATCGCCGTGGCCGAATCGGATTCGAACGTGGTCTACGTCGGGACCGGCTCGGCATGCCCGCGAGGCAACATCTCTCCCGGCAACGGGATGTACCGCTCGACCGATGCGGGCGCGAGCTGGAAGAAGATCGGCCTGCCCGAGGCCGGCCAGATCGGCGAGATCCTCGTGCACCCCGACGACGCGAACCTGGTCTACGTCGCGGCGCTCGGTCACATCTTCGGACCCAACGAGGAGCGCGGCGTGTACCGCTCGAAGGACGGTGGCGACACCTGGGAGAAAGTTCTCGGCGAAACCGATCACACCGGGGCCGTCGATCTCGCGATGGACCCCTACAACCCCCGCGTCCTGTTCGCGGCGATGTGGCAGGCCGAGCGCAAGCCGTGGACGCTGATCTCCGGCGGTGAGGACAGCGGGGTGTGGCGCTCGACCGATGGCGGCGACAGCTGGGAGCGGCTCACCAAGGGACTTCCGAAGGAGACCCTGGGCAAGATCTCGGTCTCGGTGTCGGGCGGCCGGCGTGGCCGTGTCTACGCGCTGGTCGAAGCCGAGAAAAAGGGCGGCCTCTATCGCTCGGACGACGGCGGCGACAGCTTCCGTCTGATCAACTCCGATCGCAATTTCCTCCAGCGCGCCTGGTACTACACGCACGTCGACGCCGACCCGCAGGACGGGGAGACCGTTTACATCAACAACGTGCAGTTCTGGCGCTCGACCGATGGGGGCAAGAGCTTCGACCGCATCCGCACCCCGCACGGTGACAACCACGACATGTGGATCAACCCGGATCAACCGGACGTCATGGTGCAGGCCAACGACGGCGGCGCGAACGTCAGCTACAACGGCGGAGCCTCGTGGTCGACGCAGGCCAACCAGCCGACCGGAGAGTTCTATCGCGTCAGCGTCGACAATCAGTTCCCCTACCGCGTCTACGGCTGCCAGCAGGACAATTCCTGTGTCACCATCGCCAGCCGCGTCGGCGGCGGCTCGATCACCCGACAGGACTGGTGGGTCATCGGCGGCGGCGAGTCCGGTCACGTCGCGATCGATCCGGACAACCCGAACATCAGCTACGCGGGGTCGTACGGCGGCTACATCACCCGGTACGACCATGCGACGGGCCAGAACCGCAACATCATCGCCTGGCCGCAGGTCGCGATCGGGATGGCGACACGCGAGTTGAAGTACCGCTTCCAGTGGAACGCTCCGATCCGTCTCTCGCCCCACGACAAACGCACGCTCTACCACACGTCGCAGTACGTGCACCGCACTCGCGACGACGGGCAGTCGTGGGAGACGATCAGCCCCGACCTGTCGCGCAACGACGACGAGAAGATGGGTTTCGCGGGCGGGCCGATCACCCGCGACATCACCGGGGTCGAGGTCTACGGCACGGTCTTCGCGTTCGAGGAATCACCGCACCGTCGCGGCTTGCTGTGGGCCGGCACCGACGACGGCCGCGTGCACCTTTCGCGAAATGCAGGCGGGAGCTGGGAAGAGGTCACGCCGAGGAAGATGCCCGAATGGGGCCAGGTCAACATGATCGAGCTGTCGGCGCACGACGAGGGGCGCGCCTTCCTCGCCGTGACGAAGTACAAGTTCGACGACTTCGCGCCGTACATTTTCCGTACCGACGATTTCGGCAAGACCTGGGCCTTGTTGACCGACGGCAAGAACGGGATCCCCGGGAACCACTTCACCCGTGTCGTTCGCGAGGACCCCGAGCGCAAGGGACTGCTCTATGCCGGGACCGAGTTCGGCGTCTACGTGTCGTTCGACGATGGAGCGCACTGGCAGACGTTCCGGCAGAACATGCCGGTCACGCCGATCACCGACATGCAGGTCAAGGAGCTCGATCTCGTCGTCGCGACCCAGGGCCGCGGGTTCTGGATCCTCGACGACCTGACCCCGTTGCACCAGTGGGACGACTCGATCGACGGCAAGAGTTACCACCTCTTCACCCCACGCGACGTGACGCTGTTCTCGGGCGGCGGTGGTCGCGGCGGCGGCGGACAGAACGCGCCGCTCGGTACGGTCGTGCGTTACCTCGTGCCGGCCGGCCACGACGAGAAGACCGGGATCAAGATCGAGATGCTCGACGTCGATGGAAACGTGATGCGCGCGATGTCCAGTACCGAAAAGGAAAAACGCGCGCCCAACCCGTTTGCGGCCTTCTTCGGCGGCGGTGGCGGGGCCGGCAAGCTCACCACCGAGGAGGGCATGAACCGGTGGGTCTGGAACGGACGGATGCCCGATGCCGAGATCGCCGACAAGGCGATCATGTGGGGCTCGCCTGCGGGCCCGGCGGTCCCACCGGGCTCGTACCGTGTGCGCATGACCGTCGGCGACTGGAGCGAGACGCGCGATTTCGCGATCCACGGTGACCCGCGGCTGAACGTGCCCCAGGCGGACTACGAGGCACAGTTCGAGCTCTCCAAGAAGATCTGGGAGGCGCTGTCCGATGCCCATCGCGGGGTGAAGCAGCTGCGCGACGTGCGCGAGCAGGCGAAGGGGGTCGCCGCGCGTCACGAGGCGGCCGGTCACGGCGACGAGCTCGGCGAGATGGCCAAGGAGCTGGGCAAGAAGCTGACCGAAGCCGAGGAGAAGATCCACCAGTACCGATCCGAGTCGTCGCAGGACGTGTTGAACTTCCGCCCCGGGATCGACGGCCAGTTCCTCGGTTTGAAGAGCACGGTGGAGAGCGCCCAGGCGCGGCCGACCGACGCCTCGGTCGAACGGTTCGAGGAGCTCCGCGCCGAGCTCGACGGTTACCTTGCCGAGCTGAAGGAGATCTTCGACACCGACCTGGCGGCGTTCAACGCCAAGGTCGCGGAGCTGGGTCGACCGGCGGTGTTCCCGTCGAAGGGGGTCGACGAGTAGGTCACGCCCCGACGGCGTCGCGCTTGCGCGCGGTCAGCCGTGTGGTGTCCAGATCGAGCCGCAGCCGCCGGCCGATCGAATCGAAGAACCGCTCGCGGTAGCGGAAGAAGACGTAGGCCAGCGCCACGGGGATCGGCGTCAGGAACAGGTACGCCCCGGCCGCCGTGGGTAGGTCGGTGCCCAAGCGGTCCGCGATGCGCAGCCAGTCGTTGGGAATCCCGCTCAGCTCGATGCCGTATTCGATCTGCTTCGTCCGGTTGGTCGCGAGCCCCCAGGCGAAGCCCATTTCGCCGACGATGAGGAACAGACCGAGGAAGGCGTAAAGCGGTCTCTCGATCGCGTGCCGGACCGCGGACCCGCTCAACGCGCGGTAGAGAAACACCCCGGCAATCGTCAGCTCCATGCCGTGGCCCATGAAGGTGATGACGATCTCGTGCACGCGCGTGACCGCGAGCGCGAGGTACAACGCGGTGGGAAGCGCCAGCAGCGGCCACGCCGGCCGATGATGACGGTAGCGCCACAACAACCAGCAGACCCCCGCGAGCCACAGCAGCATCAGCGGCCACTGCCGATCCTCGATCGAGGTGACCCCGCCGCCGTGCGCGAAGTTGAACGCCGGGATCGCGGGGTAGCCGAAGAGCCAGGCCGCGACGGTGTGGCCGAATTCGTGCAGCAGGATGCCCATGTAGCTGAAGACGAAGCGTGGAAACGGGAACGCCAGGACGAGTGCGGCCAGCACACCGCCGATCAGCACCGTTTTTTGCACGTCGGCGTCGATCCGTCCCGGTGCCGGGGCGCCCTCGGCCGTCACGGTCACGTTGGGCACCGGGCGCCCGGCGGCCTCCTCGAGCCGCGCGAAGACGACACCGCAGCGCGGGCACTCGACGGCCGGCACGGCAACCGCATAGGAGCATTTCGGGCAGTTCCCCATCCCGGCCAATCTGGGGCGGGGCCCACAGGCGGTCAAGTGGCTGGAACATCGACGACCGTCCGAATGTTCACTACGATGATCCCCAACCCATCCAGGAGCCCCGCATGTTCTTCGATCGCAAGAAACTCGAGATGCCCGACCCGTCCGAGGCCCTTCCGGGCCGGACGGAGAAGATGCCCGTGGCGGCCAAGCACCACGTTCTCGGGACGCCGCTGGACGGAGCGTTCGAGGGCATGAAGCTCGCCATGTTCGGGATGGGCTGCTTCTGGGGCGCCGAGCGCAAGTTCTGGGAGGCCGACGGCGTGCACTCGACCGCGGTGGGGTACTCCGCGGGGTCGACCCCCAACCCGACCTACTCCGAAGTGTGCACCGGCATGACCGGGCACAACGAGGTCGTGCGTGTCGTCTACGATCCCGCAAAGACGAGCTACGAGGCGTTGCTCACGATCTTCTGGGAGAACCACGACCCGACCCAGGGGATGCGGCAGGGCAACGACCGCGGCACGCAGTACCGCTCGGGGATCTACGTCTACGACGACGCGCAACGCGCCGCCGCCGAGGCTTCGCTCGCGGCGTATCAGGAACCGCTCCGCGCCGCCGGTCACGAGGCGATCACCACCGAGATCCTCGACGCCGGCGAGTTCTACTTCGCCGAGGACGACCACCAGCAGTACCTGGCGAAGAACCCCGGCGGATATTGCGGGCTCGGCGGCACCGGAGTCGCGTGCCCCGTCGGTGTGGGGTCAACGCAAAGCTGACCCCGGTCGCGAAGTGGTACGCTCCCCCGGCATGGGCGAACGTTCCACACGCCGAACGCCCCTGATTGTCTTGGGGCTGCTCGCCGCGACGTTCGTCGCCTACATCCCCGCTTTATCGGCCGGGTTCATCTGGGACGACAACGACTGGCTGACCGAGAATCCCGCCGTCACGGGCGAGCAGGGTTGGGCCTCGATCTGGAACGGCGAGGCGCGACTGCAGTACTACCCGCTGCTGTTCAGCGCGTTCCGCGTGCAGCACGCGCTGTGGGGCTTGAACCCCGCCGGGTATCACACGGTCAACGTAGCCCTGCATGCGCTGACCGCGATCTTGCTGGGGTTCCTGCTGGTCCGTCTCGAGCTGCGCTTCCCCTGGTGGATCGCGTTCGCCTTCGCGCTGCATCCGATCCAGGTCGAATCGGTCGCCTGGGTCACCGAGCTGAAGAACGTCCTTTCGGGCGCGCTGGTGATGGGTGCGTTGCTGTCGTTCACCCGAGCCCTGCAGGCGCAGCGATGGGACCCCCGGCACTACGGCATCGCGCTGCTGTTGTTCGTCGCCGCCGTGCTGAGCAAGACGGCCGTCGCGACGGCGGCGTTCGTCATCCCGATCATCGGCTACCGCCTGCGCGGGGGGTTTCGCTGGGCCGATCTGAAGCGCACTGCCCCGTTCGTCGCCTTCGGCGCGGTCCTGGGGGTCATTGCCGTGCGTCTGGAGCGGGGGATGGCGGCGCTCGCCGGTGGGGACTTCGATTTCACCTGGGTCGAGCGGGTGCTGATCGGAACCCACGCCTTCTTTTTCTACATCTTCAAGGTCATCCGTCCGGGCGAGCACATCTTTACCTATCCGCGCTGGGATCTGGATGCGCGGGAGGCCTGGGTATGGCCTCCACTGGCCGCCCTGGCGATCGCGATCGCCGTGGCGTTCTGGTTCAGCCGCCACCGTGCCGCGGTGCCGGCGCTTGCGGTCTATGTCGTGATGATCGCGCCCGCCCTCGGCCTGTTCGACGTCTACTGGTTCCGCTACTCGTTCGTCGCCGACCACTTCGCCTACCTGGCGATGGTCGGAATCCTGATCCTCGTCATCGAGGGCCTCGGGGAGTACGGGTGGGAAACGCCGAGCGGATGGAGTCGAGTGTCCAAACCGGTCGGTGTGGTCTTCCTGATCGTCCTCGGCTGGCTGACCTGGAACCAGGCGACGGCCTACCGCGACCCGACGACGTTGTGGACGCGCACGATCGAGGACAACCCCGATTCGTGGCTCGCGCACCACAGCCTGGCGCTCGAGGGCCTCGACGAAGGTCGCCCCGACCTCGCGACGCGTCACTTCAACGAGGCGCTGCGTTGCAAGCCCGATTCGGTGGAGTCGCTGACCGGCCGCGCGATGTTGCTTCTCTCCCAGCATCGATACCCCGAAGCGCACCAGGACCTCGACCGCGCGCTGGCGATCAACCCGACCTACCCGCAGGCGCGTCTTCAGCGCGGGATCGTGCGCGCGCGACAGGGCTTGTGGGAAGAGGCGATCGCCGACCTCGATCCGTTCCTGGCGGCCAACCCGTACACGGTCGAAGCGCTCCAGGTGCGGGCCGAGGCCCACGTCCGGCTGAAGCGTTTCGACGAGGGCATCGCCGATCTGAACGCCGCGATCGATTCCGGCGGACCGCCCGGTCTGATCATCGATCGGGGCGTGGCGCGTATCGCGGCGGGGGACCTGGAGGGCGCCGCCGAGGACGCCGAGCTGGCCAAGACCATCGAGTCCGTCGCGGCGCGTGGTTGGGAGCTGGATGGCGTCGTGCGATTCCGGCAAGGGGCTGCGCCGGCGCACGTCTGCGAGGCGCTGAGGCGCGCCTGCGATCTCGGCGAGTGCCGCGTCTGGCAGGGCACCTGCCAGGACCGGGACCCGGCGGGATCCTCGTCACCACAGTAAAATGCTCGCCCCATGGGCGAAAACCTCAACCCCCAACGCGAGCAGATGGCGCACGAGTCGATGGTGCGCACCCTCCGCGCCCAGGCGGAGGCGATCTGGCCCGGCGAGTCCGAGTACATGAAGGGCTACGGGTTGCCGGATCGCGCCCACGTCCTCGACGTCGGCTGCGGGACGGGCGAGTTCGTCCGTCGACTCGGTGAGCTCCTGCCGAACGGCACGCTCATCGGGGTGGACGTGATCGAATCGCACCTCGAGGTCGCGCGGGAGAACTGCCGCGATCTGGGACGCCGGGCGACGTTCCGGGTCGGCGACGCCTTCGACCTCGAGTTCGAGGCCGACCGCTTCGATCTGACGGTCAACCGCCACATGCTGCAGTCGATCCCGCACCCCGAGGCCGTCGTGGCCGAGCTGCTGCGCGTCACGAAGCCCGGTGGTCGGTTGCACATCCTCGCCGAGGACTACGCCATGATCCAGTTTCACCCGGTCGAGGGGGACACCGATCGCTTCTGGTTTCGCGGCCCGATCAGCTTCGGGCAGGCGGTGGGGACCGATCTACGCATCGGGAGGCGCGTGTTCACGATCCTTCGCCGGCTCGGGTTGCAGTCGATCGACGTGCATTACGTGCTGGTCGATACGCTGCGCGTGCCCCGGGAAACCTTCGTGCGCATCTGGGAGGCGTGGCGCGACGGTTTCGCCGAGACCATCGCCCACCATACCGAGCTGTCCCGCGACGAGGTCGACCGCTACTGGGAGGCGATGATCGACTGCCTCCGCAATCCCGAGGGCTATGCCGTCTGGCAGGTCCCGGTGATCACCGGCTTCAAAGCCTAGAGGGAGCTCTCCAGGATGGCGACCAGGTCGGCGCCGGCCGTCTTCACCCCGACCTGCTTGTCGATGTGCGCGATATTGCCGTCGCGGTCGATCACGAAGGTCCAGCGTCGCGGGATCAGCCCCAGCTTCAGCACGCCGTAGGCCTTGGCGACGGTTTTGTCGGGGTCGCTGAGGATCGGGAAGGGGAGCTCGAGCTTGGTCGCGAACTTCCGGTTCGCCGCGGGCTTGTCGACGCTGGCGCCGTACAGCGCGACCTCGAAGCGGCTGAGCTCGTCGGCGCTCTCCCGGAGCGACCTCATCTCGATCGTTCACCCGGGTGTCGAGGCGCGTGGGAACCAGGCCAGCACGACGACGCGCTTGCCGCAATGATCGGCAAGGCGGTGCGTCGCTCCGTCGCTTCCCGGGAGCTCGAACTCGGGGGCCGGATCTCCGTGTTCCAGGGGCATCGCCGCACATTCTACGTTAAGGTTGCCGGTCGGAGGTCCCGGACATGTCCGATCGACGCGCCACGTACGGCGGCTCCGGGTGGGTCTCACGGGACTCGACCCTGCAGGACGAGATTCGCGACGGGCAATTGTGGGCGCCGTTGGCCTGCGATTCGGGCTGGGCGCGGATGACCGACGTGTTGCTGTATCGCCCCGGCCCGGCGCTGGCCGAGCTCGAGGACGTCGACCGCGCCCTGCACCTGCGACCCGTCCATCCCGCGCGGCTCGGAGACCAGGTGGACCGGCTGATCGAGACCTACGATTCGCTCGGCGTGCAGGTCCACCGGCTCCCCGACGACCGGGTCGACGATCTGCGTCATCCCAACGCGATTTTTCTCTGCGACGTGTTCTGGCAAACGCCGTACGGTGCGGTCATCGCACGGATGGCCAACCCGGTCCGCGCCGGCGAGGAGCGCACCGTCAGTGCGCGCCTTGCCGAGCTCGGCGTGCCGATCGCGTTGACGATCGGCGGGGACGGCCTGCTCGAGGGCGCCGACTGCCACTGGTTGCGACCCGGGCTCGCCCTCGTGGGAACCGGCGTGCGAACGAACCACAGCGGTTTCACCCAGGTCCGAAGCTGGCTCGAGGGGCACGGGATCACCTGCCTGGCCACGCGTTTCGATCCCGTCTGCCAGCACCTCACCGGTTGTGTCCAGGCGGTCGCGCCCGATCGCGTGCTCGTGCGCTCCGAGGTGCTCCCGCCGGAGACCATCCCGCTGTTGCGCAAGAGCGGGTTTCACGTGACGACGTTCGCCGAGTCGGACGAGATCCGTGAACGCTACGGGTTCAACTTCGTGGTGCTGGAACCGGGCGTCGTGTTGCTCCCGGCCGACTGCCCGGAAACCCGTTCGGCGCTCGAGGCCGCCGGCGTCGAGGTCGCTGCCGAGGTGCAGGTCACCGAATACCTGGCGATGGCCGGCGGGCCCTGCTGTGCGAGCGGCGTTCTTGGCCGCAAGCCGGGCCAAAAACGAAAAGAGCCCTGAATTCTTGACCCTCCTCGGGCCAGACCCAACATTTTTAAGCGGATTTTCTCGCCCGCGCTGCCAGGGTCTGCCGGGAGACAGGGATGGCCAACCCGACCGTCGATCCGCAGGTGCAGGACGCCCTCTGGGACCTGCATCGCTACCTGTCGGACGAAGTCGCACCGATGATGGTGACCGACTCGATCGAGGTGTTGCTGCGTTGCCGGCCCGAGATCGCGGCCGGCGAGATCCAGGGCTGGTTGGTCGGCCAGACGAGCGGGCCGGCCGTCGACGCGGCCGTCTCCGACTGCCTCTTCCACGCGATGAAGAAGCTCCACCTGATGGCGGAGTTCAACCTGATCGAAGAACACGCTCTCGCAGACTACCTCGCCGAGCTGGGCCGGATCGTGCTCGATTATTGCCCCGAGCAGGAGCGTGAGCTGCTCCGCCGGAATCTCGAAAACCTGAGCCACGCGATCGACAGCGCGACGGCCGCCCGGGTCGAGTACCTCCATCGCCAGGCAGGCCGCCCGGCCCAAGGCGCGGACATGCCGGCGGACGGCTCGACAAACGGGGCGCCTAGCGCCTCCGCGGCCCAAGAGCCCGCTCGAGCGACGCCCGCCACGACGCCCACCGGCGTCAGCGAGGCGGATCTGGAGCTCGGGTTGAAACGGTTGACGATGGTGTTGGAACGCATCGATCACGCCGTGCAACCCGCGGGGCAGAACCAGGCGCTGAACCTCGCCGCGCTCAACGCCCGCAACGGCGCCGAGTTCGAGGGGTACCTCGCCCGCCTGCGTGAACGCGGTCTCCAGGTCGACGCCGACGAGGTGTTCCGCTCGCTGGGCTCGTCGCTCCCCGGCTGGACGCTCCCGGAGGGCACCCATGCGCCGCCGAGCCGCGCGGCCGAGGCGATGCACCGGTTGGTCGCGAAGGCCGCCGATCCGAACGAGAGCGCGAACCGTTTCAGCGGCATGGTCCAGGCCGCCGTCGAGCAATTCAACACGGGCAACTACGTGCAGGCCCAAACGATGTTCGACCTGGCGCAGCGAATCGTCGACGAGGAGCGGATCAAGCCGGAGCTCGTCGAGTCGATCAAGCTGCGCGGCGATGAGCACATCGCGGTGGAGCGGTTGCACGAGGCGTCCCAGGATCCGAAGCTGTTTTCGGCACTTCGCTCGCTCCTGAGCTTCTTTCCCGCCTACTCGCCGGTGGAGCTGCTCGACAAGCTCCAGCACGAACCGCGCCGCGACCGTCGCAAGCTGCTGCTCGCTTTGCTCGAAGTCCACGGCGAGCACGCGAGAGCGCAGGTGCTGGACATACTGGCGTTCTTTGCCGGCGATCTGGCGAACGACCCGCACGGTTACTTCCAGCGCAACCTCGTTTACCTCTTGCGACGCATCGATCGCACCGAGGACCGGGACGAGGAGCTCGACCTGCTCGTGCGCTGCTCCGAGCTCGACATCCCGCCGATCGTCATCCGCGAAACGATCGGTGCTTTGGCGAAATGGACGCACCCGCGATCCGAGCGCGCGCTCATCGAGCGGCTGGCGCAGCTCGAGGCGGTGATGACCGGCAAGCTGGACTCGATCCTCGCCCGCGGCCAGGTCGAGGCGTTGCTCGAACGGACGATCGGCGCGCTGGCCAAGCTGGGGACCGCGGGTGCATTGCAGGCCATCGTGACCCACGGATTCAGCCGCCAGACACCGCTGGGCGACACGATGGCCCGGCTCACCGTCCTGAGCACGCACGACATGTCCGGCAACGCCGAGCTCGTCGACCGGTTGGTCGGAGCACTGCGCAAAGAGATCCCCTCGCGGGTCCTCGGTTTCGTCGTGCACAAGAACACGGCATTCCTGATCCCGTTGATCCAGGCGCTGACCGGAACCCGGGCGCCCGAGGTGCGGGCGGTGCTGGAAGAGGTCGTCGACCGTTTCCCGGATCGAGATTTCGGCGAGGCGGCGGGCAAGGTGCTCGACGGCTTCGGGGCGACGCCGCGTGGCGACGACGGTCCGGCGGGTCTGAGCGGTGACGTGGAGCTGTTCGGCCTGCCGAACCTGCTACAGAGCCTCTCCGATTCCCAGCTGACCGGCACGTTGACGTTGATGGATCGCGAAGGCAAACAATTCGCGCGGGTCGGCCTCGAGGATCGGAGGATCATCGGTTGCGCCACCGGTCAGCTGACCGGAGAGACCGCGTTCTGGCAGCTCTTCGAGAAGCCGACGCCGGGGACGTTCTCGTTCAAGCGCGGCAAGCCCGAGGCCGGCGAGGGAGAGCCTTTCGAGATCATGCCGGCGATCCTCGAGGCGCTGCGCCGCCACGACGAGTACAACGCGGCGCGAGCGATCGTCCCCGACGACGCGACCCTGGTCGCGAGCGACGTGCAGCCGACGGCCTGCGAGGACGAGGACGACACGAATTTCATGCGCGCGGTGTGGGTCAAGGCGTCGAGTGGCACGACCCCCGAGAAATGTGAGACCGTGATCGCCTCGGACGGCTACCGGGTACGCCGGCTGTTCGCTCACTGGATCGAAACCGGCGCTCTGAGACCGGCCTGAACCACCGGGTTTTCCGCCTCGTGAGCAACCGGGGTATATTTGGCGCCGGATCGGAGGGGAGACGCTCATGAGTGAAGCGGAAGGGCAACAACCGCCGGCCGAGCAACCGCTGCCCACCTACATGATCGAAGGCGCGCGCTCGAGCCGTTCGCGCTGCAAGACCTGTCGCCGGAAGATCGACAAGGGCGCCTTGCGTCTGGGGATCCTGATCGAGGGCCCCTACGGTGTCGGTTACATGTGGCACCACCTCAACTGTGCCGCGAAACGCCAGTTCGATCGAGTGGCCGAGGCCTATCAGGAACAGGCGTGGCTCAACGCCAAGGAACCGCCGAGCAAGCTCCCGAGCCTCGAGGCGCTCGAGGTGATGCAGCAGAAGGCCGAGGAGCGGCGCAAGAACAAGAAGGACATCCCTTACGTCGAGATCGACCCGTCAGGTCGCGCCAAGTGCAAGCACTGCGGCGAGCCGATGGAGAAGGGCAGCGTCCGCGCCGTGCTCGGACGCGGGGTCTACTTCGGCAACCAGGTTCGCGTGGCGCCGATCACCGTGCACCCACGCTGCGTCGCCGCCGAGCTCGAGAAGGACGACTGCGAGACCGAAGTCGACGGTCTGATCGACTCGATGCGCGCCAACAGCGGTGAGTTCGACCCGACACTGTTCTCTGCGACGGTCGCCGAGATCGGCGAGCTGCCGGAGCCCGAGCCCGCCGAGGCCGGCGAGGCGATCGACATCAAGCCCGACATCTAGCCGGCCGCGCACGAGGCGTACGACGATCCGATCGCCGAGACGCTGCCACGAGGTCTTCAAGGAGCCCCAAAAGCAGGAGATTACACTACCTAGAAAGTAGGTTATAATAACTATTTAATGGGTTATATAACGAGACTTTCCGATGATTGACCTTCTTTTCGTCAACTCTACCGCCGAGAAGGTCCTGCAGGACCTGGAGCGCTACGGAGAAGGGTACGCGAATGCCATCGCGGACACCTTCGATGGCGTCTCGCTCAACATGGTCCAGAAGCAGCTTGCCCGATTCGAACGGGCGGGGCTTCTCGTGAGCGTCCTCAAAGGTCGGACCCGGCTGTTCCTCTGGAATCCGAGGTACCCGTTCCTCGAGGACGTACGCTCCATCCTGGCGAAGGCGCTGCGACGTCTGCCGGACGACGAACGCAAACGATACTTCTCGCAGCGGCGCCGTCCGCGGCGGACCGGCAAGCCCGCATGAAACGGATTCACGAGGAGCTGCGCATCGAAGAAGTCGCCGCGCTCGTCTGCTCGACCCTGGATCGTCACGGCATCCGTGCCGTGCTTTCCGGTGGCGCGGTGGTGACGATCTACACGGAGAACGCCTACGAGTCCAAGGACCTGGATTTCATCGTCGAAGGCCTTGCCAAGAAGGTCGATTCCGCGATGGTCGAGCTCGGCTTCGAGAAAGCGAAGGGACGCCATTGGACTCATCCACGCACCGAGTTCTGGGTCGAGTTCCCTTCGGGGCCGCTCGGTGTCGGCGACGCCCGGGTCGTGGAGCAAGTGGAGCTCGAAACCGGATATGGCACCCTGCGTTTGTTGGCACCCACCGAGTGCGTGATGGATCGTCTGGCCGCGTATTACCACTGGAACGATCCGCAAGGTCTGGAACAGGCTGTCGAGGTGGCGATTCGGCAGGAGATCGATCTGGAGCGCATCGGGTCTTGGTCTCGGGCAGAGGGAGCGCTCGACCGCTTCGTTCATTTCACGGAGCGGATTCGTCAGAGGAAAGAATGACCTGGCAGTTTTTGCTGCCATAAGGTCATTGATGACAATCCCCGCAGGTGCCACCATGGTCCCATGGCACGGAAACCGAGGAAGATAGCGACCCTGATCTACCCCGGCGCCCAGATCCCGGATGCGACCGGACCGCTCGAAGTGTTCGCCTCGGCGGACCGGATCGCCTCCCAACGGTCGGGCAGGGAGGCCAACCTCTATGCCACCGAGCTCCTCGCCCGCCGCCGCGGCCCCGTCGAGCTGACCGGAGGCGTCAAACTGGTCGCCGACCGCTCCTGGGTCGGTCTCGACGAGGACCTCGACACACGGATCGTCGTCGTCGGGATCGACGTCGACTCGATCACGACGCTGGAACGGTCTGCAACGGCGCGCTCGCGCTGGCCGCGCTCGGCCTGCTCGATGGCCCGCTACATGGAGTACGACTGGCGCCCCGAGCTGATGCGGGAAAGGTCGGTGCAACGGGCGGCCGCAGCGGCGCGCTGACCAGGGGTCCCTGACATTCGGTGGCGGTTGGCCTAGCATGGCCGCGAACGGCCATGCTGACACTGGATCAAATGCCCGTGGGCGCGCGCTCGCGGCTCGAATCGATCGACGGCGATCGGACGTTTCGGCGCCGGCTGATGGAGATGGGGCTGCTTCCCGGAACACCGGTGCGACTGACGCGCCGGGTGAAGGTCGGCGGTCTCGTCGAGCTGCGCGTCCGCGGTTGTAGCGTCAGCCTGCGGGTCAAGGAAGCGGACCGGCTGCGTTTCGTGATGGACGCCGACCCATGACGCTCCTGAACCCGACCGATCCGCCACCGCTGGTGACGCTTTGCGGCAACCCCAACACCGGCAAGACGTCGATCTTCAACCGGCTGACGGGCCTGAATCAGAAGGTCGGCAACTACCCCGGCATCACCGTCGAGAAGTACGAGGCGCAGATCACGCTCGACGCCGACCATCCGGCGGTGCTTTGCGACGTGCCGGGCACGAACAGCCTCAGCGCCCACAGCGTCGAGGAGCAGATCGCGATCCTAGCCATCGCGGGGATCCCTCCACTGAACCCTCCCGATCTGACGGTCGTCGTCGTCGATGCCACGCAGCTTCCGCGCGGCCTCTACCTCGTGCTGCAGATCATCGAGACCGGCGGTCCGGTGATCGTGGCGCTCAACATGGTCGATCTGCTGGAACGCGAGGGGCTCGAGGTCGACACCGAGGCGATGCAGCGCGAGCTGGGTGTCCCGGTGGTGCCGGTCTCGGGGCTGACCGGCGAAGGCATCGATCACTTACGCACGCGCATGGTCGACGTACTGGACGCACCCGAGATCGCGCGCGCGGAGTCGCGCTGGGAGCCCGACGGTGCAGCGGTCCGCGCCGACATCGATGCGGTCGCCGAAGCACTACCCGAATCCTGGTTGCGCAAGTCTCCGGCGCGAGGGCAAGCGCTCGCCATGTGGTCGTTGCTGTCGATCGAGGAGCACGACGAGCTCGAGTATGTCTCCGCCGGGCTGCGCGAGACGGTGGCGGCGCGCCACAAAGGGGCGGACGCCGCCGGGCGGGATCTCGACCGCGAGATCATCGAGTCCCGCTACAGCTGGATCGACGGTCACCTCGGCCGCTTCCTGCACGAGACGACCCGGCGGCGGAGATCGCTGACCGAGCGGATCGACGCGGTGATGCTGCACCCGTGGATCGGTTTCGCGCTGTTCCTCCTCGTGATGGGCGTCACCTTCCAGGCGCTGTTTAGCTGGAGCGCGCCGGCCATCGAGCTGATCGAGGTGGGGATCGCCAAGCTCGCCGCCTTCACGCAAACCCTCCTTCCCGACGGGATGATCGAAGACTTTCTCGTCGGAGGGTTGATCGCCGGCGTCGGGAGCGTGGTGGTTTTCCTGCCGCAGATCCTGCTGCTGTTCTTTTTCATCGGGTTGATGGAGGACACCGGCTACATGGCCCGTGTGGCCTTCATCATGGATCGCCTGATGCGGTTGCTTGGGTTGCACGGCCGGGCGTTTGTTCCAATGCTGTCGGGTTTCGCCTGCGCCGTCCCCGCGGTGCTGGCGACGCGCACGATGGGCCGGCAGCGCGATCGCTTCCTCACGATGATGGTCATCCCGCTGATGACCTGTAGCGCGCGGCTGCCGGTCTACACGCTGATCATCGCGGCATTGTTCCCGCCTTCCCGCATCGCGGGCATCTTCCCCGTTCAGGGTCTGCTGATGCTCGCGATGTACATGTTCTCGACGGTGATGGCCCTGATTGTCGTGGCCGTGCTCGGCCGCACCTTGCTCCGCGGGGAGGCCGTGCCGTTGATCCTGGAGATGCCCTCGTACCGCCGGCCGCACGTCCGCGACGTGCTACGCATGATGTGGATGCGATCGTCATTGTTTCTGCGCGAGGCGGGCGGGATCATCCTCGTCTGCACGATCGTGTTGTGGGTGTTGCTCAGCTTCCCCAAGAACCCTACGCTCGACACGGACTACGCTACGCTACGCACGGACGCGCAAGAAACGTTGAGCGGTGCGGAACTCGACGAGCGTTTGGCGCAGCTCGCGGACGAGGAAGAAGGGGCGATCTTCCGCCGCAGCTACGCGGCGCGGATGGGCCAGGTCATCGAGCCGGCGCTGGCGCCGCTCGGCTTCGACTGGAAGATCGGGGTCGGCATCATCGGAGCGTTCGCCGCACGTGAGGTGTTCATCTCGACGATGGGGGTCGTTTACGGGGTCGGTGCTTCCGCCGACGAGGAATCTCCGACTCTGCGCTCGCGGATCCGTGATGAGACACGCGACGACGGGCGACCCGTCTACACGCCGCTGGTCGGGCTCTCTTTGATGGTCTTCTTCGCCCTGGCCTGCCAGTGCATGAGCACACTCGCCGTCGTCCGTCGGGAGACGCGTAGCTGGCGCTGGCCGGCCTTCCTGTTCGCCTACATGACCGTGCTTGCCTGGATCGTGAGCTTCGCCGTCTACCAGGGTGGACGGCTGCTGGGTTTCAGCTAGCGATCGCGACTACAGCGGCCGGATGACGATCTGGCCGCTCTTCGACTCGACGCTGAGATTCGCACCACCACTGCCGCGCTCCAGCTTTGCCGCGTTCTTCTCGAACTGATCGACCTCGACGTTGACGCCGCTGCCCTTCACGGCACCCTCGGGCGAGCTGGCCTCCAGACGGAACGGTGCGAACGTGCCCAGGCGCACCGTCACGTTGCCGGTGGTCGAACGGATCGTGCCTTCCTTCGTGCGCTTGAGCTCGGTCGCCAGCTCGACATCTCCGGTGTCGCTAGAGATCTTCATCGATTCCGGCTCCAACCCTTCGAGCAGCACCTTCCCGCTACCCGTCGACGCCTCGATGTGGGTCGACTCGATATTGTTGCCATTGACCGGCCCGCGCGCCGAGTCGATCCGCACGTTGGCCGACCGGATCTCGACCAGCTCGATCTCGCCGCTGCCGGTCTCGACGTTGAGCGTGTCGCCGTTGAAGCTCCAGACGCGCGCCGAGGCACCCTCGGTGATGACCCGCAGGTCGCCGAACAAACGCCCGGCGTGCAGCTCGCCCTGCTTGACCTGTAGGGCGACGTTGCCGCGCACGCCGTTGGCCTCGACGGTCCCGACGTGCTGGACCACGGACAGGTTCAGATCCATCGGCACCTCGATCTTGACCGTCACCGACAGGGCCGTTGCGCCGCGGGCGCTGCCGACCTCCACGGCACGTCCGTCGTAGCGCGTGGAGATGGTCTTGCGTTTGACCAGCGGAGCGAGCCACTTCGAGTAGACGCTGGCCACGCCGGTCTTGGGCATCCGAAACAGCCGCGCATCGGGGAACGTCACGGACCACTTCACCTTGCCGCCCTCGTCGACGCGGGTGAGCCGGACTTCCTCGGCCAGTCGCCGCGCTTGGGTCGCCTCGGCCGCCTCACACGTGACGTGCGCTCGAATCCGGACTTCGCGGCCCTTCGGTTGAGGCAGCACCTCGATCGAGCCGAGCAGGTTCTCGAACTCGACCGTGGAGCCCTTGGCGGCGCTAAAGCCGGCCGTCAGATCGGTTTCGTACGTCTTGGCCTTGACCTTGCCCGCGCCCGCGGCCGGAGCGAAGAGGATCGCGATCAGTAAACAAAGAGGTCCGATGGCTCGGCGAGCGCCCATGTCCTGTTCTCCCGTGCCCCCCGGCTTCCAACATAGGTCCGGTGTTCGAGACGCACCAACCCCATTCTCGTAAGCGTCGTAGAATGCCCCGTTCGAGAACCGATTCGAGGGGTGCGATGGCAGCGAAGGGAGCGGTGGCCGCGGGCCACCCGCGGACGGCCGAGGCGGCGACCGAGATTCTGCTGGCCGGCGGCAACGCGTTCGACGCGGCCCTGGCCGGGATGTGCGCCGCCTGCGCCGCCGAGCCGATGCTCTGTTCCCTCGGCGGTGGCGGGCACATGCTGGCCCGAGCCGGCGGCGATGCACCGATCGCTTACGATTTCTTCGTCCACACCCCTCTCTCACGCCCGCAGGACGAGCCCGATTTTCGCGAGGTCTTCTGCGATTTCGGCACCGCACGACAGCCGTTCCACATCGGGCTCGGGTCGATCGCGACCCCCGGTGTGGTCCGCGGGCTGTTCGAGATCCATCGCGAGCTGGGGTCGATGCCGATCCGCGAAGTCGTGGCGCCGGCGATCGCCTTCGCCCGCGACGGTGTCGAGATTTCGGAGCTGCACGCCTACATCTTCAGAGTCGTGGGGTCGATCGTCATGGCCACCGAGGCCGCGCGCGAGATCTACGCCAGCCGCGACGACCCGTCCCGGCTCGTCGGCGCCGGTGAGGTCTTTCGCCAACCCCAGCTCGCGGACACGCTCGAGGTGCTGGCGCTCGAGGGCGATGATCTCTTCTATCGCGGCGAGATCGCCCAGGCCATCGACCGGCAATGCGCCGCCGCCGGCGGTTCGCTGAGGCTCGCGGACCTGGAAAGCTACGAAGTCCAGCGACACCGTCCACTCGCGGCGGATTATCGCGGTGTACGGATGTTGACCATGCCCCCACCGTCATCGGGCGGGGTACTGATCGTCTTCGCGCTCAAGCTGCTCGAGGCGGTGCCCGATCTCGGCGCGATCCCGTTCGGCTCGACCGAGCAGCTCGGGATCGTGGCCGAAGCGCTCGACCTTTCCGACCGCGCCCGTGTCGAGGCCCTCGTCGGTGACTCGTCGCACATCGATGCCGGCGTGCTCCTCGACGACGAGCTGCTCGAACGCTACCGGCATCGATTGAAGGGCCGCGCCGCCGCGCTACGCGGTACGACGAGTCTCGCCGTCATCGACGCCCGCGACAACGTGGCGACGCTCTCGTTCTCGAACGGCGAGGGCTGCGGCGAGATCGTCCCCGGCACGGGACTGATGCTGAACAACATGCTCGGCGAGGAAGATCTCGTCCCGCAGGGGTTCCACCGCTGGCCGCTCAACCAGCGCATGACCTCGATGATGGCGCCGAGCATCCTGCAATTCCCCGAGGGACGCCTCGTCGCGACGGGCTCGGGTGGCTCGAAGCGGATCCGCACCGCGATCCTGCACCTGATCCTCAACCTGATCGATTACGGCACCTCCGTCGAGCAGGCGGTCACGCGGCCGCGCATCTATCTCGAGAACGGCCACCTCGCCGTCGAGGGCGGCTACGAAACCGCTCCCGTGGAACGGCTGGTCAAGAGCTATCCCGAGCACCGCGTGTGGGACGAGATCAACCTCTATTTCGGCGGCGCGCACACCGTGCAGCGACGCGGGCTCGGTTTCGAAGGCGCGGGCGATCCGCGTCGCGCCGGTGTGTTCCGGGTGGCCGGGGGGGCGTGAGCATGCGGGCCCGCGGGTTGCTGGCCTGGAGCCTGCTGCTCGCCGCATGGTGCGGCGGCGATCCGGAGCCCGTCGACACGCGACCCCCCAGCACGATCCGGATGGCCGAGCTGCTTGACGAGATTGCGGCCGAGGTGACCGAGGCCAGCGCGATGTACCGCAACGACGAGTACGTGACGCTGCTCGAGGCGTCACGCCCGCGCTTCGGCGCGGCGATGATCGAGCATGCGAACACGCTCGCCGTACAGCTGCTGCGCGCCGGGCGTACCGAGGAGGCGATCGCGCAGATCGATCGCGTCGAGGAGATCCTCGAGGCGGCCGGGTCCGACACGGAGAACAACCGCCTCACGCTCCAACGGCTACGCGCGTTGGCCTACCTGCGCCTGGGCGAGCAGGACAACTGTATCCTCAACCACACGATCGAGTCGTGCCTGCTACCGATCCGGGACGACGGCGTGCACCGGAACGAACGCGGCTCCCGCGCGGCGATCGGGATCTACATCGAACTGCTCGAAAGCGAGCCCGACAACCTCGCCTTCCGCTGGCTGCTCAACCTGGCCTATCAGACGCTGGGCGAGTACCCCGACGAAGTCCCCGAGCCGTATCGGATCCCGCCCGCCGTCTATGCGAGCGAGGCCGACACCCCTCGTTTCCGTGACGCGGCGCCGGCGGTGGGCCTCGCGCACACGGCGCTCTCGGGTGGTGCCGCCATGGACGACTTCGACGGCGACGGGCTGCTGGATATCGTCACCTCGTCGTGGGGCGTGCACGACCCGCTGAAGTTCTTCGCCTCCAAGGGTGACGGAACGTTCGAGGACCGCACGCCGGCCGCGTTGCTCGAGGGGCTCGACGGCGGGCTCAATCTCAACCATGCGGACTACGACAACGACGGAGACCTCGACCTCTATGTCATGCGCGGTGCCTGGCTCGGTTCGTTCGGTGAGTACCCCAACTCGCT
>JBFFZZ010000013.1:0-24057 GCA_041568335.1 Candidatus Polarisedimenticolaceae bacterium | reverse complement strand
GGTGGAACGCCTTGATCAGGAGGATGTCATTGGCCTCGACGGCCGTTCCCTTGAGCTTGTCCGGGTCGAAGAAATCGAAGGAGTATTCGTTGAAATGCTGACGGTGATACGGGTTGACCAGGTTGTACTCGGTCAGCGTCACGTAGGGCACCCCGACCAGCAACGCGGCTCCGTGTTTCAACACGCGGTGAATCTCGCCCAGCGCGAACAGGTACCGGTCGAGATGCTCGAGGGCGTGATACGTGAAGACCAGATCGACGCTGTCGTCGTCGAAGGGCAACCGATCGAGGTTCAGGTCGAGTTGGATGTCGGCGCGGTCGGCGAGATCGATATTCCGGAAACCCGGTAGGTAGGTCCGACCGGCCCCGATGTTCAATTTCAGGGAATCCGGGGTCGCCGAATTCTCGGGGATCGCGCTCATTTTCTCACCGACCGCACCTCGCGGCTCGTCAGTACACATCGGCCGCACGTCGCGACGCTTGAATCGTCAGCGGGTGGGCGGCAACCCCTTGCCGTCGCCGGCACGGTTCCGTGCTCCTACCGATCCGGAGTCGCCGTCCGACAGCAAACATTCGCCCACGATCCGTGCCAGCGGACGAGTCGATGCGGGTCGCCCCGACCTGGCATCCGTCTTGCTCGGACTTGGGGCCGGATTGCCAGGGGGACTGAATGAAACGGCTGTTGGCGATGATCGGCGATGCATCGAACGGTGTGGAGTACGTTCGTTTCAGACAGCCGTTCCGACACCTGAGGGAGTTGGGATACGAGCTGGTCACGCTGGGGAATCGACTGACCCTCGAAGCCGGTCCGAACGGCTACCGCCCCACGGTGTCCGTCTTCGATGGGATCGACGGTCTGATCTTCCCTCAGATGATCCTGTCACCGCCGCTCCAGGACGGCTCGAAACTCGATCTGGTCGGGAGTATCTGCGAGTACGCCGCAACCCACAGCCTGCCGATCATCTACTCCGTGGACGACTACGTCAACGGGGTCGAGCGCCACAACCCCGCGTTCGAGTCCATCCAAGCATCGATCCTCAACGTTCAGACGATCCTCGACCATGCCAGCGCCGCGTTCGTCACGACGCCGGCATTACGCGACACGTTCTCCCCGATGGGAGTCGCGACTCACATGCTGCCCAATGCGATCGACCCGGAATGCTGGAAAGGCCGCCCCGGGAGGTCGGGCGAGCTGCGCGTCGGTTGGGCCGGATCGTCATCCCATCTCGACGACCTGCTGATGGTCCTGCCGGCCATTCGAGAGTTGCAATGCCGCGTGGATTTCCACTTCGTCCTGTTTGGCCTGGTTCACCGGCCGCTCGACGTCGAAACGGCCGAGGCGCGGGAGCTCTTACCCGGTCTCGACGGTACCCGTCGCGAACGGGCGCTCAAATTTCTCGAGCTGATTGCGCAGCTGAGCGAAATCCGACACGTGCATGTGCCGTTCGTCGATATCGACACGTACTTCGAAGTGCTCCCCGAGCTCGATCTCGACGTCGGTATTTGTCCGCTCCAGGAGACTGAATTCAACCGGCACAAATCGGCGCTGAAGTTCTACGAGTACGCGATGTGCGGGACGTTGACGGTCGCCAGTGCGGTGGAGGCCTACCGGGACGAGGTATCGATCACGGTCCCCAACGAGCAGGCCGACTGGGTCACGGTGCTCGAGGCGGTGCTACGCGCGCCGATCCAGCGAAAGCAGGAACTCGAAAGACAACGAAGCTTCGTCCTGGCGGAACGGAACATTCGAAATCTACGTCTCGATTGGGCCGAAGCACTCGAAACGACGTTGCACGGGGGCCGCGCCACGGCCGCGACCCCGCCACGACACGGGAGCGAGGAAGCGCGATGATCCACCACGCCCGCACCAAGGCCTTGATCCAGCGAGCGGGAGATTGCCTGTCCCGCAACTCCAGGGACGAGGCGATCCAACTTCTGGCCGAGGCATCCCGCATCGATCCGTACGATCCCGAACCGCCGTTGCTGGAGGCGAAGATTCACCTCGAGGACGGGCGCCTCGAACGCGCCGCAGCCGGCGCATTGAAGGCCATTCGTATCCGTCCGTTCCACCCCGCGGCCATGAACCTGCTCGCCGTCACCTGCGTTGACGCGGGGTACCGTGCCGAGGCAAAACGCATCCTGAGTCGTCTGGAGCGCGACGTGCCCGGCATGAAGCAGGCCAAGGACAACCTCAAGCGACTTCGCCGTCTCAAAGAGGAGATTCACCCGATCGCCGACTTCCCACATGACGAGCTGCGCATCGATCCGTTGCAATCGGGTGTCAGCGTTTGTATCGCGGTCGCAGACGGTGATCCGGATGTGGCGCAAACGATCGAGTCGATTCGAGCAGTCGCCGATCAAATCGTGCTCGTCGATGCGACCTCGGGAGGGCCGTTGGAGCTCGACCCCGACGGGATGACCATCGTCGACGTGACCCCGACACCGGATCGGGCCGCGTTGCTCAACAACGCGCTTTGTCGTGCCGAGCGCGGCTGGGTCTTCGTTCTGAAACCGGGCGAGACCCTGGCCCGATCGTCCATCGGTAAGCTGACCCAGGCCCTGGAGCACGGCCGCACGTTGTTCCACGAGGTGCGTCTCGTCGACACGGCGGGTCAGGCATGCCTGGCCGCGCGGTTGTTTCGAAACGCCCCGGGTCTGGCCTTTTCGGGCAGCGTCTTGCCGTCGATCCGGCCTGCACTGCGCGTTCTGGCCGACGGCTGGCGGCTCGGCTCGGCACGTCCAGGTGTCACCCTTCGGCGGCCCGAGCCAACGGCCGGTCCCGCTTACGGTCGGGGCGAGATCGCGGCATGCATTCGCGAGCTGGACGAGGATCCGGGAAACCCCGCCCTCGCCCTACAGCTCGCGCGCGTCGGATCGCACGTCGGTGATGCAGGGCAAGCGCTCCACGCGCTGCGGAGCATCGACACCAAGTTCATCGATCGCGAGGAGCGCGTCGCGCTGGAGTCCCGCTGCCTGTTGCGTCTGGGAAAGGCGGGCGAGGCGCTCGACCGCATCCGGGCCTATCACAAGGCACACCGGCCGACACGAAACACGCTGTACCTACTCGGTGCGGCGGCGGGCGCCAACGGGGACTCTTCGGAAGCAGCTCGCGCGCTATCCCGTTGCGCCGAACAGGAACCTGGGGAAACGACGTTCCCGCCGTTGCGCGAACTGCAGACCGCGGCGCTCCCGACCCTGCTCGGTGCGGCGTTGATGGACCTCGGCCGTTACGACGAAGCGGCATCCGCGTTCGAGGACGCGCTGCGGATCGAGCCCGAGAACCTCGAGGCCCGGATGGGTCTGCTCAGCCTGGGTTTGATCCGGGGCGAGCTCGAATCGGTGCTGCGACAGCTCGATGCCTGGGTCGAGCGGCAGGGTGACGATCCACGCGTCTGGTCGTACGGGTCGGTCCTGCTCGGCCGGCTCCCCGAGCTGGCGATGGTCCAAGCCCAGTGGACCGCCGAGGCCTGCCAGCGATTCCCCGACGATCCGGAGCTTCGCCGGCAGAGGATCGAGGCCCAGATGGTCAGCGGTCAAATCGACCAGGCGCTCGAGTCGCTTCGCGATTCGAGTCTGGACCGGCCGACCGATCTGGCCGCCCGCTGGGCGGCTTCACTGGTGCTGGGTGTCGATCCTCCGAACGTCCCGGCCGAAGCGCGCGAGCGGACCGAGGCCGGCGTCCTGACCTGGCTCAAGCTCTGGATGTCGCGTCAACAGTTTGAAACGTTGGATCGGGCCCTCGTACGGATCCCTGCTTTCGGCGAGCGACTACCCGGCTTACCGGCCCGAACCGCGAGTTGGCTCGAGCAGATCGGGCAGCAGGAAGCGGCCGAACGTGTGCTTCAGAGGGTCGGCTCGTAACCGAAGAGCTCCAGCGGATAGCGCAGCAGGTCGCCTGCGCGGCTCGCCAGCTCCCCGGGCAGCTCCAGACGCCAGCGACCGATCGACGCCTGCGGGTCTTTCGACGTGCGATGAAAGACCATCTCCGCGGTGTCCTGGTCCGCCCGCTCGATCAACCCGTTCACCGTCGTGTCCGAATCGTCGAGACCGGTGTGGCGTAGCACGGCGGCCATCACGCCCACCGGGTCCGTAACGAGCTGCTCGTAACGCACGAGCAGGGCGACGTCGGAGCGTTGTTCCCACGCGCGCGCCAGCCGGTGGCAGCGGTCGGCGAACAGCTCGATCATCTCCCGGTCGCTGGTCACTTTTTGTCGGCCGAACGACGCGTAGCCCCGCTTTGCATTGAACGCGAACATCGAGCAAATCACGTCGCGAAAGTCACGCACGAGGAAGACTTCCCGAGCGGCGGGATAGAGGTCGTGCATGGTGTCGGGCACGTGACTGTCCGGCAGGTGTTTCTCGGCGAAGTAGCGTGCGACCCCCTCGCGCCGATCGGTCACGAGTGTGGCGTAGAAACGGTCCGCGGCGCGCTGGCAGAAAGCGGCGGTTTCCGCGATCGCGCCCCGCCCCATCCAGCGGGCGACCCGCGGATCCGCGGCGATGGGCGGCCGGTGGAACGGGTTGTGGCCGATATAGCGCCGCTGCTCGACGAAATCGTCAGGATGGCTGGACTCGTACAGGTTCGCCGGTTCGGTCAAGATCTTGAACGCGTGAAGCCAGTAGCTCGCCACGCAGGTTTCGTAAGGATAAGTCGGTTCGACGACGATCTCGGGGTGTTCCGAGAGCAGGCGCATCAAGCGCGTCGTCCCCATGCGAAACAACGACGTCACCATCAGCGGCTGGAACATCGGTGCAAACCCGCTCTCGACCGGAGACCGGTGAAACTCGATCGCGGCCAGCGGGTCGTACACGTCGTCGTCGAAACAGGCGTGGAGCTCGAGGCATCCCCGGCGCGGAAGCGATGCCAGACCGACCGCCGTGTCGAAACCGGACACGGCCCCGCCGGGACCGTGCTCCTCGGCCACGTCGGGGCGATCGAGCTCGACGGGTGCGCAGCGCAGGACCTGTCCGCCGAGCGAGACGGCGACGGCCCGGACCGGTCGTTCGCGTCCGATGACCCAGCCCGCGATTCGCAGCGTGTAGGTGTCCCGGTACCCCTCCTCCGCCGGAAGATCCAGCGAGAACCCGGTGAGACGCTCGCTCAACGGAGCGGGAGCGACCCGCACGATCTCGGCCGTCTTGACGGCGTCGCCCGTGCTCAAGGTCGTCATGCCAGCCTCCCGTGCGCACCCGCGAACGCCGGCTCCTCGAGGCTCCGGACGTCGAGATCGGGGACGTGCCAGACCTGTTGCCCCGCGCGTCGAATGCGCTCGCCGAGCTCGGCGTTCCAGGCGGTGCCCTCGGCGACGTCGTCCACGTCGGCCAGCAGTTGCTCGACCATGGACCCGCGCAAGCAGCAGAACTCACGGATGGGGGCGTCCACGGCGATCATGCCGTCGCGACAGGCGACATCGAGCAGAACCGGTTCGCCCTCGGTGTTGTGCCCGCAGAGGCGTCTCCCGTCGGCCGTTCCCAGCCCCCCACTCAGTGCACTGAGAGCTGGGACGCGCTCGAACAGGCGATCCACCAGCAGCTCGTTTTCGGCATGCACCGGCTCGACCAACGCCGACGCGACCGTCACGACCGGGGCGCGGCACCGGGACAACGCTTCCAGCACGGCGCGGTCATGGTCGCGAGCCACGACGATCTCGGCGACATCCTCGAGTCGGGCACGCTCCGAAGGACCGAAGGTCTCCTCGTCGAGGACCAGCACCAGCTGGCAATTGCACCTGGCGGCCGGCGGGCTCTGAAACGGTTCCAGGTACTCGATCGCCGCCGCATAGTCCGCCAGATCGGTCACGATGCGCGACACCCGGTAATCGCGCCGGTCGGAGGGCTCCCATTCGATCCCATGCTGCCGGAGTCGCCGGCGCAGGTTTCGACGGAGCTGCACGCTGGCCTGCCCCTTGTTCACGCGCCGCCGGACCCAGCTCTCGACCTTCTCGGGGCCCGTGACGGCCAACGCCTGCTCGAAATAGCCGCGTGTGAAATGGAAGCCGAGGATCCCGTGGAACGCCTCGAACAGCTCTCGTACGATCTCATAGGTCTTGCTCTCGGCGGGACCGAGCGTGAGCTTGTTTCCGCTACCGTCGCAGAACGTACGGTTCCACAGCTCCGGGTACCCGCGATGTTCCTCGCGTTCCAGCAACGGCTGTAACCGCTCGATCTTCCGGCGCGCGAGATCCAGCTGGACATCGGAGAACATCAGGTACTGCGAAAGAACCATGTCGCGGTAGGCCGGCTCACCCTCGTAATCCGGGTGCTTTCGCGAAAGGTCGAACATCGATGCGCCGACGGCGAGCTGCCGTTTGCAGTAACCCTCGATCTCGACGGGATGATTGTGATAGCCGACGGCCTCCGGTTCGTACAGAATCCTCACGCCGGCATCGACGAGCCGGAACGCGAGATCGGTATCCTGGCAGCCGTATGGAAAGTCCTCGTCGAACAACCCCACACGTTCGAGAACGTCGCGTCGGATCGAGAAGTTCGGCGCATAAAGAAAATTCGGCGGGACCCTCAGGCGATCGCGAATCAGGAAGTAGGCGAACTGATAGCCCCCGTTGACGAGGTAGAACATGAACGGCGTGACGTCGAGCTGCGGTGGGTAAGGTAGCGCGCCGAGGACGACGGTCTCGGCGCCGGGGTCACGCTCATGTCCCGCCAGGTGTTTGCGGAACATCGCCGGCTCGAAGAGGATGTCCTGGGCCGAGGAGAGCACGTAGACGCCGCGCGCCAGGCGGATCGCCTCGTTGGTCGTCTTCGATTGGCTCGAGGATCCACCGCGCTCGATGCGGAAGGCAAACGGGTAGGTGCGGTCGCGAAACGACTCGAAGGTCCCGTCCGTCGAGCCGTCATCCACAACGACCACTTCGACCCGCCCGAGATCGAAGTCCACGGCGGCGATCGACTCGAGCGTCGCGGCCAGCCGCTCCCGACCGTTGTAAGACGGGATGACAACACTGAACAGCGGCGCTGGTTGCATGCGGGTCTCCATGTTCATGTCGATTGGCCGCAAGCAGGTGCAACGCACGTGCCAGGCGGCACGGCGGCTCTTTCGAGTCGCGCGTCGGGATCCCGACAGTGGAATCGTTCTACCGCCGTCGAATCACCGACACCGCGTCATCCGTCGGGGCCGGTTTCGGCTGGCACGTCGCTTGCTCCGTGTCGAGGCGATCGAGGTGACGATGGAATCCACCGAAAAGAGTGAACGCGAATACGCCCGAATCGATGTCCGGATGAACGTCCGTCTCCGGCTGCTGGAATCCGACGGCGAAGCGGAACGGCTAGGGGAGCAGTTGCTCGAAAAACCTTCCGTCTGGGGCCCACCCGGCGAAACCGAGCTATGGAAGCTCGCCGACAGCCCGAAGACGGGGTCCGACGGGCTGATGGCCAAGGCGCTGCTGGCGCTTGCCGCGCAGATCGAGCGACTCAACCGCGTCACACAAAACATCGACGGGCCGATGGAAATCGCCGAGATCGTGGAGCTTTCCTGCGGTGGTGCCCGCCTGTTGACCGACGTGATGCTCGTCCGCGGCGGCAAAATCCTTCTTTCTTTCATGGGCGACGATCCGGAGGTCCCTCCGGTGCGGCTGGTGGCGGAGGTGCGACATTTGAAGAGCGGGCCGGACGGCTACTACGGGCTCGCCTTCACGGCGGTCCACCCCGCTGATAAAGAACGACTTACGCGCTTTATCTACCACCTGCAGCGGCGCCAGCTGCGGAGGGCTGCAAGGGAGCGAAGCTAGCAGTTCTTAAAGCCTTTCCTCCTCCTGCCGATAAGGGTCTGTGGACGCCGACCCATGGAGGGTCCTGCGTTCGACCTGGCCCCCGTTTCGGCGGCCGCCACGGTAAGGACACCGTGGATGGACATCCAAGGAGGAAGAAACCATGGCGAGCGGATTTTCTGTCGTCAACAACATCGCGTCGCTGAACGCCCTCAACCGTTTGGCGCGCACCAATGTCGGGTTGACCAAGACCCTCGAGCGCCTTTCGTCGGGTCTGCGCATCAACTCGGCCGCGGATGACGCGTCCGGTCTGGCGATTGCCGACGGATTGCGGGCCGACGTATCGGCACTGAACCAGGCGGTTCGGAACGCCAACGACGGCATCAGCGTCGTGCAGGTCGCCGACGGTGCCCTGTCCGAGATTTCCTCGCTCTTGCAACGCGCCGTGTCGCTGGCCGAGCAGGCCGCTTCGGACACGTCCGGTGCGGACAGCAGCGCCTCCAAGACGGCGCTCAACTCCGAGTACCAGGAGATCCTGCGCGAGATCAACCGCATCAGCCTCACGGTCGACTTCAACGACCGCATCCTGTTCGGCACGAGCGGTGTGACGTTCGACGTGCAGGTCGGCGCTTCGGCCACGCAGGCGAACAACGTCATCACGTTGACCACGTCGGCGCTGGAAGCCGTCGGTTCCGGTACGGGCGGTCTCGGCTTGACCGGGTCGGGCAGCGGGATCACCGCGACCACCACGGCGCTGACGACCAAGGCCGGTGGTCAGACCGAGCTCGGTCTGCTGCGTACGGCGATCGACAACATCTCCGCCCGACGCGGTGACCTCGGTGCGGCACACAACCGGCTCGAAGCGACCGTGACCGTCGTTTCGGTGCAGGCGCAAAACCTCCAAGCCGCCGAGAGCCAGATCCGTGATGCGGATGTGGCCAGCGAGATCGTTCAGTTGACCAAGTTCCAGGTGCTGAACCAGACGGGTCTCTCGTCGCTGGCGCAGGCCAACGCGACATCCCAGTCCGTGCTGGCGCTGCTGGCGTAGTTTTCCGTGGTTGGGGACGGCTTCGGCCGTCCCCAACTCGGCTTTGAGGTTGACCAATGGGCGATTTAATCAGCACCGTGGGGACCACGTCCGAGGCGTTCACGCGCCCTTCGGCCGGAACGCGTTTCTCGGCGGAGCCCACGGAAAACAAAACGAGTTCCAAGACCGGTGTGAGTGCCGACGAAGTTCGCGCGGCACTCGGCGAGAACGGTGAACGTGTCTCGATCAGCAACCGGACCGTGGAATTCTCGTACGACGACGATCTTCATCGAGTCATCGTGAAGGTCTTTTCATCCGAAACCGATCCTCCGACGGTCGTGCGGCAGATTCCCCCCGAGGAATACCTGACGTTCGCGGCTCGCTTCCGCGAGCTGCAGGGCATCCTGTTCGACCAGCAGGCGTAAGAGGTCGCGTTATGGACATCGGTTCGTTGAACTTCGGCGGCTTGGCGAGCGGAATCGACACGAAGGCGATCGTCGAGGCGATCCTCAGCGTCGAGAGGAGGCCGATCAACCGCTTGCAGGATCGCGAGATCGAGCTGAACGCGGAAAAATCCGCGCTCGACGAGTTGCGATCGAAGCTGAACGGTTTCCTCAACACGCTGCGGGACATTTCTTCGGACCAGGTTTTTCGCGGCCGCGCGGCGACGCTGTCGGATGACAGCTTCTTTCGCGCGACGGCGGGAACGGCGGCCGAGACAGGGCAGTTCTCCGTCGAGGTCCTGCAGCTGGCCGCGGCGCACAAGGTCGCCGGCAACGGACTGTCCGCGGCGGACCAACCGCTCGTCAGCGACGGGACAATCACGATCCAGTCGGGTACGGGTGAGGTGGTCACCGTCGATGTCAGCTCGGCGTCGGGCAACAACTCGCTCGAGGCCATCCGTGATGTGATCAACGCGGAGGACAAGGGTGTCTCCGCCTCCGTGCTGTTCGACGGGACCGATTACAGGCTCGTCGTGCGCGCCGAGGAGACGGGGACGGCCAATGCGTTGACCATCACCGACGGAACCAACCTCGGGTTGGACGACGCCGGCAACGAGCTGATCGCGGCCGCCGACTCCCAGATCACGGTGGACACCATCACGGTGACCAGCTCGAGCAACAAAGTAAGCGGGGTGATCGAGGGGGTGACCCTCGATCTACTCCAGACCACCGGCGGAACGCCGGTCACGTTGCAGGTCGACCCTGACGTGGAGGGTGCGGTCGAGGCCGTGCACTCGCTCGTGGACGCCTACAACGAGGCGATCGGCTATATCGCGGGGCAGCTGGACCGGGAAGATCCCGGACCGCTGGCCGGCAACAGTTTCGTGCGGCGTCTGCAGACCTCGCTGCAGGGCTTCGTCACCACCGGAGTCGAAGGCATTCCCTTCGGTGGCATCCGGTCGCTCTCCTCGATCGGTGTCTCGTTCGACGGACGCAGCGGGGAGCTGGGCGTCGACACGGCCGAGCTGACGGAGCTGCTGGAGAACCGGTTCGACGACGTCGGCGACCTGTTCTTGACGTCCGGTAAGACGTCGAGCGCGTTCGTCAAGTTCCTCGGCGCCGGGAACGATGCCGTCGCCGGCGACTACTCGGTCGAGATCACCCAGGCCGGCGAGCAGGCGACGGTCGTGGGGACCGACCCGATTCGTACGCAGGGCCTGTTCAACGACGAAACGTTGACGATCACCGTCAACGGAACCGACGTCATCGTGAATCTTCTCAAGAACGACAGGATCGCCGATGTCGTCAGCAAGGTGAACACGGCACTCGACGCGGCCGGGGTCGGGGCCGTCGCCAGCGACGATGCGGGGGCGTTGCGGATCTCGACGACGCTTTACGGGTCCAGTCAGAATCTGTCGGTCATCTCGGATCAGAACAACCAGGGTAACGGCAAGCAATCGGGTTTCGACGATTCGAGCCCGACGGTGGACGACGGTCTGGATGTCGCCGGGCTGATCGACGGCATTGCGGCCACGGGGATCGGGCGAACGCTGACCGCCCCCGACGGTGGGGACACGGACGGCCTGTCCCTGCTGGTCACGGCGACCGCGGCCGACGTGGCCGCGGCCGGCGGCGACTTCGGCACCGTGTCGTTCAGCGCCGGCCTGACGCAACGGATCATCAGCGAGCTGGCGGAGACCACGCAGATCGGCGACGGCCGTATCGATTCCTCGCAACAGATCATCGATGGTCAACTGCGCGCACTCTCCGACGAGATCCTGCGTCTCGAGGAACGTCTGTCGGCGCGTGAGGCGCGGCTGATCCGTCAGTTCGCGGAAGCCGAACGCGCCATCGCGATCCTGCAGTCGCAGCAAAACTCCCTCGTGGGATTCATTCCCCCCTCGTAGGCGGAGACCCGAATGAGCTACGGTCCGTCCCCAACCGAAGCGGCACAAACCTACCGTCGGCGCCAGATCGAGACGGCGGACCCGATCCGTCTGATCGTCTGCGTGCTCGAAGTGGCGTCGGAGAGCCTGGCCCGGGCTCGCGCGGCGATCGCCGCCAACGATCCGGCCGCCAAGGGACACGCGATTGCGCGCGTCTCGAAGGCCATCGCGCTGCTCCAGTCGAGCCTGGATATGAGCCGGGGCGAGATCGCCCAGAACCTCGACCGGCTCTATATCTACATGCAACAGCGGGTCTCGTACGGGCATCTGCACAACGACGACGAGGCGCTCAAGGAGATCGCCGAGCACGTCTCCGAGATGACCGCCGCATGGCGCGCCGCGGCCGAACAGGCACCGGCCGTCGCGTCCGAAGTCGAGCAACCGGCCCAGGTCGCCACTCGATGACACCCGCTCGCGCGCGACGCCTAGCCATCGACGACGCGTTACGAGAGCTCGCGGAATCGACGGTCGGGTTGGTGACCGCGATCGAGGACGAGAACCCCGAAGCAATCGCGCGGGCGCTCGCCGAGCGCGGGCGCATCATCGACCGGCTCGAACCGCACTTCGAGACGCTGCGACGACAAGATGCGCTCGACGAAAGGTTGCGAGCGGCCACCGCCGAGGTGATCGCCTCCGGCGCGCGCGCGCTGGAGGCCCTCGAAAAAGCACGCCTGGCGACGGCCAAGACGCTCGCGCGTCTGGCACGCGATTCGGTCGCGATCCGGGCCTACGGCGACGAACTACCCGGCAAGGCGTCGCTCGACCGTTCGGGTTGAGTCGTCAGCCCGCCGCCAGCAGCGGGCCATCGTCCTCGAGACGCTGCAGTTTTTCGAGGAACGTCGTTCGCTTGAGATCGAGCAACGCGGCGGCGCGCGCCTTGTTCCCACCCGAAAGGCGCAAGGACTGGAGGATCAGATCGCGTTCCAGGTTGGTGACGGCGGTCCGGAACGACAGGCCCTCCTCGGTCACCTGCGGCCCGGATCCGGCACCCGCCGACTCGCCGGGTTCGATACCACAGATCTCCGCCGGGAAGTCCTGCAACTCGATCTCGTCTCGCTCACCCGACAGGATGTAGGCGTGCTCCACGGCGTTCTCGAGCTCACGGACGTTTCCCGGCCAGGTGTATCCGTTCAGGATGCGGAGCGCGTCGGCCTGGATCGTCTTGGGGGCATCGAGCCCCATCCGCCCGGTCAGCCGTCGACCGAAGAAATCGACCAAAGCCTCGACGTCCCCGCGTCGCTGGCGCAGCGGCGGCAGCTCGGCGGGGAAGCCGCTGATCCGGTAGTACAGGTCGAGCCGGAAGGTCCCCTCGTCGACCATCCGTTTCAGGCTCTGATTGCTGGCCACGATGACACGCACGTCGATCGCACTGGACTGCGTCGATCCGATCCGCGTGACGCGCCGTTCCTGCAAGGCGCGTAACAGCCGGACCTGAGCCTGCGGGGACATGGTCGAGATCTCGTCCAGGAACAGGGTCCCGCCATCGGCCTGTTCGAAGAGACCAGAGCGGTCGCGCTCGGCACCGCTGAACGCCCCGCGCACGTGGCCGAACAGCTCGCTCTCCAGCAACGTCTCGGGGATCGCCCCGCAATGGACGCTGACCAGCGGGCCGTTCCGACGAACCGGGTGGTGGGCGTGCAACCACTTCGCGATGACTTCTTTGCCGGTCCCACTCTCGCCGGTCAGCAGCACCGTCGTGTCGAACGCCGCGACTTTGCCGAGCCGGGAGATCAGCGCGGCCATACGGCCGGACCCGACGATCACTTGCTGTCGGTTTTCCTCGGGTAACTGGCTCATGACCCCTTCCAGCCGTGTTGTTCCGGTCGCGGTTTCGGCGTCCGTGTTGCAGAGTCTGGTCCCGGGCGGAAGACCCTTCCCGGCCATCCCCGCCCATTTGCCGACAGATCGCCAGATGCGGGCGGCATTTCGTGTCGCCCACTTTCGAGTCGCATCGCGTCCTGCACGCCACGCTTGCCGGTAGATCGACGATCCGAGTGTCGATTCGCCGACGAAACGGCGCGTTGCGCCGGGGTCGGCGCTACGTCTTTAGGGAATCGGCGTTGGAGGTCTTGGCTCGGAACTTGCTCTTTCCCTCAGCGCGATGCTGAGAACCACGCTCATCGGGATCCTGATGATCGGGATCACCGCCGTGACCGGCGCGTCGACCTGGAACGACGCGGAGATCCGCGACTGGGTCGCCGAGCTCGACAGCACCGGGCTCGAGGAACACCGCCGAACGGCGATCTTCGACGAGCTGGAAGCGTTCGCCGCGGGCAAGCTGATCGAGGAGCGCACCGCCGAAGCGATCTTCGCGCTGGCCAAGTACTTGCCCGAGTCACGACCGTTCGGTGTCGACCGCAAGACCAACATCCTGGGCCGCATGATCACGCTCTATCCCGAGGATCCGCGACTGGTCCACGTGCTTCGCCGCCTGGCTTTGAACCAGCTCGCCGCGGGTGAGACCTACCCCGCTCACTTTACGCTGACCCGTTTGCTGGCCCAACCGCACGCCGACATCACGCCCGAGCTTCTGATCCGTGCCGCGGGCAATGCGCTCGCCGTCGGGGACATGAGCTCCGCGTTGGACTGGACCGCGTCGCTCGAGCGCTGGGAGCCGGGAGCGGAGCTGGAATCCAGGGGCTGGGCCGTGCGGCTCGCCGCCGCCCAGACGCTCGGCCACCACAACGTCGCCCTTGCCGCGCTCGACAAGCTGACCGAAGAGAGACTCTCCGACGACCCGGTCATCATGCTGGCCGCCGCTCGGACCGAGCATGCCGCGGGCCGGCTGGACGTGGCCGAACCGCGCTACCGCGACTTCATCAACATCCACACCCGATCTCCGCAGCGCGCGGCGGCGATGCTCGAACATGCTCGTTTGCTGGCCGAGCTCCTGCGGCCCGTCGCGGCCCGTCGTGTGCTGCGCTGGCTGATCGACACTTACGAATCGACGGCCGAGGCCGATCTCGCGCGGGTCCTCGACGTCGTCTGGCAACCGGATCTTTCCCCCGAACGGCGCGCGGCCGCGTTCCGCGATGTTGCGATGCAGGCGCGGGGGGAAGGGGCTGCGGTTGAAGCCTGCAACCATCTCCTGGAGTTGCTCATCGCCGAGGGCCGGCCGCTCGAGGCCGTTTCCACGCTGGTCTGGATGACGAGCAACGCGCGCGGCTTTACGGCAATCGCCGCGCGGCGCAGCTTGATGACCGGGGGCGAGGCAGCGATCCGGCTGCTGGCCTCGCGTGAGGACGTCGTCGGGATCGCCGCCGTGGGTGGCGCGATTCTCTCGGTGGGTCTACCGCTGCCCGCCGGTCAGGAGGCGACGGTCGCGGCGGCCCGACGGACCCTCGGGTTGAGCGTCGACGAACCGCGTCTCGAAGTCGCCCGGAACCTCGCGACGGACGCCCGCTGGGACGAGGTCAACCGCATGCTGGCCCATGTCGATCGCGAAGGCCTCGACGACCCCGCAAATGTCGTAGCGACGGCGCTGGCCGCCGAGGCACTGTGGCGTCTCGGTCAGGACGATGCGGCGCGCACGACGATCGTCCGTACCCTGGAGGACCGCGAGCTCGAACCCGCATTACAACGGCGACTGCTCGTTCTACGCGCGGACATCGACTTCGCGCGCGGCCATCACACCTCGGCCTGCGCCGACTACCGCACCGCATCCGCCGTGCGGGAGAGCCCCTACGTCACCGCACAACTCGTCTATTGCGATCCGGAAACGCAGATCCTGGCAAAGGCCGCGCCATGAGCGAGCGAAACGACGGCGGTCGTGCGCTGTTGATCTCCGCCTTCGACCGGTTCCAGGGCGCCGCCAACACGCTCGAGCACCAGCACGAGACCCTGCGCGCCGAGGTCGACCGGCTGGAACGCAGCCTGCTGGTTGCGAACCAGCGGCTCGAAGCGGTGCTCGACGCGCTGACCACCGGCGTTGCGGTCGTTTCCCCGGAGGGGGAAACGCTGCGCGCCAACAAGGCCTTCGAACGCATGGGGTTCGATACGGTTCACGCGGATCCGGAGCTGCGTCGGTTGACCGAAAACGGCGGTTCACGGATGAAAACGGCGCGGCTGACACGTGCTACCGCGGACGGGGAACTGGACCTGGTGGTCACACGTGTCCCCGTCGGGGACGACAGCGGAACACAGGTCGTCACGGTGCTCGACGTGACCGAGATTCGCCGACAGGAACAGGAGGGAGGACGGCGCCGCCGGCTCGAGGCACTCGGCCGGATGGCCGCGGAGCTGGCTCACGAGGTTCGCAACCCGCTCGGCAGCATTCGCCTGTTCGCCTCGATGCTCCACGATGATCTCCAGGATCGGCCGCAACAGGCGGACATGACGAAGCAGATCCTGATCGCCGGTTCGTCGCTCGAGGCCATCGTATCCAATCTGCTGAACTTCGCCGCTCCCAACCAAGCGTCGAAGCGAGAGATCGATCTGACGGCCGTGGCGACCGACGCCTGCGCGCTGCTCGCGCCGACCTCGGCGCTGCGCGGCGTACGGATCGTGGCTCCCGCTGTGGAACCCTGTCCCGTCGTCGCCGATCCCGAAGCGCTGCGCCAGGTCGTGCTGAACCTGCTGGGCAACGCCCTCGCGGCCACCGCGACCGACGGCTCCATCGAGGTGCGCACCCTCCGAGATCGCGACCGTGCAGTCCTCCTTGTCCAGGACGACGGCTGCGGTATCGAGCCCGAGATCTTGCCCCGCGTCTTCGACCCGTTCTTTACCGGACGGGAGGACGGCACCGGTTTGGGGCTTTCCGTCGTCCATCGGATCGTCGAACGCCACGATGGACACATCAGCCTGGACAGCCGACCCGGAAAGGGAACCCGCGTCCGGGTCGAGATCCCGCATAAGGCGTTCGAACGGGAACGGACATGAGCACACGAGTTCTGGTCGTCGACGACGAGCCGCAGATGGCACTCGCGGTGAGCCAGGTCCTGCTGCGCACGGGCTACGAGGTCGACACTTGCCTGGAAGCCGCGGAGGCGTTGAATCACCTGTCGCAACGTGACTACGGGTTGGTGATCAGCGATCTGCGAATGCCTCACATGGACGGTCACGAGCTGGTCCGACGCGTCCAGACGTTGCGCGCCGGAACGCCGGTCATCGTCGTCACGGCGCACGGCACGATCGAATCCGCCGTCGAGTGCGTGCGCGACGGCGCCGCCAACTACTTGCTCAAACCGTTCGCTCCGGAGACGCTCGTCCAGGCAACTCGCCGGGCGCTGCGACTCCACGATGACGGGACCACCGGGAGCGCCGGCGCCGACTTCGTGGCCCAAGACCCGGCCACTTTGAGCGCGGTCGAGCTGGCCCATCGAGTTGCGCGTGTCGACGCCACGGTGCTGCTCGAGGCGGAATCGGGCGCGGGTAAGGAGCTGTTCGCCCGCCTGATCCACGACAAGAGCCCCCGCGCGAACGGCCCGTTCGTCGCGCTCAACTGCGCCGCGATGCCCAAGGACCTGCTCGAGGCCGAGCTGTTCGGCCACGTCAAGGGCGCCTTCACCGGTGCGTTGCGGGAACGCAAGGGTCACTTTCAGTCGGCCCACGGCGGAACGCTGTTCCTCGACGAGATCGGCGAGATGAGCCCCGACCTCCAGGCACGATTGCTGCGCGTCCTTCAAGATCACGTGGTTCAGCCGGTCGGTTCGGAACGAAACATCCACATCGACGTGCGGGTCGTTGCGGCGACGCACCGCAACCTGCGCGAAGAGGTGCGCGAGGGACGATTCCGCGAAGATCTGTACTACCGCTTGCGCGTTCTGCCGTTGCCGATCCCGCCCCTGCGCGCGCGACCCGGTGACCTCGAGCCGCTGGCCCGACGCTTCGCCGAACGCTACGGGGGGCCGGGGACGAAGTTGCAGGCGGCCGCGATCCGGCGGTTGCGAGAGCACAGCTGGCCGGGCAACGTTCGCGAGCTCGAGAACGTCATCCAGTGCGCGGCGATCCATGCGACCGATGGCATCATCGAGGCGACCCATCTGACCCTCGAGCCGGCACTACGCGTCGACGCGGGCCCCACTCCGTCCACCCTCTCCCTGTCCGATGCCGAGCGGGAAACGATCCATCATGCGCTGCGCCGATACCCCGGCAACCGCTCCGCGGCCGCTGCAGCGCTGGGGATCTCCGCCAGGACGCTGCGTCACAAGCTCAAGCAGTACCGCGACGCCGGTGAACCGCTGGTGGAGGCCACGTCATGACCGATTCCTGCCACCGGGCGGCAAAGGTTTGCCGTGTTCGACACGTGGCGCTCGCTACAAACGCCCGCGCCACACGGAACGCGTCTTGCTTTTGTATCGGCGACGAAACGTTCACGTTCAAAAAAGGAAGGAACCGATGAGTGATCCTCGGCTCGATTCCGTGGTCGATGCACTGAGGATCGCCCTCAGCCAGTCCTCGCGCCGCGCCGGTGTGGTGGCCTCCAACCTGACCAACGTCGACACGCCGGGGTATCGAGCGCTGGACGTCCACTTTGACGACTACTTCGATGCAGCGACCGCGGTGGAACCGCTGCGAACGGACACGGGGCACCTGCGCGGAACGGCCACGACCCAGCGGGGCACGCTGATGGAGGCGCCGGTGACGCGCATGCGTCACGACGGCAACACCGTGGACGTCGATCTCGAAATGACCAAGTTGGCGATGGTGCACGGCAAATACCGCACCTCCGCCGAGATGCTTCGCAAACGGTTCGCCCTGCTTATTTACGCGGCGACCGATGGGAGAGGTGGCGTATGAGTTTGGAACGAGCACTCGCGATCGGAGCCACGGGCCTGACCGCCCAGCGCACACGCATGGAGGTGGTCAGCTCCAACCTGGCCAACTCGCACACCACGCGGACGCCCGAAGGGGGTCCGTACCGCCGCAAGCAGCCCGTGTTTGACGCGCAGCTGGTCGAGACGTTTCCCAAAGACGTTGTCGGCCGGGGGATCCACGCGGTCCGTGTCGTCGACGTCGTCGACGATCCGAGCGATTTCATCCTGCGCCACGAGCCGGGTCACCCCGATGCCGATGGGCGAGGTTTTGTGGCCTACCCCAACGTCGACCCGGTGCGCGAGATGGTCGACATGTTGTCGGCGACACGGTCCTACGAAGCCAACGTAACGCTGGTGCGCAGCGTGCGCGAGATGTTGCAGAGCGCGCTGCAGATCCTGGCCTAAGGAGCCGACGATGGAATCGAACTTCAAGATCTCGGGTCCGGGCGGACCGGACATCCTACCGCTCGACCGCGTGTCCGGTGCGCGCAAGCCCGAGGCCGGTTTCGCCGACACCCTGCGCCAGGCGCTCGATGCGGTGGACGAGCTGCAACACGAGAGCAAGGCGGCGCAGATCGCCTACGCGCGTAGCGAGGATGTCGAGCTCCACGACGTGCTGATCAAGATCGAGGAGGCCGAGGTCGCCTTCAAGACGATGATGGAGATCCGTAACAAGCTGATCGACGCCTATCGCGATGTCATGCGTATGGGTTCCTGACGTTCCGTTTGACGGGGGAGACCGATTCCGATGGCTGAATCATTCGAAAACTTGAAAGCGATCCTCGATCGACTGACACCGGGGCAGAAGTTCCGCATCCTCTTTGCGTTGATCGCGACGGTCGGGTTGATCTGGGGCGTTTCCGCCTACGCCACTCGCGTGCGCTACGAGGTGCTGTTCGACGGTGTCGATCCCGAGGAGTCGGCGTTGATCGTCGAGGAGCTGAAATCCCGCAACGTGGCTTACCAAGTCTCCGCCGGCGGGCGGGTGATCGAGGTGCCGGGAAGCCGCATCGACGAGCTGCGCATGGAGCTGGCCGGTGAGGGGCTTCCGCGTGGCGGGGGCGTGGGATTCGAGATCTTCGACAAGCCCGCCTTCGGTCTGTCGGACTTCGTGCAGAACGTCAACTACCGGCGGGCGCTGGAACGTGAGCTCGCGCGCAGCGTGCAGAGCCTCGAGTCGGTCGAGTCGGCGCGCGTTCACCTCGCGTTGCCGCCAAAAAGCCTGTTCGCCGGTGAGGAACGGGAGCCCAGCGCCTCCGTCGTGGTCAAGCTGAGCAAGCGCAGCGGTCTGTCCGGCGATCGCGTCCGTGCCATCACCCACCTGGTCGCCAGCGGTGTGGAGGAGCTGGATTCATCGCGCGTCAGTGTCGTCGATTCCGAGGGCCGGATGCTGACCGACGGTGACGAGGACGGGACGACACTCAACGCCTCGCAGTTGGAGGCGAAACACGCGATCGAGGCGCGAATCGAGAACACGCTCGTCGCGATCCTCGAGCCCATCGTCGGTGCGGGTAATGTGCGAGCACGCGCAACCGTCGAGCTCGAGACCGCGAGCATCGAGCGAATCGAGGAACGCTATGACCCCGATGGTGCCGTGGTCCGTAGCGAGCAGAAGAACAAGATGAAGGCCAACGGTGGCTCCGGCGGCGGGGTGCCCGGCACGGCGTCCAACGTTCCCGGTGGCTCGCCGACCGGAGTCCGGTCGGGCACGACCCAGGACAGCCAGCAGAGCGTGACCAACTTCGAGATCAACAAGACGATCTCGACGATCGACGAACCGCGCGGCACGCTCCTGCGTCGCTCCGTCGCGGTCGTCGTCGACAACGTCACCCGGAAGGCCTCGGATTCCGGCGATCCCGCCGCGGATGACGAGGCCGCCGAGACCACTTCCGTTCCACGAACCCCGGAGGAGATGCGCAAGATCACGGCGCTCGTACGCGCCGCGGTGGGCATCGACGAGAGCCGTGGTGACGTGTTGATCGTCGAGAATTTCCCGTTTGACGACGAGCTCGACGACAGCCCCGCCGATTTCGAGCAGGGAACGGACTGGGTCACCCTGATCGGATTCTTCCTGCGGTACCTGACGGTGCCTCTCGCGGTCGCGTTGATCGCCCTGTTTATCGTGCGCCCCGGAATCGCCGCGTTGCGTTCCCTACGCACTCACGACGCAGGTGGGACCGGCCCGGTGACCGTCGGCGAGCTGCAGGCCCGACTCGGTGGCGTTGCGGCGCTCGACAGTGGTGGAGGATCGAAGTTGCGGCAGAAGTTGATCGAGGCCGCCGGCGAGGATCCGGCCGCCGCCGCCCTCGTCGTCAGGGGTTGGCTGGATCGAGAGCCCGCGGAGTAGACGATGGCCGACGCCGATCTCTCATCCGTCAGCCCCACGCGAAAGGCCGCCGTGCTCATGGTCCTGCTCGGACCGGAAACCGCAGGTCAGTTGCTGAGCAACCTGCCACAGGAGACGGTCGGTCGCATCACGACCGAGGTCACGATGCTCGACGAGATCCCGCAGGAGCTCGCGCAGGAGGTGCTCGAGGAGTACTTCATCGAGGCACTGAGCCCGGAGCGCTACCGCGGCGGGGTCGAGGCAGCGCGTGCGATGCTGGCGGGAACCCAGATCCCCGAACAGGACAAGCAGGAATGGCTGCCGATCGAGGAGACGGTGGGGACGGTGCCCGAGATCTTCACCCCGCTGCTCGAGGCATCCCCCGAGGCGCTCGCCGGAGCGTTGACCGAGGAACACCCACAGACCACGGCGTTGGTGCTGCTCAACCTCTCGCCGACCAAGGCCGCGGCGGTGCTCAACAAGCTGGGCGATGAGCACCGTGCGGCCGCGGTTCAGCGTATGACCGCGCTGCAACCGGTCGAGGGGGGGATCCTCGACGAGGTCGCGGCCTCGCTGCAGGAGAGGTTGCGCGATCCCGCGACGACCGAGACCGAACAGGCCGACGGCATGAGCCGTACCGCGGCCGTGCTACAGGAAATGCGGCGCTCCGACGTGCGGGCGATGCTCGAGGAAGTCGAAAAGGTCGATGAAGAAAAGGCCCGGGAGCTCCGTGCCATGGTCAACACGTTCGACATGCTCGTGCTGGCCAACGACCGCGGGATCCAGGAGCTGCTCCGCGGGGTGGAAACCAAGACGCTCGTGCTCGCCCTCAAGGATGAACAACCGGAGCTGTTGAACAAGTTCCTGTCCAACCTCTCCGAGCGAGCCGCGGGGATGTTCCGCGAGGAGATGGAGTTCCTCTCCGACGTTCGCGAAGACGAGAAGCGCGCGGCGCAGAACGAGATCATGGCCGCGGCACTCGAGCTCGAGCAGGAGGACAAGCTCGTCTTCCAGGAACCGGATGGCGCGGGATGAGCCGCTGGAGGTCCACCTCCCGGCTGATCGCCGCCGACCCGGCCGGTCTCGGACGACCGTTCGGCGAATCCGAAGCGACCGGCACGGCAAAGACCGAGGGTCTCGCCGACACGACGGATCCGGCCGGGGAGGCCGTTGCCAGAGGGTACGAGGACGGGCTCGCTCGCGCGCAGAACGAAATGCAAGCGGCGACCGAGTCTTTTCGCCGGGAGGTTCAAGCGTCGCTTCGCCGGATCGCCGAGTACGAAAAGACGTTCGCCGCCGAGTACGAATCCCGGATGCTCGAGCTGGCGTTGGAGATCGCCGCCAAGATCGTGCGACAGCGCATCGACAGCGGTGACGAAGTGGCCGCACGCGCCTTCGAGGAATCGATACAAAGCCTGCCCGATTCGACCCGCGTCAAGGTTCGACTCCATCCGGCGGATGCCGGCTCGGTGCGCGAGCGTCATCAGGCCGAGATCGACACGGACAGGATCGAGATCGTCCCCGACGATTCGTTGACCCGCGGCGGCGCAATCCTCGAAAGCGACTTCGGTCGCATCGATGCGACGGTCGAGACGGCGGAGAAAGCTGCGCGCGAAGCCGTGGTCGGCGAGAAGGGGATGGAGTGACACCTGTCTCTCAGCTGACCGTTGCGCTGCGGCGTGTGGCCCGCGCGCAGATGTTCCGGACCGAGGGGACGGTCACCCGTGTCGCCGGGCTGGCGGTCGAGTCCAGCGGTCCGGCCTGCTCGATCGGCGAGGAGTGTTTGCTGCTCGCGGCCGATGGGACGGTGCTCTCCCGGGCCCAGGTGATCGGGTTTTCCGGCGATCGCGTGTTCACCATGCCCGTCGACCATGTTCACGGTCTCGCCATCGGCTCGCGCGTCGTCGCGTTGGCCCGCCAACCGGGCATCGCCGTCGGCCCACACCTGCTCGGCGAGGTCGTCGACGCCGACGCACGTCCGCTGGACGGGTCCATCGCACAGCCCGGCGAAGCGTTTTACCCGCTCAACGCCCCGGCACCCGGAGCCCTGCGGCGCGCCAAGATCGAGTGCCCGTTCGCCACGGGCGTGCGCTCCGTCGACGCCCTCGTGACGCTCGGCCGCGGACAGCGCCTGGGAGTCTTTTCGGGGAGCGGCGTCGGCAAGAGCACGCTCCTCGGAATGATCGCTCGCCATTCCGAATCCGACGTCAATGTCATCGCACTGGTCGGGGAACGCGGACGCGAGGTCCGGGATTTCATCGAGCAGGAACTCGGCGACGAGGGGTTGCGTCGCTCGGTGATCTTCGTCGCGACATCGGACGAACCGCCGCTTCGCCGGATTCGAGCGGCGCTGGCCGCCACGGCGGCGGCCGAGTATTTCCGCGATCAGGGGAAGAACGTCGTCTTGATGATGGACTCGATCACGCGCGTCGCGATGGCCCAACGCGAAGTCGGTTTGTCGGTCGGAGAGCCGCCGTCCACCAAGGGCTACCCACCGTCGGTGCTGTCGCTGCTGCCGCAGATCCTCGAACGCGCGGGCAACATCGTCGAGGGCGGTTGCATCACCGGCATCTACACGGTCTACGTCGAGGGCGACGATCTCAACGACCCGATCGCCGACGCGACCCGGAGCCTGCTCGACGGTCACTGCGTGCTCAGTCGCGATCTGAGCGATCGCGGCCATTGGCCCGCCGTCGATGTGCTGAAGAGCCTCAGCCGCCTGATGCCCCAGGTCGCGGGAGACGAACACCGCGAGCTGGCGCGGATCCTCCGATCCCGCCTTGCGGCGCTCCACGACGCAGAGGACCTCGTCCTGCTCGGCGCCTACCCGAGCGGTTCGAATCCGTTGATCGATGCGGCGCTCGCCGCGCGCGAGGCCACGCGAACCCTGCTCTGTCAGGAGCGCGAGGACGGGGCGCCGCTCGCGGCGACCCTCGAGCTCATGCGCGCGGCGGTCCAGGCCGGAGGGGAGGCATGAGGCGCTTCACGTTCCGTCTGGAGCGTGTCCGGCGCCTGCGGTTTCTCGCGCTGCGCGAGGCCGAGACGGCGTTGGCGCGGGCTCACGCGAGGGTGAAGGGGCTCCGCGAAAAGCTGGAGGAGCTGGAGGGTCGGGCACACCGGGCGGGTCGGGAGTTCGTTGCGGAGCTCGAGCGAAAAGCTTCCGTGAGCGGCGAGTTCGCGAGCCGGACGGCCGCCTACATCGCCTCGCTGCACGCCAGCGCGCGGCTTCAACGCGAGGCGCTGGCCACGGCGCTCGATGATCTCGCCGGCCGCCAGCGAGATTTTCTCGAACGAAAGAGGGCTCACGAGGTCCTGCAGAAACTGAAAGACAAAAAACGGCGCGAGTGGATCGCCGACGTCGAGCGCGAGGAGCAGATCCAGCTCGACGAGTTGCACCGCTCGCTGGCGGGGTACCGGAAGGAAACGAGGTGGACATGAAGATGCTCCCGAAATGGCTCCTGGTCGGAGTCCTGGTGGTCAACGCATGGATCGCGATGTTCCTCATCGGAGGGGCCACGGCACCGCCGGTGGAGGCTCAGACCGGGCCGCCGCAGACGGAGGACCCCTCGCGTGAGGCGTTGCTCCTGCTGGGGCGTGAGCTGGCTGAACGCGCGGAGCAGCTCGCCCAACGCGAGGCGGACTTCGAGGAACTGGTTCGGGGGGAGGAGGTGCGGTTGCGTGCCGGTCTGACCCCACCGAGCAAGCCCGCCGAGGAGGCTCCGGCCCAACCGTCTACCGAGCCCGGACCGCAAACCGCACCCCCGGGAGAGCCGACCGAGTCACCCGCCGACGAGGCGTTCAAGCGGCTCAGCCGCGCCTACGAGAACATGGAACCGG
>JBFFZZ010000012.1:0-24236 GCA_041568335.1 Candidatus Polarisedimenticolaceae bacterium | reverse complement strand
GCGCGGCCGAAACGTGTTCCGGGCGGACAAGGTAGAACCCGACCACCGAAAAAAAAAGCCGCCTCCGGGGAGGCGGCTTTGAGCTCGATGATCGAGTCTTTAGAAGGCCAGCTTGAAGCCCAGCTGCCAGCTGCGCCCGAAGCGGCGGATGTCGACGTTGCGGCCGTTGATCTGCTGACCGGTCTGGTTCAGCGGGTTGTAGACCACCAACGTGCCGTCGTTGAAGAGGTTGAACACCTCCGCGGAAACCTGCAGGTTGAGGCCGCGGCCGAGGTTCATCTCCTTGGTGAACTTGGCGTCGACGTTGTAGTAGGAGTCGTTTCGCTGGTCGTTACGCTGGCCCGTCAGGTAGGTGCGGCGTACGCGACCGACGTTGCCGCCGGCGTTGGCGAGCTGCGGCAGGATCTGGTCGAACGAGAGCTCCTGCGCCAGCAGCGAGTACGGCAGGCCCGACTCCCAGCTGATCGAGGTGCCCAGGCGGAAGCCCCACGGGGTGATCGTGGTCGCGTTGACCTTGACCACGTGACGCTGGTCGTAGGACTGATAACCCTGCTCGTCCTGCAACAGGCTGCGGTCGTCGCCGAGCTGCTGGGCGAAGTCCTCGCCGTCACCCTTGGCCTGCGACCAGGTGTAGGACGCCTGCATCTCCCAGCTGCGGTACTGCCGCCGCGTCAGGGCGAGCACGACGCCGTCGTAGTCGATCTTGTTGAAGTTGCCGACGAGGAAGATGTCACCCCAGCCGGGGTTCTGCAGGTAGAGATCCGGGGTACCGTCCGGCTCTTCGAGGCGGACGCCGCGATCGACGACGCCCGCGACCGGATCGCCGTCGGCCTGCGGCGGACGTTGGATGATCTGACCACCGCAGTCGTCGATGATGCCGTCGCCCTGGCCGAACTCGGGGTTGAAGTCGGGATCCGACGGGAGCACCGCCTGGATCGTCGCCGGGTTGGTCGGCGTTGCGGCCACGCAGCGCCCGTAGTCGCCGGGGGCGTGGTTCAGATCGTAGTCCTGAAGCTGGTCACGGAACCGGCGATTGATGTAGTCGATGCTGATCGAGGTCTCGGCGAAGATCTCGCGCTCGAAACCGAACGTCCACTCGTCCTGGTAAGGCGTCCGCAGATCACGATCGACGGTCGAGATGTTGACCGTCGGGTTCACGCTCGCGCGCAGCCCGGTCACCTCGAACGCACCTTGCGCGCCGCCCCCGGCCGGTTCCGAGTTGAAGATCAGGTTGGCACCGGCCGGCTCGAGCTCGATCAACGGGATGTTCAAGAACAGCTTGTCGTAGTACCGACCGGCGGTCACGGCGAAGCGGGTCTTGTTGTTGCTCCACGGATCCCAGGACAGCGAGAAACGCGGCGCGAGGTTGTTGTTGACCACCGAGATGTTCTCCTGACGCCGCGCACGCGGCCAGAAGAAGCTTTGCCGTGCCGTCTGCGACAGCGGGATGTCGTCCGGGTTCTGACCGAGATCGGCCGCCAGCTGGTTGACGAAGTCCTCGACGTTCTCGTAGCGTGTGAAGAACTGCGTCAGCGTGGTGGCCGGGTCGATCGACGGGCCCCCGCTCTGGAGCCGCTTGAGGAACCCCGCGAGCTCGGCCTCGGGATCGAGCGGGGTGTTCCCGTTCGAGTTGATCTCCTCGCGATCGAAGCGCAAGCCCAGCGTCATCGACAGGTTCTGCCGGATGCGCACCTGGTCTTCCATGTACAGGCCCCAGTTCGTGCCCGTCGCGCGGACATCGGCCGTCCGCGGCACCGACACGTTGGCGAAGATGATCGCCAGCCGCTGCGGCTCGACGTCACCACCGGTGTCGTCGTCGAAGTTCAGGATGAAGCGGCTGAGGTTCGGGCGCCGGTCCAGCGCGCGGAAGTAGCGCTCGTTCTCGGCGACGAGGCCCATCTTGAACTGATGGCTCATGCCCCAGAAGCTGCCGCCGTAGAGCGTCGCCTTGCTCGAAACGGTCAGCCGCTGCCGGTTGTCGTCGAACGTCTGGAAGTACGAACCGGTCGTCTGGCTGTTGTCGATATCGAAGCACTGCGCGTTCTCGAGGAACGGCTCGCCGAGCGCGCACGTGTTCGCGATGCCCTCGGTGGTCGGCTTGATGATCGTGTTCAGGTCCTGCCACGAAACCAGGCTCTCGACGAGGATCTTCGGCGACATCGGCGCGGTCCAGCTGATCGTCTGGGTGTTGCTCGTCCGATCGCGGAACTGCGCGGACTCGAACGGCGTCAGCGAGCTGACACCGAAGCCGTTGATCTCCAGCGGATCGGATTGCCACTGATACGCGATCTTGTTCCGCGGCGAGACCTGCCAGGTGAGCTGATCGGAGTGGATGCCCTGCCGCACCGTCTGGACGACGAGGCCACCGGACGTCGGGACCGGGCGCTCGCGGTCGATGAACTCGTGAGACAGGCGGTACCACAACCGGTCCTTGAGAATCGGGCCGGAGAGCTGGAACGAAGGCTGCAGGTCCTGGAACTCGACCTTGGGCAGGTTCGGGGCGTTGTCCGAAGCGCCGGTGCCGTCGAGCAGGTGCGAGCGGAAGTAGAATTCGAACACGCCCTCGAACTCGTTGCTGCCCTGCTTCTGGATGATGTTGGCGAACCCGCCCTGCGCACGGCTGAACTCGGCGCCGGCGCCGGCGGTGATGACTTCCATTTCTTCGATCGAGTTGGGGTTGACCTGGCTCATTTGCTGACCGGTCAGCGGGTCGACGTTCGACACGCCGCTGACGGTCGCCTTGAAGTCGCGGTCACGCGATCCGTGCACGTTCGGGTTGCCGTCGCCGTCTGCATCCTGAACCCCCGGGGCAAGTGTCAGAACGTTCTGGTAGAACCGTCCGGGCACCGGGAGATCCTGAACGAACTCCTCGGAGAACTTGGTGCTCTTCTGCGTGTCTTCCAGCTTGACCACCTGGCCGTCCGCGACGACCTTGACGGTCTCGACCATCTCCTGGGCCAACACCACCGGGATTCGCTGGTTGTCGTTGATCTTGACCTGGATGTCACTGACACGTTGCGTGCCGTAGTTGGACATCGAGACCTCGACCAGGTAACCACGACCGGGGCGCAGGACCGGGAACATGGCCTCGCCCCGAACGTTTGTCTGAACGGAGGTCGTCTTGACGAACCCGGTCTCGTGACTGATCGTCACGATCGCGCCAGGTAGCGGCCCGACCTCGTCGCTCACCACCACCGTCACCCCGCCCGATTGGGCCGATGCTGCGGTAAAGGCGAGACCCACCACCCCTATCGCCAATGCGAAACGGATCCACTTCATGACGTCCTCCTGCCGACCGGATTTCAAGCGCGCCGAGTGTAGCAACCCCCACGACAGCGCCGGCACTCATGCTTCAATATATAGGTCCGGAGGGTTCGTTCCGGAGACTTCGAGCGATTTATGTACCACTCGGTCCTGGGATCGTCAACCAAACCGTCCCCAAATCTCAGTGTTTTTATAGTCCCAAACGGGCTCGAGCGGCAGCTCTCCGCGGAGGCTTTGCGGGCCTCGTGCAGCAACCCGGACCGGGTTCGAACCGGGGGCCGACCGGGCATCGTAATTAGATTCGAATCCCCAGCCTTTTGATTTTTTCGTTCAGCGTCGTCGGCTTCAGGCCCAGGATCTTGGCGGCCTGTTTCTGGACCCCCCCGGCGCGGCGCAGCGCCGACTCGATCAACTGGCGCTCGTACCGACCCACCGCTTCGTACAAACCGACCCCCTCCGGCAAGGACGACGCGGCGGAGGGGACAACCGCTCCCTCCTCCAAATCCTTGGGCAGCGAGGAAAGCTCGATCTGCGCGCCCTGGGCCAGTACCACGCCGCGTTCGATGACATTCTCCAGCTCACGCACGTTGCCCGGCCAGAGATAGGAAAGCAGCCGCTCGAGAGCTCCCGTTTCGATCGACTCCACCTGCTTCTCGTTTTCCGCGTTGTACTTCCGCAGGAAATGCGTGACGAGAAGCGGGAGGTCTTCGAGACGATGGCGCAGCGGAGGCACGGTGACCGAAAGAACGTTCAGTCGATAGTACAGGTCTTCACGAAAGCCACCGTCCTTGACCAGGGTGCGGATATCTTCGTTGGTCGCCGCCAGGATGCGAACGTCGACCGTGCGCGGCTCCACCGACCCGAGCGGGATGAACTCGCGGTTCTGCATGACACGCAGGAGTTTGGCCTGCACGTCGGAGCTGATGGTCGTGACCTCGTCGAACAGGATCGTGCCGCCGTCGGCGGCGCTGAACAGGCCTTGCCGATCGGCGGTCGCGCCGGTGAAGGCTCCCTTGACGTGACCGAACAGGTTGTCCTCGAGCAGCTCGGTCGGGATGCTCGAGCTGTTCACCACGATGAACGGTTTCTCCTTCCGCGGGCTTTGCCGGTGGATCGCCTGCGCAACGAGTTCCTTGCCCGTACCCGATTCGCCCTGGATCAAGACCGTCGATCGGCTGGGCGCGACCTGCTCGATGAAGCTGTACAGCTCTTGCATCGCTCGAGACTTGCCGATGATGCGCTCGAAACGGAAGCGCTCTTCGAGTGCGCGGCGCAGATTCTTGTTTTCGCGACGCAGCCGCGAAGTCTGCACGGCGCGCGAAACGAGATTGCGTACTTCTTCGTTGTTGAACGGTTTGGTGACGTAGTGGAAGGCCCCCGCCTTCATCGCGTCGACCGCGGACTCCACGGTGGCGAACGCGGTGATCATCACCACCGCGAGGTTCGGGTTGCGCTCGCGGATCCAGCGCAGCACCTGCATCCCGTCCGCGTCGGGGAGCATGACATCGAGCAAGATGGCGTCCCAGTGTTGCTGCTCGAGGCACTGGCGACCCGCGGCGGCGTCGCCGGCGACCTCGATCTCGTAACCCTGCTTGAGCAACAGTTCCCGCAGCACGTCGACGACTACGGGCTCGTCATCGATGACCAGCACGCGGCCGCTCTCGGCGGACGTGGACTGCGACGGGGTCACCGCGCCGGACGCTTCGCGCGTTTCGCTCACGCCGTGGCCTGCGCCCCGGGCGGAGCCGGGAGCTCCACGCGGAAACGCGTGTACTCACCGGGGTGGCTCTCGACGTGAATCTCACCGCCGTGTTCCTGAACGATGCCGTAGGTGATCGACAACCCGAGACCGGTTCCACGGCCGCGGCCCTTGGTCGTGAAGAACGGATCGAAGATGCTGTCGAGATCTTCCTCGGCGATCCCGACACCGTCGTCCTCGACCAGCATTTCGATCTTGCCGTTGCGCGAGCGCCCCTGGAGCTTGATCGTGCCCCCGGAATCGAGGGCATCACGCGCGTTCATCAGCAAGTTGAGCAACACCTGTTGAAGTTTTCCCTTGTGACCGGGAATCGCCGGTAGGCCGGTCTCGATGTTCAGCTTCAGATCGATCCCGCGGCCGCGGATCTGCGGCTTGAAGAGCTGTACTACCTCGCGCATCGTGTCTTCACATTCCACGCGTTCGAGACCGGTATCCTCCGGCCGTGCGAGGTTGAGCAACGATCCGGTGATTTCCGCGGCGCGGTTCGTCTGTAACTCGATCTTCTCCAGCGCGTGGCGCCGCGGGTCGTCGGCCGGGCACTCCTCGAGCAACATCTGGGCGTAGCTGGAGATTCCCGTGAGCGGTGTGTTGATCTCGTGGGCGACGCCCGCCGCCAGCAGTCCGAGACTCGCCAGACGCTCCTGACGCAGCACCTGCTCCTCGAGCTTGACCCGCTCGGAGACGTCGTCGAACGTCACGACGCGCGACGGGTCTGCCCCCGGATCCCCGTCCACCGCCGACACCGAGAGGTTGGCGATCAACCTGCGGCCCCGTTTGTTGACGAGGCTGATGCGGAAGATCCGCCCTTCGCCGGGTGGCGCCTCGCTGCGGCTTTCCTGCTGCAGCCGGCGGACGACGTGGAGCGGGAAGATGTCGGCGATGTTGCGCCCGATCGTCTCCGCACGCGAGAGCCCGTAGATCGCCTCGAGCGCACGGTTCCACGCCTGGATCGTGTCGTCCGCATCGAGCAGCAGCAGACCGACGGCGCTCGACTCGAGGATCTTGGCCTGGCGCGCGTGGAGTCGTTCGATCTCGCCGGCACGTTGGCGCACCTCCTGCACCAGGCGCGCCGCCTCGATCGCGGTCGCGGCATGGGCGGCCAGCGTCCCGAGCAGGTGCCGATCCTCGCTGGTCAGCGGCTCGTCGGGCGTCGTTCGGTCGCCAACGGCCAGCAGCGCCCGGATGCGCCCCTTCACCTTCATCGCGAACAGGTGGCGGACCCACGGAACGTTGGGTAGCCGGCCGGACTCGATGGTCAACATCGCCGTGGAACGAAGCCGGTCGAGCTCCGGATCGTCGAGCTCGATCGTCCCCGTCGTATCGCCGGGAGCCGAAAACCGTCTTGGCCCACTGCGAACCAGCACGTCCGCCTCGTCGACGTCGAGCGTCTCACGAACGCGGCGGCGCAGTCGATTGAGCAACGATTGGAGATCCGTCTCGGCGGACAGCTCGCGGGCCCAGTCGAGCAAGGTCGAGCGATAGCTGTAGCGTTTGCGATAGAAAGCCTTCTCGATCCCGACCTGAACCCAGCGACGCAACGACGGATAGAGCAGGGCGACCACGAACAGACCGGTATAGCGGGCACCGCTTCGCGACAGGTCGAGCACGTCTCCGAACGCCTCGCGCAGGATGAACGCCGTCACGGAGTAGATCCCGAACGCGCAGAACACCGAAGCCGCCTCTTTCATCCCGCGCATCAACAACAGATCGAGATCGTTGAGCCGGTACCGCGCGAGCGCGGCGGTGAAGGCCGCCGGTGTGAACAGCAGGGGCACGACGGAGACGAACTGGGCCCAACGCGGCAACTCGCTCGCACCGAGCGCCCAGGGCAGGTGGTAGAGCAGGATGAACGGGGCCAGCCCGAGGAGCCCGCCACGGAGCAGCCAGCGAACCTGCGTGCGGCGCGTCCCGGACACGCTCCGGTGCGCGCGTGCCAGGACATAGATCGTCGCCGCAAAGCACAGCGTCAACAGCAGCGGTTCGATCCGGTGGCTCAGCTGAAGTGCGGCAACCGGGTCGTCGAAGGCATAGGCGCCGCCGAATCCGTCCGGTGCGATCCACCAGGCGATCAGGAGCGTCGCCGCGGACGCCACGTAGGCTGCGCCGATCCACCAGCGACGCGCCACCGTGCGGCGCGCCGCGGCGATGCCGAGGTGCAGCAACAGCGCGGGGATCAGCGCCCCCGCGACGACATCGAACCAGTAAATCGTGCGATCCAGCAGATCGCCCCGCCCGGTGTGGCTCAACGTCAGCTGGGCGAACATCGCGAACGCGAGTAGCGAGAACGTGGTGCCGCCGCGGACCTTCGACCAGCGCAGCGAGATCAACAGCCCGGAAACCCAGAACGCCAGCCCGACGATGGACAGGTACGTGTACGGCTCGCCGCGGGCGCGATCCGCGATCTCGACCGTGAAGGCGATCTCCTCCGCGCCGCGCAGGACCTCGATCTCGAGCCGATCCGGTTCGGGGGTGATCCAGCCCAGTTGGTCCGCGTCGATCGCCGAGCGAACCGGGCGACCGTCGGCTCGCACCAGGAGGTCTCCCTCGCGGATCCCGGCTTCCCAGCCGGCGGCCTCCGGATCGACCTCGAGCGCCAGCGGGCCTTCGCTCGTCTGGATCCACTTGACCCCGAGCATCGGCACGGTCGCTTCGACCCGGTAGAGGAAGGAAACGAAGCCGAAACCGAGCAGGGCGGCGGCGGCCAGCACGACGAGAGTCTCGCGGAGACCGAAACGGATGCGCGCCATGGCGGTCTAGAACTCGAGCGACAACCCGGCGGACAGCCGGCCGTCGGTCGCCTCGAGCCGATCGGCGGAAGCGATCTGGCGTAGGTCGCCGGGATCGCCGGAGCTCCACTCGGCCATGCTGAGACTCATCAGGAAACGCCACCGACCCAAGTCGTCACGTTGGAGCAGGTCCTGGATCAACGTCAGCTCCACCTGGCGCTGGGTGGAATCCGCATCGACGTTGGCGTGGCGCGATTCGCGCAGATCACGCAGGTCGAGCGTCACGAGCGTCCCCTGGGGGATGAAGCGCAGGCCGAGGCGGCCGGTGTGGCAATCCAGATCGCGCTCGGCGAGGTCCTGGAACGGCAGGTCATAGGCCAGCGCCGCGGCGACGGAGCCGTCGATCGCGGCCCGGGACAGCTCGGCGAACAGCAGCAGGGTCGGGGTCTCGCGCGTGAGCGTCACGCGGTTCTGCTCGAGCATCGCGTTCCCGTCGGTCACGTACGCCGGTCCGGTCGGTGCCACCGGACCGCCGAGCGGTGCGGCGCGGCGACCGGCCGCCATCGGGCGAGACTCGACGGTGCCGCTGAGCGTGATGTGCTCCGCGAGCGGTACTTCGATCGCGGCCTCGTAGCCGAACGGACGCTGCGGCTCCCAACCGCCGCCGGACGATTCGGATGTCGAGGACCAGTCGTCGGTCGCGTAATAGGTCGCGATCCAGCGAACCTGGAGCGGTTCGAACTTGAGCTGGCCGCCGAGATGCGGCGTCCAGATGGAAGCGTCCGACTCGCGCACCACATGGCGGTAGCCGACCCCGTAGATCAACGAGAAACGTCGGGCCAGATCCCGGGTCTCCCGCGCGCGGAAGCCTCCGGTCCAGCCCGCGAGCCCGTTGAAGTGCAACCGGCCGGGGTCGTTCGTCGAGTAGCGGCTCGTCGAGGAAAGGTCGAGGTGTCCGGCGTCGAAATCGAGCTCGAAGCGGCGCCCGCGTTCAGCCGTGAGTGTCAGCGTCCCGGTTCCCAGGATGGCGCGGTTGGTCGATCGCGACTCCAACTGGTCCACCCGAACCGCCTGGTCGTCGGGCACGACCAGATCGGCGTGGGCGTACTCCAGCCCGACCCTCAGATTCGTGGCGGGGCCGAGTTGCCTTTCGAGCCCGACCGCGCCGCGCCAGCTCTCCATCTCGTGATCCACGGCCGGCAGAACGCCCTCGCGCGGAGCCCACTCGGCACCGCGACCCGCGTACTCGGCCTCGACCTGGATGCGTGTATCGATCGACGTGTCGTAAGAAAACCGCGCGCCGAGCCGATCGCTGTCGCGCCCGGTCGGCGCGGAGCCGTCGAAGTACCGGGAGTTCTTCAACCTCTCGCGGCTGCCGCGGGCCGAAACGTTGCCCCGGCTCCCCAGCGGGATCGCCACGTTGAGTCGCGTCTCGATCCCCTGGACGACCGATTCGTCGCTCGGTGCGCGCCGCAGATCGGTCGCGACCTTGAACAGCTGATCGACCGAGAGCTGGACGGGAAGCTCGTACATCGACGGACGCCGCGCGGTGGCCATCTCGAACGCCGGCAGGGCCGGGTCGGTTTCGCGCAGGATGTTGCGGCGCGGCAACCGCAGCGCCCAGGCGTCGTCTTCGGGTTCCGGGATTCCGGCCTGCTCGAGCCGCGCCTGCGGGTAGAGAACCAGTTGGATCCACGTGTCGACGCGCGTGTTGATCGTGCCGATGTACGTGCGGTAACCGCGTTTCACCGCAGCGATCTGGTAGGCGCCGGCCTCGAGCCGTTCGATCAGGAACCGGCCCCGGGAGTCGCTGCGGACGGTCGCGACGGGTCGCACGGGGTCGGACGAGGTCGACGGCGAGACGACGAGGATCTCGACGTCGGCCAGGAACCGCCCCGCGGTATCCTTGACGGCGCCGGAGAACCCCGGCTCGCCGGCGACTCCGGGCGGAGCGAACGAGGCGACGGCGAGCACGATGATGAGACAGGCTCGGAACAAATTCGGCTCCGTTTCCCCGCGGAACCCGACAAAAAAGTCTAAAATGGCCCGCGCGGGGTTGTCAATTACAACCCTCATATTTACTTAAGGTTAGCACCGAATGCCAACCCGGCTCCGGATCCCGATCCCGGCCCTCGCGGCGCTCGCTCTCGTCTGCCTCACGCTGCCGGCCGACGCCGCGGTGGATCGGGTCAAGAAGATTGCCGCCGTTGAGCTGGAGGTGCGCGCGCTCCCGGAACCCGATCCGCCGTCGCGACGGTGGACCCTCCAGGCGGATCGGCCCTCCCGACTGCGGTTTTCCGTGGATTGGGAGGAGGTCGGCCCGGTGAGGGTCGAGCTGACGGGACGGGCCGAACCGTCCGGAGCCGACGGGGCGAGGCGGCTTCGCCTGCGGGCGGTGCTGGCCCTACCCGACGGTCGCCAGGTCCGGGCCTCGCGGGAGGCCGTCGTCAAGGATCGTACGACGCTCCTGTTCGAGCTGTTCCGTCAGGACGAGCGCCCGTTCACGCTCGCGATCACGGCGGAGCTCACCGAGAGCTGGGAGGTCGTGAACACCGTGACCGTCGGCCCGCCGGTGCGATTCGAGGTCGAGGTGTTCCGGGTCGACGGCAACACGCAAACCAGCCTCGAGCGCAACCAGCTGCACACGTTCGTGAGCCAGCAGGTGCGGTACGAGTTCAAGCTCGGCCCGGAGCCGACCGACGAAGCGCTGACCCTGAGCCTCACGCCCGTTCGGCTGGTCGGGGACCTCGTGGAGGTGAAGGTGAACGTCGAGGGGAGATTGCCGGGCGAAGACGGCGTGACGGTCCTCGCACGCGACGACAATCTCATCGTGAATCGCGGCGCCACGTCGTCGGTCGATGCGACGGCGGGCGAGCCGACGACGGGTTACCGTTTCCAGGTCAAAGCGCTGTTCTAGCGGCCCGCGGCCCGCTAGCTGTTCGCGGTCGATACGGTATGATCAAACTCGCTGTGTTCGACACCTCCCGCCCCCCTGGCCGCCTCGCCCGAGTCGGCTGGCTCCTGGTGCTGGCCGCGCTCGGCACGACTTGGGCGCAGGACGAGTCCGACGGCACGGTGCCGTTGAGCTCGGACCTGCGCGTGCGGATCACCGCCGGTCGGGACATCGAGCTGGAAGTCCGCACGACGCAAGCCGACACGTACCGAGCGCTCGCCGAGCGCCTCTGCGGCGGGCGCGAGGCGGCAGCCGCTCTCGCCGCCTGGAACAACACCGACAGGCCGGCAGCCGACGGCTGGACACGCGTGCCGCTGGCCTTGCTCTCGAAGGAGATGCGACGGCTCGTGTTGACCGACCTCTTCCCCGAGGACCGCTACGAGAACGGCGCCTGGGTCCATCGCTCGGGCGCGGGACGTGGGAACCTCTACGGCAAGGGCATGTGGGAGGTCGCCCTCTGGTTCACCGGACGCGGCGACCTGTTTACCGAGCTGATGGCCTCCAACGAGATGGCGGGACCGGACCTCGCTCCGGGTCAGATCGTGCGCATTCCGGCGAAGTTCCTCCACCCGGCGTTCGCCCCGCTGGAGCGCTCGCAAGACGGGCTACTCGTCTACGACTCCGACGCTCGGGGCCCCTTCGCGGGCTACGACCTCAAAGCGGGAGAGGCCCTCTACTCCTCCGTCGTGGTTCGCTTCACGGGGCAGACCAAGGGCGAGGACGTCCGCGAGACGGCCGAGCTTCTCCGCGTGCGCAACGGGATCCGCGACCTCGCCGACATCCCGGTGGGGTTCCGGATCAAGATCCCGCTCGAGCTGCTGGAACCGCAGTTCCTCCCGGCAAAACACCCACGACGGCTGGCCGCCGAGGCATCGAAACGCGAGCTGGAAGCGGAGCTGGTGCGCGAACCGGTCCGCGGCACCCGCGGCGGGTTGGAGGGGGTGCTCGTCATCATCGATCCCGGTCACGGCGGCCGCGACATCGGGACGAACCACAACGGCGTGTGGGAACACGACTACGTTTATGACGTCGCCTGCCGGCTCAAGCAGATGCTCGAGACCCGCACGAAGGCGGTCGTCAAGCTGACCCTGGAAGACAGGCAGACCGGCTGCCGGCCCTCCGAGACCGACCGACTGATGAAGAATTATGAGGGCACGATCCTGACGTCGCCCCCGTTCCTCGTCGAGAATCGCAATCAGACCGACATGGGCGTCAACCTGCGCTGGTATCTCGCCAACTCGATCTACCGCCGGGCGTTGAAGCAGAACTTCCGCAGCGATCGTGTCGTCTATCTCTCCTTGCACGCGGACGCGCGCCATCGTTCTCTGCGTGGGGTGATGGCCTACATCCCCGGCGCGGCGTACCGCTCGCGCACGTACGGGTTCAGCTCTTCCAAGTACGGCAAGTTCCAGGAAGTGCGTGAGAAACGGCACGTCAGCTTTTCGAAAAAGAGCCGCGTCCGATCGGAGGCGGTGTCGGGGCGGCTGGCCGATGCCGTGATCGAGGCGTTCCGGCAGGAGCAGCTGCCGGTGCAGCCGTACCAGCCCGTGCGCAATCGGATCATCCGGGGCAAGTCGAAGTTCGTGCCCGCGGTGTTGCGTGGCAACGCGATCCCGACCAAGGTCCTGATCGAGATGGTCAACCTGTCCAACAGGCAGGATGCCGAGCTGCTCTCGGCGCGGCAGGACCGCGACCGTCTGGCCCGTGCCGTCTACCGCTCGTTGTTCCTGCATTTCGGGGAAACCCCGCCAGAATAGCGCGATCCCGAGCGGGCTGCTATTTCTGTTGGCTTGACACGGGGCTGGGGCCCTTCCAAAGTTAGCTCTGAGGACGGACGATGCCGATCTACGAATACCAGTGCACCGAGTGCGGGAACCAGATCGAGGTGATCCAGAAGGTCGGGGCGCGCGCTCCGGGCCGCTGCGATAAGTGCTCCGGGAAGTTCAAGAGGAAGATTTCCCGCGCCTCGTTCCAGCTCAAGGGTGGCGGCTGGTATTCCGACGGGTACGGCAACCCGGGTTCCACCAAAGCGGACACGGGCTCCTCGTCGAAGCCCGAGAAGTCCGACAGCGGCAAGTCCTCCAAGACCAAAAAAGCCGCCTCGGCCTGAGGTGCGCCTTGAAAGTCCTCCTGGTCGGTAGTGGTGGGCGCGAAGACGCCTTGGCCTGGGCGCTTTCCCACAGCCCCAAACTCGAGAAACTGCGTTGCGCGCCCGGGAACGGCGGGACCGCTCGCCACGCGGAGAACGTCGCGATCGGCGCGGAGGACATCGACACCCTGGTCCGGCACGCGGTCGAGCAGCGTTACGACCTGGTCGTGGTCGGCCCCGAAGCACCGCTCGTCGCGGGGCTGGCCGATCGCCTCGACGACGAGGGCATCGCCGTCTTCGGTCCGTCGGCGGGCGCGGCGCGGCTCGAGGGCAGCAAGATCTTCTCCAAGCTGTTCATGCAACGACACGGCATCCCCAGCGCGGCGTTCCAGGTCTTCTCCGATGCCGGCGAGGCACGCGCCTACCTCGAGTCGCCCGCGACGCGGTACCCGTTGGTCGTCAAGGCGGATGGCCTGGCCGCGGGGAAGGGGGTGCTCCTCGCGGACGATCGCGAGATCGCGGTGGGCGCGGCGGAAGGCATGCTGAGCGGGCGTGACTTCGGCAAAGCCGGGCGCAAGATCCTGGTCGAGGAGATGCTCCGGGGGCGCGAGGCCTCGTTCTTCGTGCTGTCCGACGGCAAGCGATTCGTCGAGCTGGCGACGTGTCAGGACTACAAACGCGCGCACGACGGCGACGCGGGTCTCAACACCGGCGGGATGGGCACCTACTCGCCCTCGGCCTGGCTTGACGACGCCACCCGCCGGACGTTGATCGAGAAGGTCGTCCGGCCGACGATCGAGGGGATGGCCGCGGAGGGAACGCCGTATCGCGGCGTGCTTTACGCCGGTGTGATGCTGACCGACGAGGGCCCCAAGGTCCTCGAGTTCAACGCCCGTTTCGGAGATCCGGAAACCCAGGTGCTGATGCCGCGGCTCGACGGCGACTGGCTCGATCTACTCGACCGGTCCGCCCGTGGGGAGCTTGGCGACGTGACTCCGGCGTGGAAGAATGAGGCCGCGGTCTGCGTGGTCATGGCCGCGGGTGGCTACCCCGGCAGCTATGGCAAGGGTTTTAAGATCGAAGGCCTGGAACGGGCCGAGGCGTCGGGCGCCATCGTGTTCCACGCGGGAACGAAGCGCGAGAACGGCGGCTACGTGACGTCGGGTGGACGCGTGCTCGGCGTGACCGCCCTCGGCGCGGATCTCGACAGCGCGCGGCAGGCCGCTTATGCCGCCGTCGGCGAGATCCGTTGGGACGGCGAGCACCACAGAAACGACATCGCGCTCGACGCGGTGCAAAGGAGAGATCGATGAGCGACCCGCGGGTCCTGGTGATGATGGGAAGCGATTCGGACCTGCCGGTCATGGCAGAGGCCGCGAAGATCCTGACCAAGCTGGAGATCGGCCACGAGGTCGTGGTCACCTCGGCGCATCGCACGCCGGAGCGCACGGCGGAGATCATCCGACGGGCGCCGGAGCGCGGCGTCAAGGTCTTCATCGCCGGTGCCGGCGCGGCGGCCCACCTGGCGGGTGTCGTGGCCGCCCACACCACCCTGCCCGTGCTCGGCGTGCCGCTCGCGTCGTCGGATCTCAACGGCCTGGACGCGCTACTCGCAACCGCGCAGATGCCCGCGGGAATCGCCGTCGGGACGCTGGCCATCGGCAAGGCCGGCGCGGCGAACGCCGCCTGGCTCGCGGCATCGATCCTGTCCGTCTCGGACGAACGCCTCGCCCAACGGCTGGCCGACGAGCGCCGCAAGATGGCGGAGAAGGTCGTTGCCAAGAGCGAGGCCGCACAGACGAAACTCGGTGCGCTGCTCTCGTCTTGACAAGGAGCGGCCGGGTTTTTACACGGTCACGCTCGGTTGCAAGCTGAACCAGTTCGACGGCGCGGCGATCGAGGGCGAGCTCGCGAGGCGCGGCTTTCGCGAAGCCGCCGATCCGGGCTCGGCCCAGGTGATCGTCGTCAACACCTGCACCGTCACGCACAAGGCCGACGGCGACGCCCGCAAGTTGATCCGCTCGATGCGCCGCGCCAGCCCGGACTGCTCGCTGCTGGTCACCGGGTGCTATGCCGAGCGGGAGCCGGAGACGCTGTCGGGGATGGCCGAGGTGACTCGCGTCTTCGGCAACAAGGAGAAGTTTCGTCTCGGCGGGATCCTCGACGAGATGGGGATCGGCGCCGACAGGACTCCCGCCCCGGTCGATCGGGGCTGTGACAACGAGCTCCCGCGCGCCCTGCACTTCGGCGAACGCTCGCGCGCTTTCCTGAAGATCCAGGAAGGCTGCCGGCTGGCCTGTTCGTACTGCATCATCCCGGAAGTCCGCGGGCCGAGCCGATCGGTCCCGCCGCAGCAGGTCGAGCGGGCGCTCGCCCGCCTGATCGAAGCCGGTTATCGAGAGATCGTCTTGACCGGGGTCAACACGGGAGATTACGGACGGGACCTCGATCCGAAGATCGATCTCGCGACGCTGTTGCGCCGGTTGTTCGATCGCTGCGGCGCGACGCGGTTGCGGTTGAACTCGCTGGAGCCGCTCACCGTCACGGACGAGATCGTCGAGCTGCTGGCAAGCGAGCCGCGTCTGGCACCTCATTTACAGGTGCCGTTGCAGTCCGGTTCGGCCGAGCTGCTTCGCGCGATGCGCCGCAACTACCGGCGCGAAACGTATCTCGGGGTGTTGTCGCGGTTGCGCGATGCGGTGCCGGACATCGGTCTCGGGGCCGACGTGATCGTCGGGTTCCCCGGTGAGACGGACACCCTGTTCGGCGAGACCTACGATCTGATCGCAGGGTCACCGCTCAACTACCTGCACGTCTTCTCGTGGTCGCCGCGCCCGGGGACACCGGCCGCGGAGTACGCCGGTCGCGTCGACCCGCGTGTCCAGCGCGAGCGATCGCGCGCGCTTCGCGGTCTGGGCGCCGAACTGTCGCTGCGGTTCCGCAAGGGCTTCGAGGGGCGCCGGCTCGATGCCGTCGCGCTAGGGGATCGCCGCGACGGCCCGTACCAGCGCGCGCTGACCGGGAACTTCATCGACGTCGACCTGCCGCGCGGGTCGGCCGACCCGGGTCAACCGGTCGCGGTGCGGATCGGGGCGTCCTCCGCCGAGCGCACGTACGCCGTCGCGGAGGGCGCGCCCTCCTGGGCCTGATCGTTGCTGTCGAGGGGAAACGGGCAGAGGGCCGGGAGAACCCGGCCCCCGTGCACGATTACTTGACGATGTCCTTGAGTGACTTGGCCAGGGTGAACTTGGCCACCGTCTTCGCGGGAATCTGGAGTTCCTCGCCGGTGAGCGGGTTGCGGCCGACTCGCGCCTTCCGATGCTGGACTTTGAACTTGCCCAGACCCTTCAGCGGCACCTCGCCGCCGGCCCGCATCTCCTGATCCACCAGGGCCACCAGGTGGTCCAAGAACTCCTTGACGGCTTTCTTTTCCAACCCGGTACGGGTGGCGAGGGAATCGATCACTTCGGTTCTCGTCATTCGTTTTGCCTCCCAAGGTCTCTACAGGGCCGAACCGGGCCGATTTCCCCCGGTTTTCGGCCGGAACTCGCGCCTAGTATCCCTATTTCAATTGACGAATCAATCAAAAATCCCTGCAAAACGATCAAAAACTTCAGAAGCGACCGATTCCGGGCTTTTTTGCATGGTCAAAAAGCGGGCATCGGCCAGCGCATAGCAGGCTCGCCGGCGCTCGAAAAAGGCCCGGAAAGCAACGGGGTCGTCCCCGCGCCAGAGCGGCCGGCCGACCCCGTCGCCGACGCGCTCGCGGGCCTCCCGGAGCGAAACGTCGAGCCACGCCGTCACGCCGCTCCGCCGCATGAGGCCTCGGTTCGAGGCCCGCAGCACGGCGCCGCCGCCGGTCGAGACGATCGAGGCGTGGACGCCGTCGAGCCGCTGCAACGCCCGTCCCTCGAGGCGGCGGAACGCGGCTTCGCCCTCCGCGGCGAACAGCTCGGCGATCGTGCGGCCCGCGTGGCGTTCGATCTCGGCGTCGAGCTCGACGTGTTGTCGACCGGTACGGGCGGCGAGCAACGAGGCGACGGTCGACTTGCCGCTGCCCATGAAACCGACGAGGAACAGGTGGCGCGGTTTCACTCGAGGAACGTGTGCCCGGCCCGACCGAGAAACGGGCGAATCTTCTCGTTGCTTGGCCACAACACCCCCGTCAGCAGGACATGCGTGAGCACACCGGTGAGTGCCATCATCCCGGCCCCCAGCAGGGACGCCACGATCCCGAGAAACGCGCCGGCCTCGGTCAACGCGAGCGCGATCAACAGGGTGGTGGTGTAGCGCGCGCAACCGGTCCCGACGTCGTCGATCGCCGCCGCACGCTCCACCAGCGCGCCGTACACCCGCCAGGCGACGACGAGCATGACCAGACCCAGGAGTCCGGCGGGAAGCGTCAGGCGATCGGCGAAGCTCACCGGCTCCAGATCGAGGAACCCGCTGACGCCCGCGAGCGCCAGCACCCCGACGGCCAGGGCGCCCGCCGTCAGCCGGTTGCGTTGCAGGGTGATCCCCACGAGATCCGCGTCGGTCGACGGCTCCATGCTCAGCCTCCCTCGGGCTCGACGTCCTGGCGACCGCGCTCCCCCGCCGCGATCCGAACCGTCAGGCGGTTCTCCGCGGGAGTCACCGGACAGGCGAACCGTTCCGCGCCGCCGTAAGCGCAGGACGGGTTGTAGGCCAGGTTGAAGTCCAGCTCGTAGGGGCCCGCCTGCGAGCTGGCGATGAGGTTCAGGTAACGACCCGCGGGGTAGGTCTCCGCGCCCGTCGTCCCGTCCTGGAACGGAAGGAACAGACCACCGGTGCCGTCGACCAGGCGGTACACCTGCAACCGCTGTGGCTCACCGTCGATGCGAAAGGCGACGAAGCCGACGCGCTCCGCCTCGCGGAGCTTCCCCGACGTCGTCACGAGCTGGAGCGTTTCCGGCTCGCGATAGAGCTGCAGGTCGCCGACAAAGTACAGGGAGAGATCGGGGTCGAAGTATTCGAGACCCCCGAAGCCGTCGCGTTCCGACTCGAGCAACGGCGACGCCGGGTCGGCGGCGAAGTAGGTGTCACGCTGGGCGCGAAACTCGATCAGCCGCCGCTCGTAGTCCCCGACCGGTGGAACGTGGACCATCTCCGTGAAGTCCGGGCGCGCACACGCGGCACCGAGCGCCAGCAGGATCACCCCGACCCGTCGCTTCCTGGTCACCATGTCACCGGCACGCGCATCATCCGATCTTCCTTGTCGCGGTACAGCAGGTGTCCCCGCTCGAGCCCGCGCTCGAACAACCTCCGGGTCAGCTCCACGTCCTTGCGGCAGTACTGCTCGATCAGATCGATCCGGCCCTGCTTCCACCAGGCCAGGCTCTGCGTCCCCTCGCCGGATTTGGATTCACCCAGGTTCGCCTCGCTGAGGTGCGCCAGGGACAACCGGTAACCCAGCACCCGGTTGAGCTCGGTCAGCATGTCCAACGTGGCGATGCGGGTCAAGTCGGTGTCGGTGTAACCGGTCAACACGGGAAGATCGAAACGCTCGATGTTGAACCCGACCACACGATCCGCGGTGAGCAGATCGATCAGCAGCTTGTCCACGTCGGCCTCGAAGTACGTCCGGTAGCTGCCGCGCCGCGTGTCGTAGACCACGGCCAGCGCCAGGCCCATGAGGTCGGCGCAGTCCCACCCGCCGACCTCCGCGGCGCTGCGCTGCGTCTCGAGATCGAAGATCAACACCTTACCCGTCGTGACGGCGCCCCGGGGGCGGATCCGTGGGACGGCGGGCGGAGCCGGCGCCTCGCGTGCCTGCTCGTACGCGGAGCGAGCCGCCTCCGGCTCGAGATTCCCGGCACGCGCGATGCCGTGACGGCGGGCGTCGTCCCGATCGGGCTCGTCGGCGGCCGGCCGCGCCAGCGGCAGGGGTTCGCTGGGTTCGGATGCGGGCACATCGAGCTCGGCGAGCCGCCGCACGCCGGTGAGCAGCGCGAGCGTGAGCGCGGCGGCGCGCTTGTCCAGCGGCTTGTTGCCGTTGCCGCACCTGGGCGATTGGATACAGGCCGGGCAACCGTCCTCACAACCGCACTCGTCGACGAGCCGGCGCGTGCGTGCGAGCAGCATCTCGAGATCGGTGAAACCGCGCTCGGCGAGACCCGCGCCGCCGGGCACCCCGTCGTAGATGAAGATCGCCGGACAACCGAGCTGCGGGTGGCCGGTGTAGGAGATCCCGCCGATGTCGCCGCGATCGGCGATCGCCGCGAGCGGGAACAACCCGATCGTCGCGTGTTCGGTCGCGTGGATCCCGCCCATGAAGTGCAGCTCGTCGCGTGTGTAAGCCGCGGGGAGACCGGGCGGCAGCTCGATCCAGAACCCCACGGTCTCGAAGGTCAGCGGCGGGACGTCGAGTGGATGCGTCGAGAGGGTTTCGCCGTCGAACAACCGCTTTTTTTGATAGCCGCGGATGCGAACGGTCACCTTGAGCCGCCCCAGGCCGACGGGGAACTCCGCGACCGTGCGGTGGTCCGTCCGTTCGAGGATCGCGGTCTCCTTGTCGCCCTGGACGACCGTGTAGTAATCGACGCGAGCGGCTTCGGCCAGCACGCGGCGCTTGTCGGCGTCCAGCTCGGCGATCAGGAACGACTGCCCGCCGTGGAGGTAGATCGCCCCCGGGTGGCACTCGTGGTAGACGCGCTGCCCGTCGATGCTGCCGAGCTGCGCGTTCCTGCGCCGATCGACGATCGAGAACGGCTCGCCCGCGGAACGCGGGCTCACATCGCGCTGCGGCCGGCGCCGGAAGGAGTAGAAGCGCTCGCCCCCCGCGTCTTCCGAAAGCTTCCCCTGCAGCGCCAGATCGGTGGCGAGCCCGATCGCCGACTCGTCCGCGGCCAGCTCGGCCCGTTCCAGCGGCTCCTCGCTCGCGGCGCAGACCATGTGGCGTCCGGCGATCAACGGGTTCCACGGATCGAGGACCGCGTTCTCGTAGTGTCCACCGAAGAACAGCTCGGGGTGGTGGATGACGTACTGGTCGAGCGCGTCGGGCAGCGCGATCATCACGATCAGCCCGTCCTTTCGCTGACGCCCGACGCGGCCGATGCGTTGCCACGATGAGATCATCGAGCCCGGATAGCCGACGAGCACGCAGGCGTCGAGACCACCGATGTCGATGCCCAGCTCGAGCGCGCTGGTCGAGAGCACGGCGGAGAGATCGCCGCTGAACAGTCGCTGTTCCAGACGGCGGCGTTCCGCAGGTAGGTATCCCGCGCGGTACGGCGCGATGCGGTCCCGCAGGCTCGGTTCCTGCTGGACCAGCCAGGTGTAGAGCAGCTCGGTCACGCGGCGCGCCTTGGCGAACGCGATGGTGCGCAGGCCGGCGCGCACCGTCTCACCGACGACCCGGACGGCCGTCGTGTAAGGCGACACCGCCGTCGGGTTGAGGAACACGACCTCGCGCGGAGCCTGCGGGGCGCCCGAGCGATCGACGACGGCGAAGTCGACGCCGGTCAACGTCTTCGCGAACGCGGCGGGGTTGCCGATCGTGGCCGACGCGGCGACGAAGCGCGGGTTGGAGCCGTAGCGGGCGCACAGGCGCCGAAGCCGTTTGAGGATGTGGTGCACGTGCGCGCCGAAGATGCCGCGATAGACGTGGAGCTCGTCGATCACGATCCACTTCAGGTTGCGCAACAACGGTTCCCAGTCCTGATGGTTCGACAGGATGCCCGCGTGCAGCATGTCGGGGTTGGTGATCAGGGCGTGGGGTGGGTCGGTCCGGATCTTCTTACGCTGTCCGCCCGGCGTATCGCCGTCGTAGATCTCGAACGATGGCGGATGGAGCGCCCCGAGCGAGCCGGCGAGTGAACGAAAGCCCGCGAGCTGATCGCGCGCGAGGGCCTTGGTCGGGTAGAGGATCAGCGCCCGCGCGTCGTCGTCCGCCAGCACGGTCTCCAGGACCGCCACCGAGAACAGCAGCGTCTTGCCCGACGCGGTCGGCGTCACGATCAGGAGGTGGTTCCCCTCGCGCAACCGGTCGATGCCCTCCGCCTGGTGCGAGTACAACCGCGCCACCCCGCGCAACGCCAACCCCTCGGCGAGTCTCCGTGGCAACGGTTCGCGAGGCTCGGCATAGCGCACGTCGACACCGGGCAGACGGCGATGGTGGGCCACCATCGGACCGAGGCTCGGGTGGTCGAGCAACCGGTCGACGGCGGAGCTGGCCGCTGAGCGCAGGTCGGGCATCGGAGCCCGGGATTATCGCATGACTTTCGCCTCCGCGATGGGGTCAGTTGCCGACATAACCCAGGGATTCGAGGAGCCGTCGGGTCTCCGGATCGATCGAGACCTCGCCGTGCATCGGCCGCGCGCGGGTGCGGATCCGGAGCTGCCCGGCGGCGAGCGGAGCCGCGGCGCCGGCCGCGAGCAGCTCCGGTGACGACAGGTCCAGCTGCCGCGTCTTTCCGGTCTCCAAGGAAAGCTCCCGCTCGCCGGCGAGCAGGACGACATCGCCAGCGAGCCCCTCGAGCGTCAGCACCGCGCCATCGGCCAGGTAGATCGGGAGGCCGATGCGGTAAGTCCGCCCGGGTGGGAAACCGCCCAGCTCCAGCACGTGGTCCCCGGCGTCGAGCCGCAGCGTCTGGACACCGTTTTCCATCCAGGGTTCGTCGAACCAGGTCGTCCCCGACGGAAAGCGCAGGCGGATACGCCAACCCGCCGTCGGGCGGACGGCGAGCTGAACCCCGCGCCAGGTGCGTTCCTGCCAGTTGCGCAGGAAGGCGATCGCGTCGGCGGCGGTGTCGAGCGGCAAGGGCGACCGGTCGTACGGATCCGACTCGACGTCGTAGAGCTCGAGACGGCGACGCCACGTTGCCGCGGCGCGTTGGCGCGGCCCCTCGTCCGTCTGCTGGATCCCCATGAAGTCGTAGTCCATCGGCCCGATCGCCTTGTGCCGGCCGACGATCGCGGCGGCCCGCGGGTGACCGTAGCGCGTCGTTTCGATCACCAGCGGTGAGCCCGTGTCCTCGAATTCCCCGTCGCCGAGGTGGAGCGCCCGGCCCTCGCCCTGCCGCAGGAACGGGTCGTCGTCGGGCAAGCCCGCCAGGTGGCCGATGGTCGCGGCCAGATCGACCAGCCCGACGCGGTTCGGAACCCGCCGGGCGCCCCCATCCGCCGGGTCGACGATGATCAACGGGACGTGTGTCTGTTCGCGATAGAGGGTCACCGAATGCCCCAGCGAGCCGTGGTCCTCGAACTCCTCGCCGTGGTCGGAGGTGAAGACGATCACCGTGCGATCGCCACCCGGCAACTGGCGGATCTTCGCGACGAGCCGGCCCACCAGGTGATCGACCCAGGCGATCTCCTCGTCGTAGAGGTCGATCAGCTGCTGAAGGTCGGCCCGTGGGAGCGGTCGCTTGGCCGCGATCGCCGGCATCATCCTGCCGAGCGTCCCGTCCATCGAACCGGTGTAGCCGCCCGAGTAGCGTCCGGCGAACGGCTCCGGCGCGGAATAGGTCCAGTGCGGGTCGAACAGGTGCACGAACAGGAAATAAGGCTTCTCGTCGTCGCGTGTCCGTTCGAGGTAGTCGGCGGCGGCGGCGACGACACGGTCTCCGCGGATCGCTTCCGCGGGCTTTGCGGGATCGTTGAGGTATTGCTCGTAGGTATAGCCGTCGCCGAAGCCGCGATCGAAGCCGTAGGTCGGCGCGAGGTAGTGGTGCGCTACAAAACCCGCCGCGCGATAGCCGCTACGGGTCAGCGCTTCGGCGAGGGTCGGGACCTCGCCGGCGAGCGCGAAGCCCTCGTTGTCGACACCGTGGGTCGAAGGGTACGTGCCGGTCAGCATCGTCATGTGCGCCGGCAGCGTCCAGGGTGCAACGGTGTGGGCGTCCTCGAACAGGACGCCGGTGGCGGCCAGCGCATCGATATGGGGTGTCGCCCGAGCGTAGCCGTAGGACGACAGGTGATCGGCGCGCAGCGTATCGACGCTGATCAGGACGATGGACGGCGAATCCGGCTCGCCATCACAGGCGACGACGGTCGTCGCCAGCACGATCACCAGCAGCGTCGACAAGCGGTTCGTTCCCACGCCCCACTCCTGAGGAACTCGGCTCAGTATATCGACGTCTCAGAGAATGAAGGGAGCGACGGCCTTGCGCGACGCCGGGTAGCCGTCGAGGTTCTCCCGGTAGTAGCGGTGATGCGCGATGGCCCGCGGCACGAGGTTGGCGGCCGTCCACACGGCGAACGAGAGACCGGCCCAGGACCACGTCATGATGGCCCAGCCGAACCACTCCATGATCTCCCCGAGATAGTTGGGGCAGCTGACGCGCTCGAACAGGCCGCCGCGGGGAACACCGTAGCCGTCGGATCGACGGCGCATCCGTATCAGCACCGAATCGGCGTGCACGTTGATCGCGAAACCGGCCGCGAAGACCGCGATCCCGACCAGGAACTGCGGGCTCGTCAGCCAGTCCCGCGGGTAGACGGGCCCCAGATGAAACAACCAGCCGCCGTTGAAACCGCCGTTGAACAGGTTGAACGCCATGGCGCACAGCGCCAGCCCGAGCGGCATCGCGTGACCGCCCTTCTTACGGAACGGATAGATCCAGGCGCGGTGGATGTAGTGCACCAGCCAGACGACGAGGAACACCTGAAGGATACGGTCGCCGGTTCGCTCACTGGTGAGGAAGAACACCGGAAGCACCAGCACGGCCGGTGTCTCCATCAGGATCCAACCGACCCGCGGATGCAGCGCCCGGCCCCAGCCGGGCTCGAGATAGCGTCCGTACGGAGCCGGTTTCCAGAGCAGGCTGCCGAAAGACCCGAGGGCGATCACGAACCACGCGATCAGCAGCCCGTTGAACCAAGCAAGCGACATTGGCGCGGGAGTATACGGGATCGGACGCCGCTGGTGGCAAGCGGGATCGACCTGATACGTTTGAGGGGACACTCGAGCGAGGTGACGCATGAGCGAACGCCACGAGGATCCGACGACGGCGGTCGAGGGCGGCGAGGGAATCCTGACGATCCGCGGCAGCGAGACCCATCGCGGCTGGAACGGGATCCGCTACAAGACGGGAATGTCGGCCAAGAACGTCGGCAGCACCAAGCTCTCGATGAACGTCGCGCAGATCCCGCCCGGAGGCGTGGCCTACGCGCACGTCCACGTCGGGTTCGATCTGATGCTCTACATCCTCGAGGGCAACGTGCGCCACGAGTACGGGCACAAGTGTAGAAAGACGCTCGAGAACAGCGCTGGCGACTTCATCTACATCGAACCGGGCGTCCCGCACGAGGTGTTCAACATGAGCGACACCGAGCCCGTCGTCGCGGTGGTCGCCCGTTCCGACGCCAGCGAGTGGGAGAACATCGTTCCCTACGACCGCGAGACGGGCCGGATCGTCGAAGGCCGGGGCAACTCGCTCGTCGATCGCTGAGCCGGGCTCAATCCAGCAGGTAGTCGAGGATCGCGCG
>JBFFZZ010000011.1:0-25162 GCA_041568335.1 Candidatus Polarisedimenticolaceae bacterium | reverse complement strand
TCATCGCTCGGGTGCGCGGTGTCCGGGTGGACCGGTGCTGGCGGCACGGTCGCGCCGGATGGGCCCTGCTCGCGCTCGTGGTGGGCTCCTGGGGTGTGTCGGCGGCGAAGCACTTCGGCAGCTACGACGCCGAACGCATCCTACACCGGCCGGACGAGCTGCTCCCGCGGGTCGCGCTGGCGTGGAAGGGAAGCCCACCGGCCGGCTGGGGGCCGGGACCGCGCCATCTACTCCTGGAGCGCCCGGGAACCGTCGTGGTCGTGGAGCTCGCGGAGGGCCCGCGATGGCGCAGGCGAACGCCGCTCACGCGTTCGATCCCGCGCTCCGAGATCCGCCAGCTCGAGGTGTCGCCGCCGCGCGGGGTCCAGCCCGGCGGGCAGTGGTATTGAGAGACGGGGCAACTCAGTGCAGGACTTATCGTATGATCCTGCGTGGCGGAAGGACTCCGCGGAGGACTGAACATTGAAGAAGAGGATGATTCTCGCTGGTGCGGTGTGCGCGCTGTTGCTGTCGACATCGCTGACCGTCGCCGCCGATTGGCCGCAGTTTCGCGGTGTCAAGCGTGACGGGGTATCGCCCGAGACGGGGCTGGCGAAGACGTGGGGCGAGAACGGCCCCAAGGAAGTCTGGCGCAAATCGATCGGGCCCGGCTATTCGGCGATCTCGGTGGTCGGCGACCGGCTTTACACCATGTATGTGATCGAGATCGACGGTCAGGAAAAGGAAGTCGCGGTCGCCTTGTCGACCAAAGACGGCTCCGAGATCTGGCGCACCCCGTTGGGCGACCGCTACAACAACGAGTTCGGCGACGGTCCGCGGGCCACGCCCACCGTGCACGGCGACCGGGTCTACGTGCTGGACTCGAACGGCACGCTGGCCGCGTTGAAGACGGGCGACGGATCGATCGTCTGGTCGATGGACTTCCGGGAGAAGTTCGGCGTCGAGACACCTCGTTTCGGCTATTCCACGTCGGTGGTCGTCGACGGCGACCAGGTCATCGTCCAGGCCGGCGGGCCGGAAGGCCAGAACTACCTCGGCCTCAACAAGGACACCGGCGAGATCCTGTGGTCTCGCGGCGACGGCCCGGCCGGCTACAACTCGGCGCTTCCGGTGCAGATCGGCGAGACCAAGCGCTTCGTCTATGTCGCCGGTAGCCAGCTCGTCTGTGTCGACGAAGAGGGCGGCGAGGTTTGGGCTCACGAGTGGCCGCAGGGCGAGACCCACGCCATGCCGATTCGCATCCCACCGGACAAGCTGTACGTCTCCGGGGCCGAGGGCATCGGCGCGCGGTTGTTCCGCGTCAAGGAAGCCGACGGCAAAGGCGAGATCGAGTTGATCTGGGAGCAGCCGTTCATGCGCAACCACTTCAGCTCGGCCGTCGTTCACGACGGGATGATCTACGGCTTCGACAACGCCACGCTCAAGGCGATCTCGGTCGAGGACGGCAAGATGGCCTGGGGTAAGCGCGGTCTCGGGAAGGGCTCGCTGATCGCCGCCGACGGGCACCTGTTCGTGCTGTCGGACCGCGGCAAGCTCGTGATGCTCGAGGCCAACGCGGAGGGGTACAAGGAAAAGGGCAGCGTCCAAGCCCTCGAAGGCCTCTGCTGGACCGCTCCGTCGCTCGCCGCCGGCCGTCTCTATCTGAGAAACCACGACGAGATCGTCGTCTACGACTTACGCTAAGGAGGAAGCGATGCGTTTGACCCGTCGTTCAATCACAGCGCTACTGCTGAGCCTGACGGTCGTCGCGCCACTCGGCGCCGCGACCCTCGAAGAGGTCATCGAAAAGCACATCGAAGCCCGCGGCGGCCGCGAGAACTGGGACAAGATCTCGACCCTCCGCATCACCGGCGACTACACCGCTTTCAGCAAGGTCGAGCCGTTCACGCTGACCCGTGCCCGCGACAGCAATTATCTGCTGGACACCAAGATGAACGGGCGCGTCGTGACCATCGGTTACGACGGCGCGGTGACCTGGTGGGACAACCATTGGTTCAAGGAAGGCGCGCAGCGGATGACCGGGATCGACTCGGAAGTCGCCAAGGGCGACGCCCACTTCATCAACCCGTTGTGGAACTACGAAGAACTCGGGATGAAAGCGGAGTATCTGGGCGAGACCGAGTACGAGGGCGTGCCGGCCCTGGGGATCAAGCTCACGCGCCCCGACGGCGCCGAGGAGACCTGGTACCTCGATCCGGAGACCTACCTCGAGTACGCGCGGACGGCGCCCGGCTCCGACTTCGGTCGCCCGCTGCCGCAACGCACGTTTTTCGACGATTTCCGAGAGCTCCAGGGCGTCAAGATCCCGTACCTCGTCGAGACGCAGTGGTACACGCGCGATCGCGTGATGAACGTGGCCAAGGTCGAGGTCAACGCCGACATCGATCCCGGGATCTTCTCCATGCCGGCGCCCGAGGGTATGGCCGACCTGCTCAACATGGTCGGCAGCTGGAAGGTCGCCGTCGCGCAGCGCAGCCGCCCCGGCGGCCCGCTCAACGAGAGCGAGCTCGAGATCGAGATCGGCTCGGTGATGGACGGCCGGGTGATCGAGTCCCACTACACCACCGAAGATGGCCAGGAGATCATGTGGTCGCTGTCCTACGACACGTTCCGCGACGCATACCGGTTGACGGAGTTCACATCGGGTAGCGGCTACATGGACATCCAGCAGGGGACCTTCGACGACGCGGGCAAACTGACGCTGAGCAACGTCGAGACCGACACGTCGTTCAAGATCGCCGATTTGACCGTCCACGCCCGGTTCCACGTCTCCGAGATCACGCCGGACAGCTTCAAGATCGAGCGCGAGGCGTCGATCGACGGCGGCGAGAACTGGTGGGTGGCTGCGACCGAGGTCTACACGCGCAAACCCTGACGAGACGGGCGGTCGGGTCTTCCCCGGCCGCCCGGGTTTGTCTCCCGCCGCCGCGTCTGCCCTATATTAGGTTCGATGGCCGACCGCGGAACCAAGCATGAGGGCGGGGTCCTCGAAAAGACCCGTGACCTGACCAAGCGTCCGGAGCTCTACAAGGTGCTCCTGCACAACGACGACTACACCTCGATGGAGTTCGTCACGGACATCCTCGAGTCGATCTTCGGCAAAAGCCCCGCGGAGGCGTACCGGATCATGATGCTCGTGCATCGAACAGGCGTCGGCGTCGCGGGTATCTATACTCACGAGGTGGCCGAGACCAAGGTTGCCGAGGTCCGCGACCTGGCGCGGGAAGCGGGGTACCCCCTGCGGGCGAGCCTCGAGGAAGAATAGGAAAGCGATGTTCAGCTCGAACTTGGAAATGGTCCTTCACGTGGCGTATCGCGAGGCCGATACGCGGCGGCACGCGTTCCTGACCCTCGAGCACCTGCTGTTCGCGATCGCCCACGACGCGCAGGGTGAGGAGATCCTGCGCGCCTGTGGCGCCGACGTTCCGGCGCTGGTCGACCTGCTCAAACAGCACCTGGCGGAAGAGGTCGAGACGCTGCCCGACAACAACGAGGTCGAGCCGACGCAGACGATGGCGTTCCAGCGGGCGCTGCAGACGACGGCGCTGCACGTCCAGAGCTCCGGTCGCGGGGAGGCCGAAGTCGGCGACGCGCTGGCCGCGCTGCTCCAGGAGACGAAGAGCCGCGCCGCGAAGCTGCTCGCCGCCCAGGGGGTCACACGGTTGGACGTGCTCAACTACATCTCGCATGGGATCTCGAAGGTCCCCCGTGCCGCGGGTGAGCCGGAGCTCGCTTCGGAGGCCGGTCCGGAGGGTGGAGGATTTTCCGCCGTTGATCCGCTGACGGCCTATGCCATCTGCCTCACCGATCAGGCCAAGTCCGGTGAGCTCGACCCGCTCGTCGGCCGTGAAACCGAGATGCTGCGAACGCTCGAGGTGCTTTGCCGGCGGCGCAAGAACAACCCGGTGTTCGTCGGCGATGCGGGTGTCGGGAAGACCGCGTTGGTCGAAGGGCTGGCCCAGCGACTGACCGGGTCCGATCTGCCCGATCTGCTGAAGGGCGCCGAGATCTACACGCTGGACTCCGGCGCCTTGCTCGCCGGGACGCGCTATCGCGGGGACTTCGAGGAGCGCTTCAAGGCGTTGATCGACGCGCTCGAAAAGAAAGCCAAGCCGATCCTGTTCATCGACGAGCTGCACACGATGGTCGGCGCCGGTGCGACGAGCGGCGGCACGATGGACCTGGCCAACATGATCAAGCCCGTGTTGGCCGGCGGTCGCATCCGCCTCATCGGCTCGACCACGTTCGACGAGTTCAAGCAGCTCGAAAAGGACCGGGCCCTCCATCGCCGCCTGCAGAAGATCATCGTCGACGAGCCGAGCGTCGAGGAGACCGTCAAGATCCTCGATGGGCTCAAGCAGCGTTACGAGGCACACCATGACGCGATCTACACCGAAGGTGCGTTGCTCACCGCGGTGCGCCTGGCCCAGCGCCACCTCCGTGATTACAAACTGCCGGATTCCGCCGTCGACGTGATCGACGAGGCCGGCGCGATGGTGCGGCTGCGCGACCAGGGGACCGATCAACGGACCGTCGAGGACACGGACGTCGAACGGGTCATCGCGCGCATGGCGCGGATCCCGGAAAAGCAGGCGACGGTATCGGACAAGGAGCGACTGCGCACGCTGGCGGAATCGCTCAAGCGGGTCGTCTTTGGGCAGGGGGATGCGGTCGATCAGGTCTCCAGGGCGATCCGTCGCGCCCGCGCGGGTCTCGGCCACCCCGAGCACCCGGCGGGGTGCTTCCTGTTCACCGGCCCGACCGGTGTGGGCAAGACCGAGCTGGCGAAACAGCTCGCGCGCCACCTGGGCAACGAGTTCCACCGCTTCGACATGAGCGAGTACCAGGAAAAGCACGCGGTCGCGCGGTTGATCGGCGCCCCGCCCGGTTATGTCGGATTCGAGCAGGGCGGTCTGCTCGTCGACGCGGTGCGTTCGCACCCCTACAGCGTCGTGCTGCTCGACGAGATGGAAAAGGCGCACGTCGACCTGTTCAACATCCTGTTGCAGGTGATGGATCACGCCACGCTGACCGACAACACGGGACGCCGGGCCGACTTCCGGCAGACGGTGCTGATCATGACCTCCAACGCGGGATCCAGGGAGCTGTCGGCCCGTGGAATCGGGTTCGGCGGCAAGGGCGCCAAGGATGCGCGGTCGCGCGCGATGATCGCGATCGAGAAGGTGTTCAGCCCCGAATTCCGCAATCGTCTCGACGCGATCGTTCCCTTCGATCCGCTGACACCGGACGTGATGGAGACGATCGTCGACAAGTTCATCCTCGAGCTCGAAGCCCAGCTCCGCGAGCGCCAGGTGGCGTTCGTCCTGGAGCCGGCGGCGCGTCGCTGGCTCGCCGAGCGTGGCTACGACGAAACGTACGGCGCCCGCCCGCTCGCGCGACTGATCCAGGCCGAGGTCCGCGACCGCTTGACCGACGAGATCCTGTTCGGCGAGCTCGAAACCGGCGGGACGGTGACGATCGGGCTGGCCGGCGACCGGCTCGACTTCAAGGTCGACGCGCAGACGCCGCCGCAGGATCACCCCCGGGCACCCGCCGACGTGGACTGATGCCGGTCTATGTCCTCGGCGACGACCTCGTCTTTCCACCCGTCGAGGGCGCCGAGGAGGGACTCGTCGCCGTCGGTGGCGACCTCTCGACGGAGCGGTTGGTGCTGGCCTACTCCAGCGGGCTGTTCCCGTGGTACGAGGAGGGGCAGCCGATCCTCTGGCACTCGCCCGACCCGCGCTACGTGATCACGCCCGATTCGTTCCATGTCTCCCGCCGGTTGGCCCGGCGGCTGCGATCGCGGCCCTACCGGTTGACGATGGACACGGCGTTCGAGCGGGTCATCGAGCGGTGCCGGGACATCGAGCGACCCGGATACAAGGCGACCTGGATCACGCCGGACATGTGCGACGCGTACACGAGGTTGCACCGTGAGGGGCTGGCCCACTCGGTGGAGGCGTGGGACCGGGACGCGTTGGTCGGCGGTCTCTACGGCGTGTCTCTCGGTGGGGCGTTCTTCGGCGAGTCGATGTTCTCCGCCGAGTCCGGCGCCTCCAAGGTCGCGTTTGCGAGCCTCGTCCCGCAGCTCGAGGCTTGGGGCATCACGCTGATCGATTGCCAGGTCTACACCGAGCACCTGAAGCGTTTCGGTGCGTTGGCCTGGTCGCGGGCGAAGTACGTTCGGGCGCTCGGGCGGGCGCTCGAGCGCCCGACCCGGCGGGGCGGCTGGTCGTTCGACGAGGATCGGGCGTGGTAGCCTTGCGCCGGCCCGGTTCCCGCAAGCCACTTTTTTGTGGCAGCCGGAAGCCTCAAAAAGGTTGACCTCTTTTTGGGCCGGGACCAGATTCGCGACGTGCACAAAGCGAGCACAACCGGTCCCCAGGTTCGCATCCTGACACCTGGGCGCGACTGGATCACGTTGGGCCTGCGCGAGCTCGTGGAGTACCACGAGCTGCTCTATTTCCTCGTCTGGCGCGACATCAAGGTGCGCTACAAGCAGTCCGTCCTCGGCGCCGCCTGGGCGATCCTCCAGCCGTTCATGATGATGGTCGTCTTCACCGTCTTCTTCAACCGTATGGCCGGTGTCGGCTCGGGGGATATCCCGTACCCGCTGTTCTCCTACGCGGGATTGCTTCCCTGGACGTTCTTTGCCCAGGGCCTTGCGCAATCCTCCAGCTCGCTCGTCGGGTCGGCCCATCTGGTTCGCAAGGTCTACTTCCCGCGTGTCGTCGTGCCGATGTCGTCGATCCTCTCCGGGGCGGTCGATTTCGCGCTGGCCTTCACCGTGCTGATCCTGATGATGGCGTATTACGGGGTCTGGCCGACGGCGACGATCTTGTTCCTCCCGCTGTTCGCGTTGCTCGCCTTCGTCACGGCACTCGGCGTCGGTTTGTGGTTCGCCGCGCTGAACGTCGAGTACCGGGACATCCGCTACGTCGTTCCGTTCGTCGTCCAGCTCTGGCTCTTCGTGACGCCCGTGATCTACCCCGCGGCCACCGTGGTCCCGCGGTTGGAAGGCGCCGGGCTTCCCGGTTGGCTGTACGGGCTCAACCCGATGGCCGGTGTCGTCGAGGGGTTCCGCTGGACCCTGTTCGGCGGCAACGCGCCGGGACCGATCCTCCTCGCCAGCACCGTCTCGGCCCTGGTGTTGCTGGTCTCCGGGGCCTTGTACTTCTGGCGTGTCGAAGACACGTTCGCCGACGTGGTATGACGTGAGCGAGGCGGCGATCAAGATCGAGGATCTGGCCAAGCGCTACCGCATCGGGACGCGGGCCGCCTCGTACAAGACCTTCCGAGAGGCGCTGACTGGCCTGGTTCAAGCGCCGTTCAAGCGGCTGCAAACGATCCGGCAGGCACGGCGTGGGGAAGGCGAGGACACCTTATGGGCGCTCGACGGCGTCGATCTCGAGATCCGCGCCGGGGAGCCCGTCGCGATCATCGGACCGAACGGCGCCGGCAAGACCACATTGCTCAAGGTCCTCTCGCGGATCACCAAGCCCACACGCGGCCGTGTCGAGCTGCGCGGGCGGGTCGGGTCGTTGCTCGAGGTCGGGACCGGGTTTCACCCGGAGCTGACCGGGCGCGAGAACGTCTTCCTCAACGGGGCGATCCTGGGCATGCGCAAGACCGAGATCGAGCGCAAGTTCGACCGGATCGTCGCCTTCGCCGAGATCGAGCGGTTCATCGACACCGCAGTCAAGCACTACTCGTCGGGGATGTACGTGCGGCTCGCGTTCGCCGTCGCGGCGCATCTCGAACCGGAGATCCTGCTCGTCGACGAGGTGCTCGCGGTGGGCGACGCCGACTTCCAGAAGAAATGCATGGGCAAGATGGACGAGGTCGGACGCGAGGGCCGCACCGTCCTGTTCGTCAGCCACAACATGACCGCGGTCAAGGCGCTGTGCTCGAGCGCGGTGCTGCTGCGCGACGGCAAGGTCGCGGCGCAGGGCGATACGATCGACGTGGTCAAGGAGTACATGAGCCAGACGTCGATGGGCGGCGCCGCGGAACGGATCTGGAAGCGGGAGAACGCCCCCGGGAACTCCGTCGCGCGGTTGCTCGCGGTGCGCATTCGCAACGCCGCCGGCGACGTCTGCGCCGATATCGATAGCCAGCAGCCGTTCAGCATCGAGATCGATTTCGAGAACCTCGACGACTCCGCGTTGCTCGGCACCACGGTAATCCTGCACAACGAGGAAGGGGAGTGCGTCCTCAGCACGTTGAGCAACAACGACCCCGTCTGGCACGGCAAGATGCGCCCGCGTGGGCTCTTCCGCAGTCGCTGCGAGATGCCGGCCAACCTGTTCCCCGACGGCCGGCTCCACGTCAGCGCGGGGATCTGGGGCGACAACTACAAGTGGGGATTCCAGGAGAGCGAGGTCGTCACCGTTCAGATCCACGAGACGGCGGGGAGCGTCCGTGGTGACTTCCTCAAGCGCATGGCCGGTGTGGTCCGGCCGGCTCTGCCGTGGAGCAGCGGGCCGATCGGCCGGCCCGCGGAACAACCCGAGCCGACAACCCGGTGAGCTCCAAAGAACGGTTGCCTCGGCTCTTGCTCGTCACCGGGGTCAGTCCCGGACGCGGCAACGTCGGTCGCGAATACCTACGCGCCGCCTGCCGCCTGCTCCCGCGGGAGTGCGTTTCCGTGTTCAGCTTCGACCCCGACGGCCCGCAATCCGGTGTGCCGGAGCTCGTCGGGACGCGGATCCGAGTGGAACCGCCCCCGGACGATCGCGGAACCGGGGGAGCCGGCAAACGCTGGGCCTGGCTCCGGCACTTGAGCGAACGGAACATCGAGCGTCACGACATCCCGCCGTTGATCGACAAGATCGTCACGTTCGGCCGCGCCGGGACGATCGATCGTCTGTGGGTCCCGCTGCACTCGCCGACGACGATCCGCGTCGCCAAACCGGCCGCCGAGGCGCTCGGGGTGCCCTTGATCACCACGGTCTGGGACCCGCCGGGCTACAAGTTGCAGCAGTTCGGTCTGGGCCGTCGCATGCGCCGCAAGCTGATGAAGAAGTTCGACGCGACGGTGCGGCACGCCGGCGCCTGCGGTACCGCCTCGGACCCCATGCGGGACCTGTACCGCCGGCTCTACGGGACCCGGTCGGTGACGATGATCCTCGGCGCGCCGCGACCGCAGGCGTTGTCCGACCCAAGCCCCGGGGGCCCGTTCCGGCTCGGCTTTGCCGGCAGCCTCTACGCCAAGAAGGAGTTCGAGGCGTTGCGCGAAGCGCTCGACCGTGCGGGATGGAAGATCGAGGGGCGGGATGTGCTGCTGGAGCTGTTCGGCGATCACTCGTGGCTCGCGGCGACCGATCCGGAGCACATCCGCTCGCATGCCTGGATGGACCCCGAGGATCTGGTCCGTGGGTTGTCGAGCTGCCACGCCGCCTACCTGCCCTACTGGTTCGCGCGCCGCCGTCGCGAGGTCGTCGAGGTCTCGTTCCCCGGGAAGCTGGCCGTCTACGCCGCCGCACGCACGCCGGTGCTGTTCCACGGGCCGTCCTATTCGTCTCCGGTCCGGTTTCTCGAGAGGTTCCGGCTCGGCCGCGTCTGCGCCACGCTCGACCCTGCCGCGATCCAGTCGAGCCTCGCCTCGATGATCCGTGACGAGCCGTGGCGTGCGACTGCCCGCGACGCCTGCGAGCAGGCCTACGACTCCGAGCTGAGCGCGACGGTCTTCCGCAGCCGGTTCGCGGAGCTGCTGGGCGTTCCGGAGGAGGACCTGCTCTGCTAGGCTGAGGCCATGCCTCTGGATCGACTCAACCCCGTGTTGCGTTCCGAGATCGCCGCCCTCGAGCACGAAGGTCGCGCCAAGGCGCCGGAGCGTGTGATCACCGAGTACGTCCCCGCGCAGGGCGCGCGTGGGCCGCGCTACAAGCTGGCCGGTAGCGAGATGGAGTTCCTGCGCATGAACTCCAACAGCTACCTGTCGCTGTCGACGCACCCCGATGTCATCGCGGCGGCCGATTCGGCGGCGCATCGTTTCGGGGCCGGACCCGGTGCGGTGCGTTTCATCGACGGCACGTTCGGCCCGCACCACGAGCTCGAGAAGGTGATCGCCGCCTACGTGAACCGCCCGGCGGCACGTATCTTCAACTCGGCTTACACGGCGACGCTGGGCGTGGGGTTGACCCTCACGAGCAAGCAGACCTACTGGATCGGTGACGCGCTGAACCACAACTGCATCATCCGTGCGATGCGCATCGCCAACGTGCCGCGCGAGCGGCGGGCGATCTTCCGGCACAACGACATGGAGCATCTCGAGCAGTGCCTGCAGGCGGTCCCCGCCGGGATCGACCGTGTGATCGTGATCTTCGACGGGATCTTCTCGATGCGCGGGGATTTCGCCCCGGTCGATCGCATCGATGCCATCGTCCGCGAGCACCACCAGCGCTTCGCCGAGGGCGTGACGACCGTGATGGACGACTCGCACGGGATCGGTGCCTACGGCGCCACGGGGCGGGGGACCGACGAGCACTGCGGTGTCCGGGCCGACATCATGACCGGCACCTTCGGCAAGGCGTTCGGCGTCAACGGCGGATTCGTCGCCGGCAGCGAAGAGCTCGTCGACGCGATCCGGCAAAAGGCGGACACCTACATCTACACGAACCCGCTCGGCGCGGCCGACGCGGCCGCGGCGGTCGCCGCCGTGCGCATCGCGGACGGGGAAGAGGGCCGCCGCCGCCTGGCGAACCTCGGGGAACGGACGAAACAGTTTCGCGAAGGCCTCGCGCGACTGGGGCTCGAGTCGATCCCGGGACCGCACCCGGTCGTGCCGCTGCTGGTGCGGGACACGGACAAGGTCCGCGCCTGGGTGCGCGGTCTCTACGAACGCGGCGTCCTGGCGGTCGGATTGACGTTCCCGGTCGTCCCGCGCGGCGACGAGACGATCCGCTTCCAGCTCAACGCCGACCACACCGAGGCCGACATCGACGAGCTCCTCGGGATCCTCGCCGACATCCGTGGGGTCAGGTCTTGAATTCTGCGTTCGCCATCTGATCTCCCTGGGGTTGCGAATCCAAAAAACGCAAGATTCAAGACCTGATCCCATCACCGCGAAAAATCGAAAATGTCGGCCGGCGCCGCGGCGCTCACGTAGGCTTCACGGTCGAGGATCATCGAGACCGAGTGCGAGCCGGCGTTGAACGCGATCCGCTCGTTGTCGAGGATCGAGCGGTCGAGGTACAGGGGGAGCGGAAGCAGCGGTTCGCCGAACGGGGGCACGCATCCCGGCGTCAGGCCGGTCATCGCGTGGAGCTCCTCCCGCGTGGCGAAGCGGAACCGCGTCTCACCCAGGTGCTTGCAGATCGCCCGCGAGCTCAGCCGTCTCGCTGCGGAGAGCACGAACACGCCGAACTCCTTCCCGACCTTGGCCACGATCGCCTTGCCGCCGATCTCCAGCGGTTCGCCGCGCGCCGCCGCGGCCTCCTCGGACGTGTAGGTCGGCGGGTGGCTCAGCTCCTCGAAGGCGACCTCGTGGTCGCGCAGGAAGGCGCGGATCGACTCCAGGACGTCGGAATTCATTTAAGATGCCGCCCGGGAGGAACGACCGATGCTTGAGCTGTTGACGGCGCCCCATTTCTGGATCGCACTTTTCTCGGTGAGCCTGGTGCAGATCGCGCTCGGTGCGGATAACCTGATCATCATCACGATCATCGCCAACAAGCTCCCTCCGGACAAGCGTCATCGCGCCGTCCAGATCGGCCTCATTCTAGCGATGTTGTTCCGCATCCTGCTGTTGTTCCTGGTCAGCACGATCCTGCGCTACGCGACCGAGACCCTGTGGGCGTTCGATCGGTCGCTGCTGGGGCTGCGAATGTCCGGCGAGGTCAACGGTAAGTCGTTGCTGTTGATGATCGGGGGTTTCGTGCTGATCTGGAAGGGGATCAAGGAGCTGCGCCACAAATCGGTCGGCGTGGAACAGGAGATGCAACAGGCCGACCGATTCGGCCAGGTCGTCTTCGTCATCGTCGCGATGAACCTGCTGTTCTCGGTGGACTCGATCCTCACCGTCGTCGGGATGACCGACATCTTTGCCGTGATGGTCGGTTCGGTCCTGTTGTCGGTGGCCCTGATGCTGATCTGGGCCAAGCCGATCGCCGGCTTCATGGCAAGAAACCCGGACTTCGAGATCCTGGGTCTGTTCGTGCTGCTGCTGATCGGATTCGTGCTGTTCCTCGAGGGCGGCCATGTCGCCCACCTCGTCGTCAACGGCAGCGAGTTCCCCTATATCCCCCAGTGGATCGTGATCTTCATCCTGACGCTGATGTTCAGCGTGGACCTCTACCAGAACTGGTTCGAGCGCCGCCGACCGCACGCCCCGGTGGTGCTGCATCGCAGAAAACGATAGAAAACCGCACTTCACCGTCCCGGGAGGCCCGGTCAGGGCCTGAAACCACCCGTTCACCCGGCACGTAAAGACGGGCAGGGATCCATCCGCTAGAGTGGAGGTCTACCCAATCCAGGAGGTTTTCCATGATTCGCAAGACGTTGACCCTTTCCGCGTTGCTGCTCGCGGTCGCGCTCCCCGCCGCCGCCGAGGCAACGCTAGACGAGATCATCGCGACGAACATCGAGTCGCGCGGTGGGATGAAAGCGCTCAAGGCGATCGAGACGATGCGTATCGAAGGCCGCATGGCGATGGGACCGGGCATGGAAGCGCCGATCACCATCGAAGCCAAGCGACCGAATTCGATGCGCATGGAGTTCGTTTTCCAGGGCATGACGGGTGTGCAGGCCTACGACGGTGAGACCGGCTGGCAGATCATGCCGTTCACCGGCTCGAGCGAGCCCGAAAAGTTGAACGAGGAGGAGCTCGAGAACATCATCGATCAGGCCGACATCGACGGTCCGCTCGTCGACTGGAAGAAGAAGGGCCACGAGGTCGAGTACCTCGGCACCGAAGAGGTGGACGGCACCGATGCGCACAAGCTCAAGGTCGTCCACAAGAACGGCCGCGAGTCGACCATGTACCTCGAGGCGGAATCCTGTCTCGAGATGAAGACGAAGTCGACGGCCAACATGCAGGGCATGGAGGTCGAGGTCGAAGTCACCTACGGCGACTACAAGGAAGTCGCGGGCGTGATGATGGCGCACTCGATCTCCCAGGCGGCCGCGGGCGCCCCGGGGGGCATGTCGATCACCTTCGAGAAGATCGAGGCCAACGTCGATCTGACGGACGACCGCTTCACGATGCCCGCCGAGAAAAAGGCCGAGCCGGCCGCAAAGGACGGCGAGTAGACCATGCGCCAGCGCAGAGCCTGCGCGAGCTTCGCGCTCGCGCTGGCCGCCGTGTGTGCGCCGGCGCACGCCGCGGTCAAGATCGATTCCAACACCTTCGGTGGTCTGGAGGCGCGTTCCATCGGACCCGCGGTCATGGGCGGCCGTATCGCGGCGATGGACGCCGTCTGGATCGACGACACGCTGACCATTTACATCGGCACGGCCACCGGCGGGGTGTGGAAGTCGGAAGACGGGGCGACGACGTTCGAACCGATCTTCGACAAGCACACGATGTCCATCGGTGCGGTGACGATCGACCCGAACGATCCCGAGACCGTCTGGGTCGGCACGGGCGAAGCCTGGACGCGCAACAGCGTGTCGATCGGCGAGGGCGTTTACAAGACGACCGACGGCGGCGAGACCTGGAAGAAGCTGGGGCTCGAGGACTCCGAGCGGATCGTCAAGATCCTGGTTCATCCCGAGGAGAGCGACACGGTCTACGTCTGCGCGACCGGTCACCTATGGGACGCCAACGAGGAGCGCGGCGTCTACAAGACGACCGACGGCGGTGCGACCTGGGAGCCGATCCTCCAGGTCGACGCCGACACGGGCTGCAGCGATCTCGCGATGGACGCCCAGGAACCCGATCACATGTACGCCGGGATGTGGCAGTTCCGGCGCGAGCCGTGGCACTTCACGTCGGGTGGGCCGGGTAGCGGGCTGTACCGCTCGGACGACGGTGGAGAGACCTGGGATCGCGTGACGACCGGGTTGCCGGAGGGCGAGCTCGGCCGCATCGCCGTGGCCGTCGCCCCGTCGCGCCCCAGCGTGGTCTACGCGACGGTCGAGGCGGAGGACACCGGTTTCTTCCGCTCCCGGGATCTGGGCAAGACCTGGGAGCGCAAGACGCACTCCTCGGCGGTTGAAGGCCGGCCCTTCTATTTCTCCTTGATCGTCGTCGATCCGAAGGATCACAACCGCGTCTACAAGCCGGGCACGACCACGGCATTGACGACCGACGGCGGGGAGATCTTCACCACGATCGCCAACTCGACCCACTCCGATCACCACGCCCTGTGGGTCGATCCGCGCAACTCCCGGCATCTGTTGCTGGGCACCGACGGCGGGCTCTACGAGTCCAACGACCGAGGGCGTCGCTGGACGTTCCGCAACTCGATTCCCGTCTCGCAGTTCTACCAGGTCAGCTTCGACATGGAACAACCGTACAACGTGTACGGGGGCCTGCAGGACAACGGCACCTGGTACGGACCGTCGAGCGCCAACGGCGGTGTGCTGAACAAGCACTGGGACAACATCGGCTCCGGCGACGGTTTCCACGCCTATGTCGATCGCGCGGACTCCGACATCGTCTACATCGAGTGGCAGGGCGGCCGCATGCAGCGGATGCGCAAATCCACCGGCGAGGTCAAGGACATCCAGCCGCTCGAGCGGAAGGGCGATCCGAAGTACCGCTTCAACTGGAACGCGGGGATGCACGTCAGCCCCAACCGTGACGACACGATCTACATCGGCGGGCAGTTCGTGTTCCGGTCACGCGATCGAGGGGATTCCTGGGAGAAGATCTCCCCGGACCTGACCACCAACGATCCGGAAAAGCAGCGCCAGGGCGAATCCGGTGGCCTGACGATCGACAACTCGACGGCCGAAAATCACTGTTCGATCTACCGCATCGCCGAGGAACCCGGCAACGAGAACGTGATCTGGGTCGGCACCGACGACGGGAACGTCCAGCTCACGCGCGACGGCGGCGCCAGCTGGACGAACGTCACCGGCAACATCCCGGATCTGCCGGCGAACACCTGGGTCACGGGGATCGATCCCTCGCGGCACGCGGCGGGCACGGCGTATGCGGTCTTCGACGGCCATCGCACGGGTGATCGCACCCCCTACGTCTATCGCACGACCGACTACGGGGCGAGCTGGACGTCGCTGGTCACGGAGGACATCGACGGCTACGCCCTGGCCATCCGCCAGGACCTGGTCAGCCCGAACCTGCTGTTCCTCGGAACCGAGTTCGGTCTGTTCGTCTCCGTCGACGGGGGCGAGACGTGGGCGCGTTTCAAGGGCAATTTGCCACGCGTCGGGATCCGCGAGATCCAGATCCACCCGCGCGAGCACGACGTGATCCTGGCGACGCACGGACGCGGGATCCAGATCATCGACGACATCACGCCGTTGCGGTTCCTGTCGGCCGAAACGATGGAGGCCAACGGAGCGTTGCTCCCGAGCCGACCCCAGACGATGGTCATCCCGGCCGGGTTGCAGACATTCAACGGCGACAACGAGTTCGTCGGGCCGGGCCGGCCGCAGGGCGCTTCGATCGCCTACTACCTCAAGAAACGCCACATGTTCGGCGATCTCAAGATCGAGATCTACGACCCGCAGGGTGAATGGATCACGACACTACCGACGAACAAGCGCCGTGGGGTCAACCGGGTCACCTGGTCGATGCGCGGCCGGGCCCCCAAGGTCCCACCGGCGGCGAGTCTCGTCCCGCAGTTCTTCTCGTTCCTCGGGCCGCAGGTGCCGGCGGGGACCTACACGGTCAAGCTGATCCGCGGCAAGGAGACCTACGAGATGCCGCTGGAGGTCGTTCCGGACCCGCGCGCCGGGTACACCGCCGCGGAGATGGCCGAGCAGGACGCGGCGGCGGCGCGGCTTTACGCCATGGTCGAGCGGCTGACCTTCCTCGTCGATCGCCTGATCGATCTGCAGGACCAGGCACGCGCACGTCGCGAAGGGCTCGGGGAGCGCGACAAGCTCGGCCCGAAGCTCGACGAATTCGTCGCGGCGCTCGAGTCCGAGCGCAAGAAGCTCGTCGCGACCCGCAAGGGCGGCTTCATCGCCGGCGAAGAGCAGCTGCGCGAGAAGCTGACCGCGCTGTACGGCTCGATCAACGGATACGAGGGCAAGCCCTCGCAGTCGCACCTCGACTACGCCGACGTGCTCGAGGGCGAGGTTGCGGAAGGGGAGAGCCGCTTTGCGTCCGTTCTCACCACGCACCTCGAGGGGCTGAACGCTCAGCTCGGTCGCAAGAAGCTCGACCCGCTGGTCGAGAAGTCGCTCGAGCAGTGGGAGGAGGAGCGGCGGCGTTGATTCGAATCACGAACTTGTTCAGGCCCGGCAGCGATGCCGGGCCTTTTTTTTGCTAAACTCGCGCGCCATGCCCGAGTTCATCTACACCATGAAGGACCTGCGCAAGGTCGTTCCCCCCAAGCGCGAGATCCTCAAGGGGATCTGGCTGTCCTTCTTCCACGGTGCGAAGATCGGCGTGCTGGGTCTCAACGGTGCGGGAAAGTCGAGCCTGCTTCGCATCATGGCCGGCGAGGACACCGAGTTCGAAGGCGAGGCCTTCCCGGACAAAAAGGCGACGGTCGGCTACCTCCCGCAAGAACCGCAGCTCGACCCGGCCAAGACGGTCCTGCAAAACGTCCAGGAAGCGGTCGGGGAGACGATGCGCCTGCTGGGGCGGTTCAACGAGGTCAGCGACAGGTTCGCCGAGCCGCTGGAACCCGACGAGATGGAAAAGCTGCTCGCCGAGCAAGCCAAGCTGCAGGACGCGATCGACGCCTGCGGCGGCTGGGAGCTGGAGAGCCGGCTCGATCTGGCGATGGAGGCGTTGCGCTGCCCGCCCGGCGATTCGGCGATCGACCACCTGTCGGGCGGCGAGCGCCGCCGCGTCGCCCTCTGTCGTCTGTTGCTCCAGCGGCCCGACCTGCTGCTGCTTGACGAGCCGACGAACCACCTCGACGCCGAGACGGTCGCCTGGCTCGAGCACCACCTGCACGAGTACCCCGGTACCGTCGTGGCCATCACGCACGATCGCTATTTCCTCGACAACGTCGCCGGCTGGATCCTCGAGCTGGACCGTGGGGAGGGGATCCCGTGGCAGGGCAACTACTCCTCGTGGCTCGAGCAGAAGCAAAACCGTCTGGCCCAGGAAGAAAAAGCCTCGGCTGCGCGCGCGCGCACGATCCAGCGCGAGCTGGAGTGGGTGCGCATGACGCCGCGCGCGCGCCAGGCCAAGTCGAAGGCGCGGCTCAAGGCCTACGACGAGCTGTTGCGCCGCGACGAGGAGCAGCGCAGCGAGATCGATCGCATCACGATCCCGGCCGGTCCGCGGTTGGGCGACGTGGTGATCGAGGCCGACGGCCTGTCGAAGGGCTACGGCGACAGGCTGCTGATCGACGACCTGTCGTTCAAGCTGCCCCCCGGCGGGATCGTCGGCGTGATCGGCGCCAACGGCGCCGGAAACACGACCCTGTTCCGCATGATCACGGGGCAAGAAAAGCCGGACTCGGGCACGCTACGTCTCGGCGAGACCGTCGAGCTGGCCTACGTCGACCAGAGCCGCGACGACCTCAAGCCGGAAGACAGCGTGTGGCAGGCGATCTCGGACGGCCGGGATCAGATCGAGCTGGGCAAACGAAGCGTGGCTTCGAGGGCGTATGTCTCCTCGTTCAACTTCAAGGGCGCCGATCAGCAGAAGCTCGTCGGCAAGCTCTCCGGCGGCGAGCGCAACCGCGTGCATCTCGCTCGGGTGCTCAAGAGCGGGGCCAACGTGCTACTGCTCGACGAGCCGACCAACGATCTGGATGTCGACACGCTGCGTGCGCTGGAGGACGCGTTGCTGGAGTTCGCCGGCTGCGCCGTGGTGATCAGCCACGACCGCTGGTTCCTCGACCGCATCGCGACGCACATGCTGGCCTTCGAGGGCGACAGCCGGGTGGTCTGGTTCCAGGGCAACTTCGAGGATTACGAGGCGGATCGGAAGAAACGCCTTGGCGCCGGCTCCGAGGTGCCCAAGCGCATCAAGTACCGCAAGCTGACGCGGGACTAGCCCTCGAGCTCGGCCAGCGTATCGACCACTTCCTGAAATCGCGGATGCGTCCCGCCGCCGTTCGTCCCGACCGTGTGTGCCTCCCGCAAGATGGCCTCGGCATCGTCGCGACGACCCAGGTCGAGCAGGCACATCGCATACTCCGTGAGAATCGTGAGCAACGCGCCGCTGGAATCGGGCAGGATGCGTCGCGCGTCGGCGGCAAGGACGGCGAATGACTCCGCGGATCGTTCCTTGTCGCCACGTGCCCGGGCCACCCGGGCCAGGTTGAACCGCGAGCCCAGCGTTGCGACATGCTCGGCGCCCAGGGCCTCACGCCGGATCGCCATGGCCTCACCGTGCAGTTCCTCCGCTCGATCGAACTCGCCGCGCTTCTCGTACAGCCGGGCGTAGTTGCCGAGCAGGTTGGCGACGCCCGGATGCCCGGGGCCTCGTGCCCCGCGTTCCAGCTCCAGGGCTTCGGCGAACAAGTCTCCGGCTTCGTCGAGCTCTCCGTTGGCGACGAGGAGCAAGGCCAGATTCTGAAGCGAGACCGCCAGCTTGGGATGCTCGGGCCCGTAAATCTCACGCTCGAGCTCGAGCGCGCGGCGCTGCAGCGGCTCGGCTTCGTCGGAACGGCCCTGCTCGCGAACGACCAGCGCCAGGTTGTTCATCGTCGCCGCCACGTTGGGGTGCAGCTCGCCGCGAATCTCGAGGTCCATCTCGAAGGACTCGCGGAACAACGCTTCGGCCCGGGGCAGGTCGTGCAGACGGTAGTAAGCGAACGCCATGTTGTTGAGGCTGCTGGCGACGTCCTCGTGGGAATCGCCGAACACCTCACGCCGCAATTCCAGGGCACGTTGGTGGATCTCGAGCGCGGCTTCGTTGTCTCCCATCTCCGTCAGCGCCAACCCCAGGTTGTTCAGTGTCGCGGCCGCCTCGGCGGTTTTCCCGCCGGAAAGACGCTCCCGCATCTCGAGGGACTCTCGGAACAATGCTGCAGCGGACGCGTACTCGCCCAGTTCCACCACGACCCGTCCGAGCTTGTTGAGCGAGTCGGCGACGTCCTCGTGGCCCCCCGGGAACAGCGTCCGGCCCAGACGAACGGCCCGTTCGAGCTGGCCTCGCGCCGCGTCGAAGTCGCCCAGCGCGCGGAACGTGTTGCCGATGGTCGCGCGTACGCCGAGCTCGATCGCCGGCTGATCCGCGAGGGACCCATCGTCGAGCTCCTGCGCGCCGAGTGCCAGCGCCTCCCGGACCGTGACGTCCCTCCGGCCGGGGTTTTTTTCCGGTGACGCGGAGGCCAACATCTCCTCGACGAAACGGTTCACGGCTGCGAATTTGTCGGCCTGGCGCCGCGATTCCTCGAGGCGCTCCTGCGCACGCACCGCAAGGACGCCGCTGACGATGGCCGCGCCGATCAACACCAGCGCCAGCCCGGCGAGCGCGGCCGCAAGGCCGCGGTTGCGCTGCGCGAACCGCCGCAGCTGGTAGCCGGTGCTTTGCGGCCGTGCCTGGATCGGTTCGCGGCGCAGGAACCGCCGGATATCCGCGGCGAGTTCCGCCGCCGATGCGTAGCGGCGCGCCGGGTCCTTCTCCAGCGCCCGGAGCAGGATCGTCGCGACGTCGCCACGAAGCCGCGGATCGAGTCTTTCGGGTGAGCGCGGCTCGTCGTCGCGGATCGTCCGCGCCGCCTCGGCGATCGACTTCTTCTTGACATCGTGGGGTAGCTCGCCGGTGAGCGTCTCGAATCCGATCACCCCGAGGGCGTAGACGTCGGAGCGCAGATCGACGGCGGACGGGTCGCCGGCGAGCTGCTCCGGGCTCATGTAGGGAACCGTGCCGAGGATCTGTCCCGTCGAGGTGTGCAGCGTGCCTTCACGATCCACGACGCGCGCCACACCGAAGTCGAGCACCTTGGGGCGGCCCGGGCCGGCGGTCTCGGTCTCGATCAGCACGTTGCCCGGCTTGAGATCGCGATGAACCAGCCCCTTGACGTGCGCGTGGTGGACCGCGTCGGCGATGCGCGCCACGAGCTCCAGCCGCTGCTCGATCGACAGGTCGTGAGTCTCGACGAATCGATCCAGCCGCGCGCCACGGACGTACTCCATCGCGATGTACGGCACACGATCCGTCGCGGCCGCGGTCGAGATGGAGGTGACACCGGCCTCGTAAACCGTCGCGATCCCCGGGTGCTGGAGACGGGCGAGCACCTCGGCCTCGAGCTCGAACCGGCGCAGGGTGTCGGGCGAGGTCAGCCCCGGTCGCAGCACCTTGAGCGCGACCTGTCGACGCGGCCGATCCTGCTCGGCGAGGTAGACGACGCCCATTCCTCCGCGAGCGATCTCCTCCACGATCTTGAACGACCCGATGCGCTCCGGTGCCGGCGGGTCCGGTTCCGGTGTGACCGCGCGCAACGCCTCGCGCATGCTCCCGATCGCCTGCAGATTCTCGGAAATCTCCTCGACGCGTTGGGCGCAGGTCGGGCAAGTCGCCACGTGCTCGGACAGGCTCTCCCGCGCCTCGCCGTCCAAGTCGCCGGCCAGGTGGTGTTCGAGATCCTCGAGCTCGGGACAACCCACGTGCGTCTCACTCCATCGCTTCGAGCTGCTCACGCAGCTCGCGCATCCTTGTCAGGATGCGATGCTTCGCGTTGTACACGGCCCGCGTCGTCGTCCCGACCGTCTCGGCGGCCTCCTTCGCGTCGTAGCCCTCGCGGACGATCAGCTCGAAGGCGCGCACGTTGTCGGCCTGGAACTCGCGGCGAACCTGGCGGAAGCACTCCTGCACGAGGAACTGCTCCCACAACGTATTCCACAGCTCGCCCGCGGATTTCTCGTCGGGCATCTCGGAAATTGCGCGCTCGGCCGCCTCGCCGCTCTCGATCAGGCGCTCCCGACGCGCGCTGGCCTGGCGTTGCCGCATGACCTGTTTGTAGGCAATTCCGAAGAGCCAGGAGCGCAACCGGCCGCGCTCCCGGTCGTAACGGCCCTCGCGCAGCGTGTCGGCGAAGGCGACGAGGCTTTCCTGGGCGACGTCCTGCGCATCTTCTTCGGAAAAACCCATCTTGGCGACGAAGCCGACCACCGGCCCGTGGAAGCGGTCGACGAAGCCGCGCCAGGCGGTCTGGTTCGACAGATCGCGCAGGTCCCGGATGATCGTCGAGGTCGTGACCCAGTCCACCGAAAAGCCTCCGTTCTTGTCGCCAAGTCTATCCGATTCGACTTTCTCACCCGTCGCGGGAAATCCCCCGGCCATCGCGTGAATACGAGGTAGGAGGTGATTCGATGCGACGTTTTGCTTACGAACGACGGATCCTGGCCACGACGGCCGCCCTGGCGTGCCTCGTCGGGTCGATCCCGATAGCGTCCGGCGACGGCCGTATCCCGATCTACCAGCCGACGGTCATCGGTGCCGACGGGAACTACTACCTCACCCGAGACATCACGACGTCCGGCGTCGTCATCGATGTCCTTCCCGCAGCGATCAACGTCAACATCGACCTCAACGGACACACGTTGACGCGCACGGATCCGGGAGAAGTGATTCGAGCGGACGCCGGGGGCAACACGGTCGAACGCTCGTTCGAGTTCTACGACGGGGATATCTTCGGGTTCGCCTACGGGGACACGGCGGTCAGGGCTCGCGGCTGGGGAAACGCGAATCTCCATGCCTTCAGATCGAACGGCGACCTCGAGCTCCTCGAATCGGACGCCGTCGCCATCTGGGAGACGACGGCCGCGTCGGTGACCGTCACCGGCACGGCATCGGATCACGTCACCGGAACGATCTCGCGTTCGAGCTTCGTCGATTCCGACGGCCACGGGCTCGAGATCGTCGACGGCTCCGCGTTGCAGATCGAGAACGTCGCGGTCGAGAATCCGGCGGGTCACGGGGTCCGGGTGAGCAACTGCGACGCGTGCCAGTTCCGCGACATCTCCGTGCAGGACGCCGGAGGCAGCGCGGTCCGTGTCGAGGATACCCGCGCAAGCTGCTGGAGCTACGTCACGGCGGTCAATTCACAGGAGTCCGGCATCTACGTGGACACGTTCAGCCAGGGCAATCGCTTCATCGACGTGACCGCGAGCTCCGCTCAGAACGCGAACCCCGGCTTCCTCAACAACGGCTCGCAGACCACCCTGAACCGGGGTCATTTTCAAGGCAACTCCGGGGGCGGCATCCTGAACAACGGAACCCACTTCGTGATCCGCTACTCCAGCGCGCTCGGCAATGCTTCACCGAACTTCCAGGACGCGGGAATCCTGACCCACCTGGGTGCCGACAACACCTGGGATTGATCAAGGAGGTCATCGATGCGACGAGAGACTCGAGAACGAATGGTGCTGGCCGGAACGGCCGTTGCGCTGTGCCTGATGGGTTCGGCGCCGGGCTCGTCCAACGACGGGCGTATCCCGATCTACCAGCCCACGGTCATCGGACAGGACGGCACCTACTACGTCACCAACGACATCACCGCGGCAGGAACGATCCTCGAGATCCTGCCGACGGCAACCTGGGTCAGCATCGATCTGAACGGCAATAGGTTGACCCGAACGGATCCGGGCGAGGTGATTCGAGCAGAGGGCGCGCCCTCCAGCTTCACACGCAAGGCGGAGGTCTACAACGGCATCCTCTGGACACAGGACATGCCGGCGGCCGGGACGAAAACCGTGAAGTTCGGCTCATGGAACGACGCGAGAGTCAGCGATGTCGAGACGAACGGGATCATCGAGTTCTTTGAATCGGACACCGTGAAAATGTCGAACACGGTTGCCGCATCGGCAACCGTCACGGGCACGACGACCGATCACGTGACCGGATCGTTCCGGAATCTGACGTTCGTGGATGCCTTCGCCATCGGTCTCGATATCCTCAACGGGTCGGCGATCCAGGTCGAGAACACGGTGGTCGAGAATCCCGCCAGTCACGGGGTGCGCGTCAACAACTGCGATGCCTGTCAGTTCGACTCCATCTCCGTTCAGGACTCGGGCGGCAACTCGATCCGTGTCGAAGATACCCGGGGTAGCCAGTGGCGGCAGATCAGCAGCATCCGCTCGCAGGATTCCGGCATCTTCGTCGACCTCTTCAGCCAGGGGAACACGTTCGCCGACGTGACGGCCAGCTTTTCCCAGAACGGGAACCCGGGGATGCGGAACGACGGCTCGCAGACCGGCGTGAGCAAGGGGCACTTCCACGGCAACTCGGGGGGCGGCGTCCTGAACATGGGCAGCGAGTTCAACATCTGGGACATCATGACCCGCGGGAACGCGCCACCGAACTTCGACGACCAGGGGTTCCTGACGTTCGACGGCGGCGGAAACGTCTTCAACTGAGGTCGACCCGACGTGGATCCACAGGAGGACCCCGTGAAAAACACTACGTTCGTCTTTTTCATGATCCTGTTCGTCGCTCCCTCGGCGATGGGGCAATCGGCGACCTTCGGGCTGATCCCGGATGTTCCGACACAGCTCCCGGCGGGGTTCCGCCTGCCGTGGGAAATCGTGGAGCACGATGCGACGGCCGGGACGTACACGGCAACGACCACTCTCCCCGTCAACACGTTCGTCACCGCGCTCCACGAGATGGACTCGGGCGACCGGTTGTTCGCCGTCGACGCGCCGACGAACCTCGGCGGGACGGTCTTCGAGCCGCGCGACGTGATCCGTTTCGACGGAGCGGTCTACAGCCTGTTCTTCGACGGCGCCGCCAACGGTGTGCCGGCCGGGACCAGCGTCGACGCGGTTTTCCTCCTGGGTGGGGATACGGGCGATCCGGTGCTGAGCTTCGATGTCCCGACGAGTGTCGGGGGGACCTGGTACCTGGCGGGGGATCTCGTGCGGTTCACCGGGGCCGTGGCGTCGCTGCACTTCGACGCGGCGGCCGCAGGGCTTCCCGCGGGGACCAACGTCATCGGCGCCGACGAGTCCGCCGCCGGCGTCGCGCTGACGTTCGATGTTCCGACGAAGCTCGGTGGGACGTTCTACCTGCCGGGGCAGCTCGTCGAGTGGGACGGGGCGAGCTTCTCGCTGCTCTACGGCGATCCCGTGTGGCCGATCAGCAGCCAGTTCAACGGTTTTTGCCTGCAGGGTGGGGAGGTGCTCATCCCCGGCGCGGTCAGCGCGACGTTGATGGCCGACAAGGTGAGCGCGTCGACGGTCCACCTGAGCTGGGCGGCAAGCTGCGGCGCGGCCGCGGCCGACTACGGGATCTACGAGGGCCAGATCGGCGACTGGACGAGCCACACGATGGTCGATTGCATCGACGACGGGGCCGATCTGAGCGAGAACGTCAACCCCGCTGCCGGCTCGCGCTACTTCCTGGTCGTCCCGCACGACGCGGTCGCGGTCGAGGGCTCCTACGGCACGGATCACTCGGGCGCCGAACGCCCCCCCGGCACGGCGACCTGCCAGGCCGCACGTTCGCTGGGGCAGTGCTCGTAGGCATGCCTACTTCTTCTTGCCCTGGCGATACCCGCGGGCGTACATGTCGCCGAGCGCGATCTCCTTCGGGGTCATCCGCTCGGCGATGCGCTTCTTGCGCTTCTTGGCGCCGGGGTATTTGGTCTGGGCGGCGACGGCGAACCACTTGCGCGCCCGCACCAGGTCCTGCTCGATCGCCTCGTCGGCCTCGTAAAGCTCGCCCAGCCGGAACTGGGCCCGGGCGAAGCCGTTCTCGGCGGCGCGGGTGTACCACGCCACTGCGGTTTTCACATCGACATCGCGCCCTTCACCGCGTTCGAACATCCGGCCGATGTTGAACTGCGCCGGCGCGGATCCCTCTTTGGCCAACGGCAGCCACTCGCGGTAGGCGGTCTCGAAGTCACCGGTGTCGTAAGCGTCGAGCGCGGCCTGAAAATCGGCGTGGGCGATACCGCCCACAAGGAGCGCCAACACCACAGCGAGCATCCTCCGTTTCGCCGTTCTCGTCACAATCACCCCGATCCGTCGCCGGTCTCCGCGAGCACGAGCCCCGGATGTTTCTCCTGGATCCAGCGCATCATGTGCCGGTTCTCGAAGAGTAGCACCGGACGCTTCTCGCGGTCCTCGAGCACCTTGATCGACATCGACTGGCGCAGCGCGGGGTGGT
>JBFFZZ010000010.1:0-25294 GCA_041568335.1 Candidatus Polarisedimenticolaceae bacterium | reverse complement strand
CTTGCGCTGGAGCGTTCTCAGGCCGATCCCGAGGAGGTCGGCGGCCTGGGTGCGGTTGCCGCCGGTCTTTTCCAGCGCGTCGAGGATGGCGCGGCGCTCGATCTCCTCCATGGTCATGGTTTGCCCGTCCTGCGGCTCTTTTTTGCTCGCGTCCCCCGCCGGACCCACGGCCGGGTCGGGGCGGCGGTACTCCTCCGGCAGATCGGCGAGCCGGATTTCCTCGCCGGGGGCAAGCACGACCAGGCTCTCCACCAGGTTGCGCAGCTCGCGGACGTTCCCGACCCAGCGAGCGTTCACCAGGGCGGCCATCGCCTCGGCGCTGAAGCTCATCGAATCGCGGCCGTTCTCCTTGGCGAACTCGTGGAGGAAGTGGTTGGCCAGCAGCCGCACGTCGCCGTCGCGCTCGCTCAGCGGCGGGATCCGCAGCGTCACGACCTTGAGCCGGTAATACAGGTCGTTGCGGAACTTGCCCTGCTCGACCATCGCCTCGAGATCCTGGTTTGTCGCGGCAACGAGCCGGATGTCGACGTGGATCGTCTCCGTGCCCCCGACGCGCATGAACTCGCGCTGCTCGAGGACGCGCAACAGCTTGACCTGCATCTCCAGCGGCAGCTCGCCGATCTCGTCGAGGAACAACGTGCCCCCGTCGGCCAGCTCGAACTTTCCGATCTTGCGTGCCGTCGCACCGGTGAACGCGCCCTTCTCGTGGCCGAACAGCTCCGACTCGAGGATCTCCGCTGGAATCGCGGCGCAGTTGATCGGTAGGAAGCGGCCCTCGTGACGCGGCGAGTGTTCGTGCAAGGCGTTGGCCACGAGCTCCTTACCTGTGCCCGACGCGCCGACGATCAACACGTTCGAGCGCGCTCCGGCGACCAGCTCCATTTGGCGGAACAGGTCCTGCATCGCCTTGGAGTTCCCGATCAGCTTGACGAACTTGCCGTAGAGACGCTCCTCGAGCTCCTCGCGACGGTCGCGATCGCGGACTTTCTGGATCAGGTTCGTCACCCGGGCGCGCAGCTCATCGAGATTGACCGGCTTGGTGAGGTAGTCGTCGGCGCCTTGTTTCATCGCGTCGACGGCGGATTCCACCGTCGCGTGACCCGTGATCATCAACAAACCGGTACGCGGCTGGATCTCCCGCACGGCGGCCAGAACGCCGAACCCGTCGGTGCCCGGCATCATCAGATCCGTGATCACGAGCACCACATCGCGGTGCTCCCGCAGGTAATCGAGCGCGGGGTCGGCGCGCGCGAACGCCTCGACCTTGTGACCGGCGCGGGTCAGGGCGCGGACGAGCCCACGACGGTTGGCCATGTCGTCCTCGATCACCAGGATGTGCGCTTGGTCGCTCATCATTCCATCCAGCCGGCGAACTCCTCGGCTTCCATGATCGTGACACCGAGGGCCTCGGCCTTGCTTCGCTTCGAGCCCGCGGCTTCGCCGGCCACGATCAGGTCGGTCTTCTTGCTCACGCTGCCGGACACCTTACCGCCCAGGTATTCGATCCGCGCCTTGGCCGCGCTGCGCGGGATCCCCGGAAGCGTCCCGGTCAGGACCACCGTCTTGCCGGTGAAGGGGGATGGTTCCATCGCGCCCGCCACCGGCGCAAGCTCTTCCTCGCTCGCCGTCGTGCGCACGCCCGCGGCGGTCAACCGGTCCACGAGCTCCCGGTTGGCCGGCTGGTCGAAGAACTGGCGCACTGCCGCAGCGGTCTTCGGTCCGATCTCGTCGAGCGCTTCGAGCTCTTCCGCTCCGGCAGCGGCCAGCGCCTCGAGGCTGCCGAGTCGTGCCAGCAGGCGTGCCGCCCGCTCGCCGACATGGCGGATCCCCAGACCGAACAGCAACCGCCGCAACGGGCGTTGCTTGGAGCGCTCGATCTCCACGAGGAGGTTGGCCGCGGATTTGGTGCCCATCCGCTCGAGTCCTTCGAGCGCCTCTTGCTCGAGACGGTACAGCCCCGACACGTCCTCGACCAATTTCCGGTCCAGCAGTTGGTCCACGAGCGCCTCGCCCAGGCCCTGGATGTCCATGCCGCCGCGACCCGCGAAGTGCAGCAGCTTTTCCTTCTGCTGCGCCGGGCACGCGACGTTGGTGCAATAACGTGCGGCCTCACCTTCCTCGCGAATCGCGTCCGATCCGCAGACCGGGCAGCGGGCGGGCATCTTGAACTTCCGCGCTCCCTTCGGACGCTTGACCACCACCGTCTTCACGACCTGCGGGATGATCTCGCCGGCCTTCTCCACGAACACGGTGTCCCCCTCGCGGACGTCCTTGCGTTGTACCTCGTCTTCGTTGTGCAGCGTGGCCCGCGAGACGGTCGTCCCGGCGAGCTGCACGGGTTCCAGCTCGGCTACCGGGGTGAGCTTGCCCGTCCGGCCGACCTGCACGACGATCTTGCGTACCGTGGTCGTCGCCTGCTGCGCCGGGTACTTCACCGCGACGGCCCAGCGCGGGAACTTGGAGGTCGCCCCGGCGATGTCGCGCAGCGACAACTCGTTGACCTTGACGACCAACCCGTCGATCTCGTAGTCCAGCGTGTCCCGAAGCCGGCCGAGCTCGTCGAACGCGTCGATGACCTCGTCGATCGTCGCGCACAGGCGGTTGAGCGGGTTGGTGCGCAACCCGAGGCGGCGCAGCAGCTCGAAGTTCTGCTCGTGCGTGGCGAGCGGATCGCCGCTCCACGCGGCAACGTCGTAGAAAAAGCAATCGAGCCGCCGCTCCGCGGTGATCCGCGCGTCGAGCATGCGCAGCGCGCCGGCGGCCGCGTTGCGCGGATTCGCGAACGGCGGCTCTCCCTCGGCGGCACGCTTCTCGTTGAGCCGCTCGAACACTTTGCGCGGGAGAAAAACCTCTCCGCGGGCTTCGAGCGAACGGGTTTCGTCGCCGGCCAGCCGCAGCGGGATCGAACGGATCGTGCGGACGTTCGAAGTCACGTCCTCTCCGACCAGCCCGTCTCCGCGGGTCACGCCACGGCTGAGCCGGCCGTCTTTGAAGTGGATTGAGATCGACAACCCGTCGACCTTGGGCTCGACCATGTAGGTGGGTGACGGAGCGTCGTCGAGCGCGCGGCGTAGCCGCCCATCCCACTCGCGCAGCTCGTCCGCGCCATACGCGTTGTCGAGGGACAGCAGCGGTGTCGTGTGCGTGTACGACGCAAAGCCCCCTGCAGGCTCCCCGCCGACCCGCTGGGTCGGTGAGTCCGGCGTCACCAGCTCGGGGAACTCACTCTCGAGATCCAGCAGCTCCCGTTCGAGTGCGTCGTACTCGGCATCGGAGACCTGCGGGTCGTTGTCGACGTAGTAGCTTCTGCGGTGGGCCTCGATCTCCCGCCTCAGCTCGTGCGCCCGTTTCCTGGCTTGCTCGGTGGTCATGCCCGCCCCGATCACACCGGCGCAGCCGGTAACTCCGGCTGAACCGCCCGGCGATGGCGCCGTGGGAGCCGGATCGTGAACTTCGTTCCGACCCCGACCGACGATTCCAGCTCGATGTGTCCGCCGTGGCGCTCCACGATTTGCCGCGCGATCGGCAGACCCAGACCGGTCCCGCCGCCACGGCTCGAGTAGAACACCTCGAAGATCCGTTCCTGGCTGGCCTCGGGGATTCCCGGACCGTCGTCCTCGACCTCCAGGACCACCTCACCGTTGCTCGCCGCGCGCGTTCGGACGAGGACGGTGCCCTCCGGCTCGAGGACCTGGCGCGCGTTGACCATCAGGTTCATCAACGCCTGCTTGAACTGGCGCTCGTCGAGCTCGACGTTGGGGAGCATCGGTTCGAGCTCGGCTTTCAGGCCGACGCGGCTCTGCTTGAAGTCGTTTTCCAAGAACTTGAGCACTTCGTTGACGACCTCGTTGAGGTCGAGGGACTCGAAGTGCGGCCGCCCGGGGCGGGCGTAGGCGAGGAAATTGTTGACCAACCCCTCGAGCCGCTTGATCTCGCTCTTCGTCGAGTCGAGCAGCTCGACGTACTCCCGGTCCGGCATCTCGCCCGCCGCCTCGAGCTCCTCCTCGAGCATCTGCAGGTTCATGTTCATCGCGTTGAGCGGGTTGCGGATCTCGTGCGCCAGACCCGATGCGAGCAACCCCACGTAGGAGGCGCGCGCCGCGGACTGCCGTGAGTGCTCAAGCTGCTGGTTCTTGCGCACCAGGTGCAACACGTAAAAGAAGCCCGCGATCAGGACACCGACGGCGAGCCCGGCGGCGATGATGATCTTGGTTCGCAACGATGCCCGCAACCGGTTCATCTCTTCGATCACGGGTGTGGGTGCGATCCCGACGAGCACCAGCCCGTCGGATATCCCGATCGGTGCGCGCAGGACGACGTCGTTGGTCAGGTCGACCCCGGTGCCCCCGACACGGTGCGTCTGCCGCGGGCCCTCATGCCGAGAGATGAACAGCTGGGGAATCCCGAAGCGGTCGCGGACCTCGACTTGGTGCAGGATGAAGCGCCGCGTGAAACGTTGGTTGACGTACTGGCGGAACACCTGCTCCTGGCTACGGACCCGGTTGAAATCGATCCCGATCCCGTCGCCCGCGCCCAGCTCGGTCACCTTGGCCGCGATCTGCTCGGCCTCGTCCTGGGCCAGATCCAGGCGGCTTGTCAGGACCCCCAGACCGACCTCACGAAAGGCCAATTGGATTGCAATTCCGACCAGAATGGTCAGCAGGACCCCGAAGATGAGGTACGCACGTGCCGGCTCCCCATCCGACGACGAGGAGAAGGCGAGACGAAAGTTCGAGGAAACGGCCGCCTTGGCTGCCAAGTGAAAACCCCGTACAATAGTAAAGCGCCTATTTTAGCGCTGGTTTCGCGATTCGGCCCCGGTTGCTGCAGATCATCCGCAGGGAGTGGGGGGCCCGGGGTTGACCGCCGGGCGCTTGCGCGGTTTAGTCTAGTTACTTCGTACCCTGTCCTTCATCACGACTAACCCGCAAAGGCGACGGGGTCGCGACGCTTCCCTGGCACAGGGGCCCGGGGAGGAAGCTCAAGGGGAGGGGCGAGATGGGGTCTCAAGCAGCCGCCAACCTGAAAGGCAGCACACGCTTGGGCAACTACCTTCGCAAGCTGAGAAGTGGCTACGGCTACTCGCTGCGGCGCGTCGAGGAACGTGCCCGAGCCGAGGGGGGGGAGATCGACAACTCCCAACTGAGCCGCTACGAGAAGGGCATCTGCTACCCGTCCTTCGACAAGCTTCGGGTCCTTGCCAGCGTGTTCAACGTGTCGATCCAGTCGTTCTCCGACGTGGTCGACCTCGAGGTTTACGAAGAGCTCAAGCCCGAATCCACGGATCCGGTCGAGCTGATCGAGACCGGGGACCGGGCGGTCAAGGCGGGCGACCACGGGGCCGCCTTCGCCTGCTATGAACGCGCGATCGAAATCCTGCTGAACCGACGCGGCGACCTCGAAGCACGCAAGCTGCTCGGCCAGGTACGCGTGACCCAGGCCGCCGCGCTGACCCGTCTCGGCAAGCTGGCGCTCGCCGAACAGGAGCTGCGCGCCGCGCTGCGCGCCCACACGCGGCTCGACGCGGCAACGCAGATTCGCGCCTTGCTCTCGCTGGCCAACATCCACGCTGATCTCGGCGACACGATCCTCAGCGAGATCGAGGCCGAGAAGGCAGCGCGTCTTGCCAACCAGTCGCAGCTGGAGCGGTACGAGGCGATGGCCAAACACACCCTCGCCCGCGTGCTCGCCGATCAGGGCCGCTTCGCCGCCGCCGTCGACCGCTATCGCGAGGCCGCGCACCTGTACGGTGCCTGCGGTGAGACGTTCGAGGCGATCAAGGTTCGTATGGGCATCGGGACCTGTTACGTCGATCTGGGCAAGACCCGCGAGGGCGTCCGGATGCTGCGCTCGGCCCTGACCGAGGCCAAGGCCGAAGGTCACCGTCGGCTGCAAGCCTACGCCTGGAGCAACCTCAGCCAGGCGTACTATCGGCAAAACGACGTCGATCGCGCTCGCGCCTGCCTGCGTGAGTCCGACGCTCTGGCACTCTACAACAACGAAAAACAAACGGATATCCTGTTCCTCAACGCGTACTACGAGTGGAAGATCGCCGGCGAGGCGGACAACCCGACGCGAGAGAGGATCGCGTTCGGGCGGCTCAAGGCGTTGCGCTCGGAGCTGGAACGGAAATTCCCCGAGGTCGAAGCCTTCGACCGCTATATGGAGAGGGGGAGCCGCCATGCGTAAGTTCCTTGCGCTCTCCATCGTCCTGGTCCTGCTCGCGGGCGGGGTCGCTTCGGCCGCGGGCAAGCAGTCGCGCGTCGACCGCCAGGCTTCGCGTTACGGGGTGGACCCCTCGGCCGGAGCCGCCGTCCAGATCGAAGCCAGCATCGAAGGGCACCTCTGGTTGTTCATCGGCCATCGCGGCGGCGACGCGTTCTGGCTGCACGCGGTCCCGCTGCTCTCGGCGGACATCACCAACTCGTTGCGATCGATCTACGACGGTCCCGACCCGACGACCGGTTACACCGACGAGGTCGAGGACGAGACCGAAGAGTACGAGACGTTCACCGGTGGCCCTCAGCCGACCAACGGTGTTCCGATCCGCCCGAAGACCGGCGGGGCCTCGTCCGACGACGATTAGCTTTTTAGCCCAGCGCCTGGTCCAGATCGGCGATCAGGTCGTCTGCATCCTCGAGCCCGACGGACAGGCGTAGTAACCGTTGCGGCACCCCCGCGGCGTCGAGCTTCTCGCGGGGAACGTGTCGGTGTGACATCAACGCCGGGATACTGACCAGCGATTCCACCGACCCCAGACTCCCCGCGCGGTGGAACACGCGCAGACGGTCGTGGACGGAACGCGCCGTTGCCGCGTCCCCGCGCACACAGAACGAGACCATGCCGCCGAACCCCTCCATCTGCTCGCGGGCGAGGGCGTGATCGGGATGGCCCGGTAACCCGGGGTAAGCCACCGAATCCACGGCCGGGTGCGCATCGAGGAACTCGGCGACGGCCTGGGCCGAGGCCTGGTGCGCGTCGATCCGCACGGCCAAAGTTCGCAGACCGCGCATCACGAGGAACGCGCCGAACGGATCCATCACCCCGCCGAGGAGACGCCGTCGGGACGCGATCCGCGTGACCAGCTCCGCACGTCCCGCGATCACACCGCCGGTCAGGTCGCTGTGGCCGCCGAGGTACTTGGTCGTGGAGTGCATCACGAGGTCGATGCCGCGTTCGACCGGGCGTTGAACCAACGGACTGGCGAACGTGCTGTCGACGATCGTGACCACGCCCGCCCGCCGTGCGACGGTGGCGATCGACTCGAGATCGACGAGGCGCAGGCCGGGGTTGGTCGGTGTCTCGAGGACCAGCAGCCCGGCGCCCGCGAGACGTTCGGGCTCGAGCGCCGCGAGCTCATCGCGCCGGACGGTCTCGACCTCGAAACCCCACTCCGGTAGGACCCGGGCCATCAGTTCGGTGGTCCCGCCGTAAACGTCGTCCTGGGTGATCACCCGTTTCCCCGGCGCCGCGAGGGTCAGGATGGCCGTGCTCATCGCGGCCATCCCGGAAGCGAACATCGCCGCGGACTCGGCGGACTCGAGGGCCGCGATCTCACGGGCCGCCTGGGCCACCGTCGGATTGTCGTAACGCGAGTAGAGGTAGCCGGACCCGTCCTCGAAGAACCGGTCGACGGCGTCGTGATCGTCGAAATCGAACGTCACACCGGGAACGATCACGGGGGCGATCGGCCTCCCGATCTGGCCGGGACGCGCATCGCCCCGGACGCACTGTGTCTTGGGCTTCATCCCTTCTCCTTGTCGCTCTACTTTCGCCTTTTTCCGGGCGTTTTCTCTTTATTAGGGGTGTTGACACCCCGCGACCCCATCCCCATAATTGGGCCGGTGGTCGAAAGTGGAACAAAGTGGACCATCAAAGTCCCCGTTCCGCTTCTTCTTGGCAGAACACAGGCGGCAAGTTCCGGCGGGTGTTGGCACGGCCGTCGGTGCGAAAAAGTCGAGGGTCGAATCGGGTGGGGAGACCCATGCTGCGGGGTAACAGTCTCGCCAAGATCGATGAAAAGGGGCGGTTGAAGCTCCCGGCAGCTTTCCGTTCGGTCATCGAGCCCACCTACGGCAACGAGTTCTTCGTCACCAGCCTCCGCGGTTCGTCGGCGCGGATCTACCCGATGCAAGTCTACGCCGACCTGGAGGACAAGATGCTCGCCGCCTCGTCGGTCCAGCCGCTGGTCACGAAACTGCGCACGAGCCTGAATTATTTCGGCCAACGCGCGGTGATGGATGCCAACGGACGCATCCTGATCCATCCGCTGTTGAGAGACAAGGCCGAGTTGAGCGGCGACGTCGCCGTGCTCGGCCAGCAGAATTTCCTTGAAGTTTGGAATCGCGGCTCCTTCGAGGAGGCGCTCAAACGCGACCCGCTCACCGACGACGATCTCCGTGAGCTGGCCGCGCTCGGTTTCTGATGCAGCCCGCGCCGCACGAGGAGAGACGGGTGGGCGACCGACCCGCACATCGTCCGGTCCTGCTGGACGAGACGATCGAGCTGCTGGCACCGGCTCCCGGCGCCACGGTGGTCGACGCGACGCTGGGGGCCGGGGGTCACGCGCTGCGGTTGCTCGAGGCGATCGCGCCCGACGGCCGGTTGTTCGGTATCGATCGGGACTTCGAGGCGCTGGAGCTCGCCTGGAAACGGCTCGGCCGCTTCGGCGATCGGTTCGTCCCGTTGCACGGCCGTCACGAAAACCTCGTGCAACTGCTGCGGGATGCGGACGTGTACGCGTGTCACGCGATGCTGTTCGACCTCGGTGTTTCCTCGATGCAGCTCGAACGGGCCGAACGCGGTTTTTCGTTCCGCCACGACGCACCGCTCGACATGCGTATGGATCCCGGGCGCGGCGAGAGCGCGGCCGAATTGCTGGCGCGGATCGGGGAGACCGATCTACGCCGCATGCTCTCCCGCTGGGGAGAGGAGCGCCAGTCGGGGGCGATCGCACGCGCAATCGTGCGCGAACGGGAGCGCGGTCCGCTGGTCCGGACAGTCCAGCTCGCGCAGCTGGTGGAACGCGTCGCCGGACCGGCGGCGCGCCGCTACAGGATCCATCCGGCCACGCGGACGTTCCAGGCGCTGCGCATCGCCGTGAACGGGGAAATCGAGGGTTTGGAGCAGCTGGTGAGCGACGCCGTCTCGATGCTCCCGAGGGGCGGCCGGCTCGCCTTCATCTCGTATCACTCGCTCGAGGATCGAGCGATCAAGACCTCGATGCGCGCCTTGGCCAACCGCTGCAGCTGTCCGCCGAAGCTCCCGGTCTGCGGCTGCGGCAAGGAGAACCTGATCCGCGTCGTGACCACCCGGCCGGTTCGGCCATCCGAGGAAGAGATCGACCGCAACCCGCGCGCGCGCAGCGCCCGTCTGCGCGTCGCCGAGAGGCTGTGACGACCGATGGCTGGCAACCGAAGTGAGCGCCGCTGGAGGAATCGCGCGCTGGTCCGCGAACGGGACGTTCAGCGCGCCCGCGGCTTGTGGGCCGCGTTGTTGATGTTCGGTGCCGCTCTCGTGCCGGCCGGCGTCTACCTGTACGAGCAGAACACCTGTCTGCAGCTGTCCTACGAGATCGAATCGATCGAACGTCAGCGCGAGGACCTCGACGAGCTGGAACGGAGGCTCGAGGTGCGTCAAGCGGCCGTCGCCTCGATGCACAGCATCGAACGGTGGGCGGCTCGAAAGCGGCTGGAGCGACCGGAAGCAACGGAGATCGTCATCGTTCCCTTCGAGGATGCGGGCGGTGACACGATGCTGGCACGCGTGCCCGAAGGCACGTCGGGATCCGCGTCCCCGCGACCGCGGCGGTTCGAGTAGGGGATGCCGCGGGTACTTCGATTCCGGCTCATCGTGGTGTGTTTCTGTGTCGGTCTGACTGCGCTCGCGGTCGGTGCGAGGCTGTACGGTCTGCAGGTGACGCATCATCAGCGCTTTACCGCACGGGCCACGGAACAACACAAGGACGTCTTCACATTGCAGGCGCGGCGCGGTGCGTTGCTCGACCGGCATGGCCGGACACTCGCGGTCAGCCTGAAGACGCGATCGTTCTACGCGCATCCCAAGCGGGTGAAAGATCCGCAGGCTGCCGCTCGTGTGCTCTCCGGGAAGATCGCGATGTCGCACCGGGACATCGTCGCCGAGCTGAGCTCGAAAAAGTCGTTCGTCTACTTGCACCGCTTCCTCGAGCCGGAAATTGCCCGTGAGGTCGAACGGCTCGGCCAGGAAACCGACGACCGCGAACCGTTGCTCGCCATCGGTGGAGACAAGCCGTTCGGCTTTGAGCCCGAAACCAAGCGGTTTTATCCGCGTGGCCGCGTCGCATCGCACGTGATCGGGTTTGCCGATATCGACGGCAACGGCGTCGCGGGAACCGAGAGCCGGTTCAACGAAACGTTGCAGGGCGATCCCACGACTTACCTGGTGCTGCGCGATGCGCGCGACGGTTTGATCCGCCAACCCGTACGCGAGCCCGCCCGGCAGTCCTCCGACGTCCGGTTGACGCTGGACCTCTCGTTGCAGCACCTGCTGGAACGCGAGCTCGACGCGGCCATGCGCGGCACCGGCGCGAAAGCCGCGATGTCGGTGATGCTCGATCCGGAGACGGGTCAGGTTCTGGCGATGGCCAACCGGCCGACGATCGACCTCGGCGGCAAACGCCGGGCACGCGTGGATGCGCGGGCGAATCGAGCCATCGAGCACTACTTCGAACCCGGTTCCACGTTCAAGATCGTCCCCATGGCGCTTGCTGTCGAGAACGGCAAGGTCGACCTCGGGGAACGCATCTACTGTCACGACGGCAACCCGTACCGCACGCGCTACAACCGTGTGATCAACGACGTTTCGAAGAACGGCATGCTGACCCCGAGCATGATCATGGCCAAGTCGAGCAACATCGGCATGACCAAGATCAACCGCCGTCTCGACGCCGCGACGTTGCGCGAGGGGATCCTGCGTTTCGGTTTCGGCCGCCGCACGGGGATCGAGCTGCCGGCGGAATCACCGGGGAAGGTCACCCGCATCGAGAAGTGGAGCGATTTCACCCACGACTCGGTCTCGTTCGGCCAGGAGATCGGTGCGACCGCGTTACAGATCGCCTCGGCGATGGCGACGATCGCCAACGACGGGGTGCGTGTCGAGCCACGCATCGGTCTGGGAACACAGGACGCCGACGGCCGCGTGGCGTTGTTCGAGCCCGCTCCGGCGTATCGCGTCGTATCCACGCGCACGGCAGGGACGGTGCGCTCGATGCTCGAAGCGGTCGTCGAGAAGGGGTCGGGTACCTCGGCACGTCTGCCGGGTTATCGCGTCGCCGGCAAATCGGGAACCGCCCAGAAGGCCCGGGCCAAGGGTGAAGGGTACTCCGAGGACGAATTCATCGCCTCGTTCGTCGGCTTCGCGCCGGCCAGCGATCCGGCTCTGGTCGTGCTCGTGATGCTGGATTCGCCGCGCGGCACTCGCCGTCAGGGTGGTGAGATCGCCGCACCGGTGTTCGGCCGCATCTTGGCCGAAGCCTTGCAATACCTCAGGGTGCCGAAAGATTCCGAACCGCCGCTGAGCGTGGGCCTTCCCCCGAGGGCGGCGAAAACGGCCGATGGCGCGTCAAAACTCGCCGTCCGGACACCCGGGCGCGTCCCGGATGTGCGGCGACGGACACTGCGCGAGGCCATCGCGACACTCTCGGCACACGGGTATCGAGTGCGTGTGGACGGAAGCGGAAAGGTGATCTCCCAGTCACCGGCGCCGGGAACGGCCCTGCCACCGGGCGGCGTGTGCGATCTGCGGGCGAGGGATTCGGGATGAGCGTCGCGAGCCCCAGACTGTCCGACCTCCTCGAGGGCGCGTCCATCGTGCCTCTCGACTCGCTCGAGGTCGATCCCGAGATCCGCGGCGTGCAACTCGATTCGCGGCGCGTGGGTCAGGGTGATCTCTTCTTCGCCCTGGCGGGCGAGAACGTCCATGGGGAGCGCTTCGTACCGCAGGCGATCGAGCGTGGGGCGTGCGCGGTCGTCGCGGCGTCGCCGCGGCCGGCTCAAGTGGACCCGCGCATCGCCTGGGTTCGTGTCGACGAACCGCGGCGGGCCACGGGGCCGATCTCGAAGGAATTCTACGGACGACCGGACGAGGCGCTGACGCTGGTCGGGATCACCGGTACCAACGGTAAGACGACCGTCTCCTACATGGTCCAGTCGATCGCGCAGTCCGCGGGCAAGCGAGCCGGGCGGATCGGGACCACCGGTTTCGCCTACGGCGACTTGGAGGAGTCCCTCGAACGCACGACGCCCGAGGCGACCGATCTCTTTCGCATCCTCGACACGATGCGTGGCGCGGGCGCGGAGGTCGTGGCGATGGAGGTGTCGTCGCATGCCTTGAGCCTCGACCGAGTCCACGGCGCGCGTTTCGCCGTCTCCGCGTTCCTCAACCTGACGCGCGATCACCTCGACTACTACGAAAGTGAACACGCTTACTTCGACGCCAAGGCGCGGCTGTTCGAAGAACTCGGTCCGCGCGATCGCGCCGTGATCTCCGCCGACTCGCCGTGGGGCGAGCGGCTGGCGCGGCGGACGCGGGCCGCGACGTTGCGCTTCGGACGAGCGGATACCGCGGATGTGCGGTTGAGCGATGAGATGTGCCGGCTGGACGGATCGACCGCGACGCTGACGGGGCCCGACGGTGTGTTCGAGATCGAGCTTTCGCTTCCCGGGAAGTTCAACCTCGACAACGCGGCGGCGGCGGCGGCATGTGCCGTTTGCCTCGGGTACGACGCTCCGTCGATCGCGGCCGGTCTGCGCCACCTGCGCGGTGTCCCAGGACGCGTCGAACGCATCGATCGGGGTCAGCCGTTCGGGGTGTGGGTCGATTACGCGCATACACCGGATGCGCTGGAGCGGGTATTGAAATTGGCGCGCTCGCTTTCCCCCGGTCGGGTGCTCGCGGTCTACGGTTGTGGCGGTGATCGCGACCGAGGCAAGCGCGCCGAGATGGGGCGGGTCGCCGCGGAGCAGGCGGATGTCAGTTTCATCACGTCGGACAATCCGCGGGGCGAGGACCCGCAGAAGATCGTGGATGAGGTGCGTGCCGGCGCCGCGCGGGTGACCGGCGCGGAGATTCGTTGCGAGGTCGATCGGCGCAAGGCCATCCGGCTGGCCATCGAGGAAGCCGACGACCGCGACCTGATCGTGATCGCGGGCAAGGGACACGAGACGACCCAGACGATCGGCCCGCGTGTCGAGCGTTTCGACGACCGGGAAGTCGCCGCGGAGTGTCTCGAGACCCGAGGTGGAGGCGCGCATGCCTGAGCTGAGCGCCGGCGATCTCGCGCAGGCTTGCGGTGGACAGATCGTCCGCGGGGACGAGTCGACCCGGGTCGTGACGTACGGGATCGATTCGCGACGCCTCGAGCGGGAGTCCGCATTCTTCGCCATCACGAGCGAACGCTCCGACGGGCACCGATTCCTCGGCGAAGCACGCGCCGCGGGAGCCGTCGTCGGGATCGTGCAACACGTCCCCGACTTGGAGAACGCTCCCGGTGTGCTGATTCAGGTCGAGGACACCGTTGCCGCCCTCGCCGACTGCGGTCGAGCCATGCGCAAGCGCTTCTCCGCAGCGACCTGGATCGCGATCACCGGTAGCAACGGCAAGACCACGACGAAAGAAATGGTCGCCGAGGGTTTGACCGCCGGGTTCCGGGTCTACCGCACGCCGGGCAATTTCAACAATCATCTCGGTGTTCCCCTGACCTTGCTCGCCTGCCCCGACGACATCGAGATGATCGTGCTTGAGATCGCGATGAGCGCGGCCGGCGAGATCGCGCACCTCACGGAGATAGTCGACCCCGACATCGGGCTCGTGACCAACGTTCGGGCGGCGCACCTCGAGAACTTCAGCTCGCTCGAGGACATCGCGGCCGCGAAAGGCGAGCTGTTCGCGCTGATGCGTGACGACGCGATCGCGGTCGTGAACCAGGATGACGTCCACGTCCGCGTGCAGGCGACTCGACACATCGGCCCCCAGGTGACATTCGGCCACGACGTCGGGACGGATCTGCGGCTCGAAGCTCTGGACAACCGGTTTGTTCCCGGTGCCGGCCTGACCGTCAATCACAACGGCCGCTCGATGCGGCTCCAGCTCAGGATCGGCGGTGGACACGCGGCGCTCAACGCGCTCGCGGCGTTGGCCACGATCGCCGCGGCGGGCGGCGATCTCGAAGGCGCCGCGCAGAAGATCGAGCAGCTCCGCCCGGACAAGGGCCGCGGCCAGGTGCACAACCTGCGTCGCAACATCCAGGTCGTCGACGATTGTTACAACGCCAGCCCGTCGGCGATGGCGTCGGTGCTCGAGACCTTGCGCCAATCGGACCCGCGTGGACGCCGCGTCCTGATCATGGGCGACATGCTCGAGCTGGGCCAACTCGGGCCGGCGCTCCATCGCGAGGTGGGCAAGCGCTGCGGTTCGTCCGGGATCGGGATGCTGGTGACGATCGGGAAACTCTCGCGGGGCGCGGCCGAGGCTGCGCGACGGGCCGGCGTCCCGGAGGTCCATCACCACCCGGACGTGGACAAGGCGACCCAATCGATTGTCGAGTTCCTCAGCGATGGCGACCTGATCGTGGTCAAGGGCTCGCGCAGCATGCATCTCGAGCGCGTCGTCCAGCGGCTCGTCGAAGAGCTTGCGCCGCACTCGGCCCCGGAAGGCCCGGCCCCGGTGAACCACGAGGTCGGCCAATGATCTACTACCTGCTGTATCTCGAGTGGGGGCTGCAGGACCAGATCGGCGCGTTCAACGTGTTCCGTTACATCACGTTCCGCACCGCGATGTCGACACTGACCGCGCTGCTGGTCGCCTTGCTGCTCGGACCCTGGATGATCCGGCGCCTGCAGCAGTTCCAGATCGGTCAGGAGATACGGGAGGAAGGTCCCGCGTCGCATCACTCCAAGAAAGGCACCCCCACGATGGGCGGCCTGCTGATCATCACCGCGGTTGTCTTGCCCACCGTCCTGTGGGCCGATCCGAGCAACCGCTTCACGTGGATCGCGATCGGATCGACGATCGCGTTCGGCGGCATCGGGTTCATCGACGACTACCTCAAGGTCGCCAGGAAACGGAACCTCGGCCTGCGTGCGCGGACCAAGTTCGGCCTACAGATCGGCACGGCCCTGGTGATCGGCATCGCGTTACACCAGCTGGCGGCGGCGGGTGTGTTCACCACGCAGATGATCTTCCCGTTCTTCAAGAATTTCACACCGGATTTCGGCTGGTTTTATGTGGGAATCGTGGTGCTCGTGCTGGTCGCGTCGAGCAACGCGGTCAACCTGACCGACGGTCTGGACGGGCTGGCGATCGGATCGTTGCTGATCGCGTGGACCGCGTTCACGGTGCTGGTCTACGCCGCGGGTCACGCCATCGTCGCCGACTACCTCGGCATTTTCACGGTCAAGGGTGTCGCCGAGCTGACGGTCTTTTGCGGGGCGGTCCTGGGCGCCTGTCTCGGGTTCCTGTGGTTCAACAGCCATCCGGCGGAGATCTTCATGGGCGACGTCGGATCGATGGCGATGGGTGGCGCGCTGGGTACGGTGGCGATCCTGATCAAGCAGGAGCTGCTGTTGATCCTCGTCGGCGGGTTGTTCGTGCTCGAGGTCCTGTCCGTGATCCTGCAGGTCGGTTCCTTCAAGCTGCGCGGCCGCCGGATTTTCCGCATGGCGCCGTTGCATCACCATTTCGAATTGAGTGGTTGGAGTGAAAGCAAAGTGGTGATCCGTTTCTGGATCATGGCGATCATCTTCGCGCTGCTGGCGCTGGCCACGTTGAAACTGCGATGAGTCAGGAAGTCACGATGACAGCAACCCGGTTCGCCGCACCGTTCCCCGATCTCGACGGGTCCCGTGTGCTCGTGCTCGGGGCGGGCAAGAGCGGGCGGGCGGCGGCGCTGCTGGCGCTCGAGCATGGCGCCCGGGTCACGCTCGCGGACCGGCGTCAGGCGGCGGAGTTGAACCAGGAAGCACGCGACCTGGCCGGTGTCGGGGTGCGGCTCCATCCCGGCGGTCATCCGGCGTCGCTGGCGCAAGACGCGGATCTGCTGGTGCTCAGCCCGGGTGTGCCGCTCGACATCGACGTGGTGCGCGCGGCTCGTGATCTGTCGGTCCCGGTCTGGGGCGAGGTCGAGCTCGCCGCGCGGTTCACGCGTGGGCGCATCGTTGGGATCACGGGCAGCAACGGCAAGTCCACGGTGACGGCGATGACCGGCGCGATCCTGCGTAGCGCGGGGATCGGCGGCGGTACCGGCGGCAACCTCGATACGCCGCTCGCCGGCTTGCTCGACCACGATGCGGCGGATGCCGTGCACGCGCTCGAGCTGTCGTCGTTCCAGCTCGAGACCATCGAGACGTTCCGGCCGTTCGTCGCGGTTTTGCTCAACCTCTCCGCCGATCACCTGGACCGTCACGAGAACCTGGACGCCTACGCCGCGGCCAAGGCGCGGATCTTCGAGAATCAGAAGGAGGACGATCGGGCGGTGCTCAACGCCGACGATGTCGCATCCGCGCGCTTCGAGTCCGCCGTCCGCACCGGGCTGCACCGGATCTCGACCACCCGGGAGGTTTCGAAAGGTGGCTTCGTGCGCGACGGCAGGCTGGTCCTGCGTACGGATTCGGGTGAAGAAAAACTGCTGAGTGTCGACGCGCTCTCGCTTCCCGGGACGCACAACCTGTCGAACGGGCTGGCCGCTGCGCTGGCCGCGCGCTTGGTCGGAGCCCCGGTCGATGCGATCGACGCGGTACTGAGCTCGTTCGAGCCGCTGCCGCACCGGCTGGAGCACGTCGCCGAGATCCGTGGCGTCGCGTTCTACAACGACTCGAAGGCGACCAACCCCGCCGCGACGCTACCGGCCCTGGGGGCGTTCGAGGCCGGCACGATTCACCTGATCGTGGGCGGTAAGGACAAGGGCGGCGACTGGGACTCCCTCATCGAGCACGTTGGCGGGCGGGCGCGAGCCGTCTACGTGATCGGGAGTGATCCGGCACCCCTGGCCCGCCGTTTCGCCGGGGCCTGCAAGACGACGGAGTGCGGCGACCTGGAGAGTGCCGTCGCGACGGCGCTGGAAGCCGCAGAAAGTGGCGACGTGGTGCTTCTCTCTCCGGGCTGCGCTTCGTTCGATCAGTTCGAGAGTTTCGAACACCGTGGCGAAACGTTCCGGCGTGCCGTCCGCGCGCTCGGAGACTCGCATGCCTAAGCGAATGGTGTTCGATCGCTGGTTGTTCTTTGCCGTCGGAGCGCTGGCGGTGTTCGGCCTGTTCATGGTGGGCAGCGCGTCGACCTACGAGGCGATGACGTCGCTCGAGTCCGCGAGCGGCTACCTGATCAAGCACCTGATCTTCCTGTTCGCGGGGTTCGCCGGGTTGTTCGCGGCGTTGTCCTTCCCGTACCAGAAGCTCTCCAATCGCGCACTGGTTCTCGGATCGGTGTCGGTCACACTGGCCGCGCTGGTCCTCGTCCTGGCGATGCCGGCCCGAGGAGGGGCGCATCGCTGGCTGTTCGCGGGTCCGATCCAGATCCAACCCTCCGAGATCGCCAAGCTCACCGTCGTGCTGTTCCTGGCCTGGATGCTGTCGCGCAAGGATGAGCGCGTCAACGAGTTCCAGGCGGTCAGCCTGCCCACGATGCTCGCCGTGGGACCGATCTGCGGGCTCGTCGTGATCGAACCGGATCTGGGAGCCGCGCTGATCATCGGTACCACAGCGTTCGTCATGATCTTCGTCGCGGGCTTGAGCTGGCGCTGGATCGCCGGGACCACCGCGGTCGGCGTCCTCGGTGTGCTCGCCGCGATCGTCGCCGAGCCCTACCGGCTGACGCGGATCAAGGCTTTCCTGAATCCCGGCACCGAGCTTCTCGGTTCGAACTTCCAGCTCAACCAATCGTTGATCGCGATCGGCAGCGGCGGCCTCACCGGCCAAGGGTTGGGCCAGGGCCAGCAGAAAGCGTTCTATATCTTCGGCGCGCACACCGACTTCATCTACTCGGTGATCGGCGAAGAGCTCGGGCTGCTGGGCACGATCGGGCTGCTGCTGACGTTCATGCTGATCTTCTGGCGCGGGATCCGCGCGGCCTGGCGCGCGCCCGACCGTTTCGGTTTTTACCTGGCGCTCGGCGTGACGCTGCTGATCGTCATCCAGGCGTTCGTGCACATGGGCGTGTGCGTCGGCCTGCTGCCGACAAAGGGACTGTCGTTACCGATGGTGAGCTATGGCGGCTCGTCGCTGGTCGTTTCGATGACCGGCGTCGGTCTGTTGCTCAATGTTTCGCAGCATTCGAATTGATGTGGATGGTGATGGATACAAGATCGTGTTTGCCGGCGGCGGGACGGGGGGTCACCTGTACCCTGCGCTCGTGGTCGCCGCCGCGCTGCGCGACGAGCTCGGAGAGTCGACGGCGATCACGTTCATCGGCGCCGAGCGTGGGATCGAGCAACGACTGGTCCCACGCGCCGGTTACCCGTTGGTTTCGCTGCGTGTGTCGGGGATCAAGGGTCGCGGCGCGTTCGCGAAGCTCGGCGCGGCATTCGCCGCCGCGAGAGCCGTATTGCGCTGTTCTTTCTGGATGCGACGCCACCGGCCGGACCTCGTGGTCGGCGTCGGGGGCTATGCATCGGGACCGGCGGTCCTGGCCGCGACCTGGACGGGCATGAAGACGATGGTGCTGGAGCAGAATCATTTTCCGGGCGCGACCAACCGTTGGTTGGCGTCGCGCGTCGATGCCGTCTGCCTGCCTTCGGAGGACGCGCGCGAACGTTTGGGCGGTATCGGGATCGTCACGGGCAACCCCGTCCGGGCCGAATTCTTCGAAACCGCGCCGCCGCCGCTCGACTCGCGCCTTTCGCTCCTCGTGTTCGGTGGCAGCCGTGGCGCCCACTCCATCAATCGCGCGATGAGCGCGATCGTGCCCGAACTCGCCGGTCTCGATCCGGCACCGCGGATCGTCCATCAGTGTGGCGAAGCCGACGCGGATGCGGTCCGCGAAGCGGTGCGCGCCTACCCCGAAGGTCTGTACGAGGTTCACGTGTTTCTCGATGACATGCCCGCGAGACTGGCCGCCGCCGATCTCGTTGTCTGTCGCGCCGGGGCGTCCACCCTGGCCGAACTGACCGCCGCAGGCCGACCGGCCATTCTCATTCCCTACCCTCATGCGGCGGACGACCACCAACGGCACAACGCCGAAACCATCGCCAGGGTGGGTGCCGCCCGCGTCGTGACGGATGCCGAGCTCGACGACGGCCGTCTCGTGGGAGTTCTCGAGGAACTACTTGCCGATCGCGAAGTGCTGCGCCGGATGGGCGCGTGCGCTCGCCGGCTCGGCACGCCCGATGCCACGCGCGACATCGTCGCCATCGCCCGCGGACTCCTGGACCGCAAAGGAGACGCCGGTGTTTCGTAAGGCCAGACGCATGCACCTCGTCGGGATCGGCGGCTCCGGCATGAGTGGCATCGCCGAGGTCCTTGTCAATCTTGGTTACCCCGTGTCGGGATCGGACCTGGCGACCAACACGTCCACCCGACGGCTCAAGAAGCTCGGTGCGAAGGTGCACAAGGGTCACTCCGCCGGACACGTGCACGACGCAGACGTGGTGGTTATCTCGTCGGCGGTCAAGGAAGACAACCCTGAAGTCGTCGAGGCGCGTCGGTTGCACATCCCGGTCATCCCCCGTGCCGAGATGCTCGCGGAACTGATGCGGCTGAAGTACGCCGTGGCCATCGCCGGCGCGCACGGCAAGACGACCACCACCGCGATGGTCGCCGAGGTGCTGACGCGCGGCAAGCTCGACCCCACCGTCGTGATCGGTGGTCGCGTCGGCAAGCTGCGCTCCGGTGCCAAGCTCGGGCGTGGCGAGATGATGGTTGCCGAGGCGGACGAGTCCGATGGTTCCTTCCTCAAGATGAAACCGACGATCGCCGTGGTTACCAACATCGACCGCGAGCATTTGGACCATTACGCGGGGATCGACGATATCCGCAAGGCCTTCGCCGAGTTCCTGGGACGGGTTCCGTTTTACGGCGCGGCGATCGTCTGCGGCGACGACGAGCACGTCCGGGCGATCCTCCCGCATATCGACCGTAAGGTCATCACCTACGGCGAGAACGACGACGCCGACGTGCGTGCGGCGGAGATCGAGGTCGACGGCTTCAACACGCGCTACACCGCCCGGGCGTTCGGCGAGGAGCTCGGCCGGGTCGCCTTGCAACAACCGGGTCGTCACAGCGTCGCCAACAGCCTGGCCGCGCTTGCGGTCGGCCTGGAGCTGGACGTTCCGTTCACCACGATCGTCGCCGCGCTGAAGGCCTTCCGTGGTGTGGATCGTCGACTGCAGGTGCGCGGCGAGGCCCGCGGCGCAACCGTGATCGACGACTACGGTCATCACCCAACGGAGATCCGGGCTACTCTGGAGGCCGTTCGCGCGGCGTTCGAGGGCAAGCTCATCGTGGCGTTCCAGCCGCACCGCTATTCGCGAACCGAGGCGTTGCTGCAGGAGTTCGCCGGCTCGTTCGGTCTCGCCGACCTCGTTCTGGTGACGGACATCTACCCGGCCGGTGAGCGGCCGGTTCCCGGTGTGGACGGGTCGACGATGGCCGATGCCATCCGGCGCAGCGGGCACCCCGCGGTGCACTACGAACCCGACAAGAAAAAACTGCCCGCTCGGTTGCGCGAGCTGATCGAGCCCGGCTCGATCGTCTTGACGCTCGGCGCCGGCGACGTGTGGCGCGCGGGAGACGCCCTGGTCAAGCAGGGCGGCCGCCGGCCGGGGCGACGCGGGACCAGGTCCGCGAGGGCGGCGAGGGCGACGCGATGACCACACGGAAACGCAAGCCGATCCTCGCCGATATGGATCAGAAGTACTGGCGTCGCAAGGCCAACCAGCGGGTCCGTAAGCAACGATTGACGCGCAAGCTGATCGGTTGGTCGGGCATCCTCCTGGCCAACGCGCTGATCGCCGGCGGCATCGTCTACGCGGCGATCGAGGCCTCGTCGAAGTTGCTCGGCGGTCCGGAGTTCGCGATCGACACGTTTCGTATCGAGCGCGTGGAACGCGCGTCCGTGAGCGGCATCGAAGCCCAGCTACGCCGGCGCTATGCCGGCCGCAACATCTTCTCGGTGAACCTCTACGAGATCGAGCGTGCCGCGGCGCTCGATCCTTGGGTACGCTCGGCGACGGTCAAACGTGTGCTGCCGGGCACCATCCGTATTCGTGTCGTCGAGCGGCGTCCGACCGCCGTCGCCCTTATCGAGGGTGTCGCCCACCTGGTCGACCGCGAGAGCTACGTGATCGGTTTGACCGGGACCGGCGCCGACGATCTTCCGGTCATCACCGGGTTGGACGGGCTGAAGGGCCGGGAGCTCATCGCCGCGTTGCGGCGCGGCGTGTTCATGATCGAACGGCTCAACCTGCGCGCGCCGCGATTCGCCACGCGACTCGCCGAGCTGAACGTCTCCAGGCCGACTCATATCGCCGTCCGGACCGTCGGTGGCGGCCCGCGATTGTTGCTCGATCCCGAGAGGATCGAACGCAACGTCGATCGCTGGCTCGATCTGGGCCAGGCGATCGGCAACCGCACCGGCGAGCTTGATTACGTAGATCTGCGCTGGTCGCAGCGCATCGTCGTCAAACCATTGCGTCCATGAATGTATTTCGGGAAAAGGTGGAACATGCCTAAGAGCGAACACTACACCGTTGGGCTGGATATCGGCACCACGCACATCTGCTGTGTGGTTGGCGAGGTCAACGAGCGCGGTCAGGTGGACATCGTCGGTCTCGGCGAAGCCCCGTCGCGCGGCTTACGCAAGGGCGTCGTCGTCAACGTCGACGCGACGGTCCACGCCGTCAAGGCCGCGGTCGAGGAAGCCGAGCTCATGGCCGGCCTCAACATCGAGTCGGCGGTTGTCGGGATCGCCGGCGGCCACATCCGCTCGTTCAACTCGCGTGGCGTCGTTGCCGTCGCGGGGCGCGATCGAACGATCGTTCCGGACGACGTCAAGCGTGTCATGGACGCCGCGCGCGCCGTCAGCATCCCGCAGGATCGCGAGGTCCTGCACGTGCTCCCGCAGGAGTTCGTGGTCGACGACGAGCACGGGATCGCCTCGCCCGTCGGTCTCGTGGGCGCAAAGCTCGAGGCCAACGTGCACATCATCACGGCGGCGACGACCTCGGTACAGAACCTGGTCAGCTGCGCCAACCGTTCCGGGATCGAGGTGCGTGACACGGTGCTCGAGCAGTGCGCGGTGGCGGAGGCCGTGCTGAGCAAGGATGAGAAGGACCTCGGGGTCGCGTTGATCGACATCGGCGGCGGGACGACGGACATGGCGATCTTCGAGAAAGGCAGCATCTGGTTCACCGCGGTGCTGCCGGTGGGAGGGGACCATTTCACCAACGACCTTGCCGTGGGCCTGCGCACGCCGATCCCCGATGCCGAGCGGCTCAAGAAGAGTCAGGGATGTGCGCTGGCCTCACTGGTTCAAGAGAACACGGTGATCGAGGTGCCGACGGTCGGCGGGCGCAAGTCTCGACAGCTCTCCCATCAGGTGATGGCGGAGATTCTCCAGCCCCGGGCGCAGGAGATCTTCACGCTGTTCCACAACGAGATCGTGAGGGCCGGGTTCGACAAGATGCTCAACGCCGGGGTGGTCTTGACCGGCGGGGGCAGCCTGTTGCCCGGCATGACGGAGATGGCCGAACAGGTGTTCGACATGCCGGTGCGGCTGGGGAAACCGAGCGGCGCGGGCGGACTGGTCGAGCCGTTCTCGGGACCGCAGCATGCCGCCGCGATCGGCCTGGCGTTGTATGGAGCGCGGCACCTGGATGAAGGCGCGAAGCGGCGGATTCCGCTGGCCCTGCAGACGAGCGGCATCGGCAAGGTGGGAGGCCGTGTCCGCCAGTGGTTGACGGAGATGTTTTGATCGGTTTTACGTTCCTGCGATAAGGAACAGTTGGGGGACGAGATGATCACGATGGACGATGGGAAAAAGAAGAAAGCCGGCAAAGGCAGGACACGGCCGGCGCGGCTTGAACTGGAGGACGCGCGATCCGGCTCCGCCGTCATCAAGGTGATCGGCATCGGCGGAGGAGGCGGCAATGCGGTCAACCGCATGATTTCCTCCAAGGTGGAGGGCGTGCAGTTTCTGACCGCCAATACCGACTGCCAGGCGCTCCAGAACAACAAGGCGCCGGTCAAGCTGCAGCTCGGGGCCAAGCTCACCAAGGGACTGGGCGCGGGCGGCAACCCGGAGATCGGCCGCTCGGCGGCCCTGGAGGACACCGAGACCGTCATCGACGTCTTGAACGGCGCCGACATGGTCTTCGTGACCACCGGTCTGGGAGGCGGAACCGGCACCGGAGCGACACCGATCATCGCCAACCTTGCGCGCGAGATGGGCGCGCTGGTGGTCGCGGTGGTCACGACGCCGTTCGGTTTCGAAGGGCGCCGACGCCACATTCAGGCGGTCGAGGGCCTGGCCGCGTTGCGGGAGGTGGTCGACACGGTGATCACGATCCCCAACGACAAGCTGCTGCACACGGTCGAGCGCGCGACGCCGCTGAACGAGGCGTTCATGATGGCGGACGACATCCTGCGGCAGGCGGTGCAGGGCATCTCGGATCTGATCACGGTGCCCGGCGAGATCAACCTGGACTTCGCCGACGTCAAGTCCGTGATGGCCGGGATGGGCATGGCGTTGATGGGCACCGGGACGGCCGAGGGTGAGCACCGCGCGATGGAAGCGGCGCAACGCGCGATCTCCTCGCCGCTGCTGGAGGACGCTTCGATCCACGGTGCTCGCGGTGTGCTGATCAACGTGTCCGGCGGCGAGGACATGACCCTGCACGAGGTCGGCGAGGCCGCCGCCATCGTGCAGGAGGCGGCCGACCCCGACGCCAACATCATTTTCGGGACCGTCATCGACCGCGGCACCAAGGGCGGCGTCAAGGTCACCGTGATCGCGACCGGTTTCCCGCGCGACGACGTGCGTCACGCCGTGGCGCGCCACACCGAGGTGTTCGACCAGGAGGTCGTGACGGCTCCCGTCCAACAGACGTTCGCGGACCCCGCATCGATGCCGGAACAACTGGCCCAGCAGCCGGCCGATCGCATGGGTGCGTTTGCCCGCCACGATGCGGCGAACCCGCCCGAGCTGGACTCGAACGACGACGGTTTCACGCCCAACTTCAGCAAGATGAAAGACGACTTGGACGTGCCGGCTTTTTTGCGTAAACAGATGGACTGAGAGTCTCGCATGAGTGAGCCAACCACAACCGCGGAACAGCGGGAGCACGCCCCCAGGCTCCTGGTCGTGGATGACGACCCCTCCACGGCGCAGCTGATCCGCGAGTGGTTTGGCGACTCGATGGAGGTGCTCGACGCCGGCGACGGCCGCGAGGGTTTGAAACGGACGCTGGAGTCCAGCCCCGATCTCCTGTTGCTCGACCTGCGGATGCCGGGGCTCGACGGAATCGGTGTCGCGCAGCAGTTGAAGGGCGACTCGAGGACACGCGCCATCCCGATCGTGGTGTTGAGCGCCTGCAGGGATACCGACAGCAAGGTCGAGGCATTCTCCGCCGGCGCCGACGACTACATCACAAAGCCGTTCGAGGTGCTGGAGATCGACGCGCGGGTACGCGCGATGCTGCGCAAACGCAAGGCGCTGCTCAACATGGAGTCGGCGGTGCGCGACCTGACGTCGACCAACGAACGGCTCGAGCAGCTGTTGATGGTCGACGAGAAGACCGGTCTCTACAACTTCCGTGAGTTCCAGCGGAGACTGAAGGCCGAGTGGTCGCGCGCCGAACGCTACGGTGTTCCGCTGTCGCTGGTGTTCTTCGACCTCGATCACTTCAAGCGGATCAACGACACACTGGGCCATCAGGCCGGCGACAGGATCCTGGAGGAGTTCGCGCTGCTGATGACCGGCGGCGCCCGCGCGAACGACGTCGCCGCGCGCTACGGCGGCGAGGAGTTCGCGATCATCCTCCCGCACACCGAGCTGGGGATGGCGCTGCGGGTCGCCGAGCGCATCCGCCGCGCCGTCGACGAGTTCACGTTCAACGCGGGCGAGTCCCCCACCGCCGTGACCGTCTCGGGCGGGGTGGCGACCTACCCCGGCGGCGCAGGGGTGGACTCGATGGATGCGCTGGTACGCGCGGCCGATGCGGCGCTCTATCGCGCCAAGGACCAGGGCCGCAACCGTGTCGTTGTTTGTGACACCGGGGCCCCCGGCGCAGCTCCCGCAGCGCCGAAGAGTTGGCGACGGCGTTCTCAGG